>CAVERO010000132.1:0-7622 GCA_963617915.1 Candidatus Methanomethylophilaceae archaeon | reverse complement strand
CCCGCCGAGGTCAAAGCGTCATAGCCGCTGAACTTACTCCCTGATTTCTTCAAGCGGTAAAGTCCATCCTGCAATTCCGGTCTGATCTCGTGATAGTTGCCGAAATAGGACCTATGGCCGGCGTACACGCTCATCTGGAACGGCCCGCTCTGTTCGGGACTGAAAACGAAATCAAGCTGAGGGTGCAGGGAGTAGCCGGCTCCGGCCTTGAGATAAAGCTTCCGCCCTCTCCAGGCATCCTTGGCCGGCCTCAGGTTCAGCATATAAGGTTTGAAACTGTATGCCCCCTGATATGGTTTCTCGAACACCTCGTAGTCAAAGTCAAGGTCGAAACGGAGCAGAGAATCCGGCACGTTCATCTCCAGCAAAGGCTTGTGGACTTCCGAAGCGTTGCCCTGGTAGGTGTTGGTGACCTCGACGGTCGGGTTGAAATTCTGTCCGAACGAGACCGCGGCGGTCATCAGCATCGCCGCGGAGACCAGATATATTCTTTTCATTGTATTCATTTCCTCTACATCATGGTTTTAAGTTTCTCCAGACGCATCCGCACATTGTCGAGCACATCGTCAGACGTGCCTTCGGCCGGCTTGTAACCGTTCAGGACGCTCTCGAACGTGGCCTTGGCCTGGGTGAGATTATCCTGCTCGGCGAACGAGTCGCCAAGAGTGATGAACGCCTTGGCAAGCCAGTAGCTCTGGTCACCGGCCTTTTCGGCGAAGGCATAGACCTTCTTCTCGACGGTGTCATACTTGCCCTGATCACAGGCGTCCTGAATGATCATATAAGCCGCTTCGGCACCCTCGGCGGTGGATGGAGCAGAACTGAGGCCCGCGAATATCTCAAACGCTGCCTCGCGCTCGTTCATCGAAAGCAACGACTTGGCCTTGAAGTAGTCAGCCTCACGGATCTCGGCGGCCGTGCTCTTTCCGTCAGCCTTCACCTTGTCGGCGCAGGACTCCGCCGTAGCCCAGTCCCCGGCCTTGTAGGCCGAACGCATCATCCCGACTCTCGCAGTGTGTCTGTTGTTCTCGATCTTGGCCTCCTCAAGCAGGGATGAATAACCGCCAAAGGCATCCTTGTAGCGTTGCAGCTCGTAGGACATCCTTGAGAAGTTCAGCATGGCCGTCTCGGCAAACGCCGCACCCTCGCTTTTCTCGATGGACTTCTTATACCAGTCGCAGGCCTGTTCCTTCTTCCCCGTGTTCCTGTAACATTCAGCGATGTAGAACTCGGCCAGAGAAACCTTCTGACCTGACGGATAACGTTCGAGATAGGTCTGGAGCGAAGTCAGCGCCTTGGCGTAATTCTCTGTAAGGAACACCTGCTCGGCCGCGTTGAAATACATCGTCTCCTTCTCGCTGTCGGACTTGTCCCTGATCACCCCGGCCTTGTCAGCAAAATCGATGTACTCGTCCGCGCGTCCCTGCGACTGGTAGATCGACTCTATGGCCAGAAGGGCGTCCTGAGCATATTCAGTGCCCGGCATTTCCGCGATCACCTGCTTGTAGTAGCCGAGGGACTGGTCGTACTCGGACATATTCCTTGAGATCATTCCAAGCTCTATGAGCGAGCGTGCGACAATGGTCTTGTCTTTGGTGGAAGAGCGGAGCTTTGTGAAAGCGGCGACAGCGTCATCATTCCTGCCGGCGGCAACGTAGGCCCTTCCGAGTTCGAACATAGCGTCGGAGTAGTACTCCACAGACGGACTGGCATTCAATGCCTTTGAAAGGGTCGCGATCTTGGCGTCCATATTCCCGAGAAGCCCGTAGGCGATTCCGGCGCGGTAGTTCGGGTAGAGATTGTCCTTGAACGGGAAACGCTTCAGCGCGTCCTCATATTCAGTGACGGCGGTCTTGTAGTCCTTGCGGATGAAGTCGCAGTCGGCGCGCCGGGCGGCGGCGTCCTCCCCCTCGGTCAGGTTGCGGCCTTGGAGATATTCATCGAACCATTTGGCGGAGGAGGCGTAGTCGCCCAGACGGAAGTAGCAGTAAGCCAAATCGTAAGGAATCAGCCGGCCTTCCGTCTTGCCCTCAAGGGCGGAGTTGTTGTACAGATCCTTGAATGTCTCCAAAGCCTTGTCGAACTGGTCGCTGCGGTAATATGCCTCGCCAAGCCAGTACCTTGAAAGCTGGCTGAACGGGGAACGCTTGTCCGAATAGAACGAGGATGCCCTCAGGAAAGGAACGGCGTCCCTCCACGCCCCCGTCTCCACAAGCTGTTCGGCGCGCAGATAGTTGGCTTTCATATAATTGGCCTTCTGGTCGTTGTCCAGAATGTCTATGTTGGAATATGCCTCCACGGCCCCGGCGTAGTCGTGGCTGTAGAGGGAGGCAAGCGCGATGTAGCTGTAGATCCTCTCCCCTTTCTTCTTGTCAGAATACTTTGTGAGGTAATCGTTGAAGACTGACGGGTTGTGGTTCAGGTCAAAGGACAGCTTGGCATAGTTGAAATGCGCGTCCTCCTGTATGTCCGGGTTGAACGAGCGCCCGGAGGCGTCCTTGAAAGCGTCGAGAGCGGCGACCTTGTTGCCCGTCTTGATGTAGCTGTAGGCCAGATTGTAGTTGGCAATCTGCCCTATCGAGTCGGTCCTGTTCCTCATCAGAGAGTAATTCTCGATCGCCCCTTTATAATCCTCAGTGGCGTAGAGAAGCGAACCGGCATAGAAATAGTCGTTGCGGTCCATGTCGTTGTCCCCGCTCCGGGCGACATCGTAATACTCCTTGGCCTTTTCGGTGTCGCCTTTGGCCAGATAAGATTCGGAGATGATTCTCGCCAAGTGCCTCTGACGCTCCTTCGGGGCATTGTCATAAACCTTGACGCCGTTCTTCAGAACGTAGGAATAGTCCTTCTTCATGAAACGGCACTCGACCATGTAGGAGTTGGACATCTCGGTGAAACGCGGGTCTCTCGCCGCCTTCTCGAACCAGTCGAAGGCCTCGTCGAAATTCTTCTCGGTATAGTTGATGTAGCCCAATGAATATCTCGACGGAGCGGTGTAGTCGGACTGCACCCTCTTCTCCGACTTCTCGAACAAAGACTTGGCCTTCGCAAGATCGCCTTCCTCGAAGTATGAATATGCCTGTTTGAAGGCATATTCAGCCACCAGGGCGGACGGCAGGCTGTTCTCGCGGATCTTGCCGAATTCGGCCGCGGCTGCCTTATAATCCTGTCTGTCAAACAGATTAAGAGCCTTGTAAAAATGAATCTGCGGCACGAGGATGGAATACGGATGCGAGGCGACGTAGCCATCGGCCAAGGTCTCGTTCCCCACCTCCTGCAACCTCACTGAGCAAAGCGCCTCGTAGCCGCCGGCGGTCACATCACCTGTCCCGGCATAGATTTCCCCGAATATGCTCCCCGCCCTCTCGAACATCCCGTGCGCATAGAGTTCGGTAGCGAGACGGTACCGCTCAGATCCGGTTTCCTGAGCCGACGCGGCCGTCCACGTCCCAAGTGACAGCGCCGCCAGAAGCGCCGCGGCAAGTTTGCCTTTCATATAGTTTCCAATCATTTTCATCAGTGAATAATAATCTACAAATTTACTTAAGGAAAATGAAAAATAACACACATTTTTTCCTAAATATACCCGAAAAATAAAGTATATTTGCGTTACTATGGAAGTGAACGCGCTATCAGCATCAAAAAGCGAGCCGCTGGTCTCATTCCGGGACGCGGACATCGTGAACGGGGAAAGCACCGTGATCTACGGACTTGACATGGAGATATTCCCGGAGGACTTCATCTACATCGTCGGCAAGGTCGGGACCGGCAAGACATCGATCATCCGCACCATGATCGGTGAGAACCCCTTGGAGAAGGGGTTCGGAGAGGTCTGCGGCTTCAAACTGAACGGTTTGAAAGACAAGGACATTCCTTACCTCCGGCGCAGGATCGGGGTTGTCTTCCAGGATTTCCAGCTGCTGATGGACAGAACCGTGGAGAGCAACCTGGAGTTCGTCCTGAAAGCAACCGGCTGGAAAGACCGCAACGAGACCGACCAAAGGATTTCCGAGGTGCTGGCCGCTGTCGGGATGGAGAACAAGGCCCACAAGATGCCTCACCAGCTCTCCGGAGGCGAGCAGCAGCGCATCGCCATAGCGCGTTCCCTGCTGAACAAGCCGAAGCTCATCATCGCCGACGAGCCCACCGGCAATCTGGACAACGAGACGGCGGACGGAATTCTGCGGCTGCTGACCGGAATCAACAGGGAGGACGGCACTGCCATAGTGATGGTGACGCACAACCGGAGCATATTCGAGAAATATCACGGCCGGGTCTTCGTCTGCAAGGACGAAAGATGCAAGGAGAACACGGACGACGAGGTCATCGACCTGGCGCTGACCATCTGAGCCGACATGCTGAAAAAAGACAGATACGACCATATGCTCTCCTGGTTTCAGGCCAACCAGCCTGAGGTTCGGACAGAGCTGCATTACGGTTCCCCCTTCCAGCTGCTTGTGGCGGTGATCCTAAGCGCCCAATGCACGGACAAAAGGGTGAATATGGTCACTCCGGAACTGTTCCGGAGATTTCCCGGGCCGAAGGAACTCGCCTCGGCCTCGCCGGATGAGGTGCTGGAAGTGATAAAAAGCATCTCCTACCCCAACAGCAAGGCCGCACATCTGGTCGGAATGGCTCAAAAATTGTTGCTCGCACACGCCGGCGAAGTCCCTTCGGACATCGACCTGCTGATGGATCTTCCCGGAGTGGGGCGGAAAACGGCCAACGTGCTGGCTTCGGTCATATACGACAAGCCCGTGATAGCTGTGGACACACACGTCTTCCGCGTCTCCCGCAGGATGGGGCTTTCGGACGGCAAGAATGTTGAAGCGGTCGAGAAAGAACTTGAAAGGCACATCCCAGAAGAATTGAGAGCCAGGGCGCACCACTGGCTTATCCTGCACGGGCGGTACACCTGTACGGCCAGGAACCCGAAATGTCCGGACTGCCCGCTGCGGGACTGGTGCAGAGATTATGAACGACAAAACAGAATAGTACTATGATACAGTTTTCTCCCGAGAACATCCTCCTCATCGGCTCTTTGCTGATCTTCACCGCAATCCTCATAAGCCGCGCCGGATTCCGGTTCGGAATTCCGGTCCTGCTCCTTTTCATCGTCGTGGGAATGGTGTTCGGAGTGGACGGGCTCGGACTTGCCTTCGACAACTTCCACATCGCCCAGTTCATCGGCACGATCGCCCTGTGCGTCATCCTGTACTGCGGAGGTCTTGACACTAAGTTCGACACGATAAAACCTGTCATGAAAGAGGGAGTCGTGCTGTCCACCGTCGGGGTCTTCCTGACCGCCCTGTTCACGGGAGGCTTCATCTATCTTCTCACGAGGGTCGGCCACCTGTCCGAGGAAATGTCGATCGTGATGTGCTTCCTGCTGGCGGCAGTGATGTCCTCCACCGATTCGGCATCGGTGTTCAACATCCTGAGGAACGCCAAGATGAAGCTGAAGGAGAACCTCCAGCCCGTCCTCGAGCTGGAGTCCGGCTCCAATGACCCGATGGCCTACGTCATCACAGTCGTGCTCATCCAGTGCGCCCAACAGCTTTTCGAGCCGGCCTCCGGGATTGACATCGACTACCCGAGGATGATCGGGAACGCCTTGCTGACCTTCTCGATGCAGCTCGGCATCGGCGCGATAATGGGCATAGGACTCGGGCGCGCGTTCTCCTGGGCGCTCGGAAAACTGAAACTGAACGGAGCGTCGCTCTATGCCATCCTTGTCCTGAGCATCGGATTCTTCATCTATTCACTCACGGGACTTGTGAAAGGCAACGGATTCCTTGCCATCTACCTGGCCGGAGTGATCATCGGCAACCAGCCAATGGCCCACAAGAAAGAGGTGTTCAGGTTCAACGACACGTTCATCTGGCTGATGCAGATGGGAATGTTCCTCACCCTTGGTCTGCTCGTCAACCCGAAGGAGATGCTTCACGTCGCGCCCGTGGCCCTGCTGATAGGCGTGTTCATGACATTCATCGGACGTCCGCTGGCCGTGTTCCTTTCCCTCCTGCCTTTCAGGAAGCTCTCGTTCAAGGCAAGAGTGTTCATCTCGTGGGTAGGCCTTAAGGGAGCGACCCCGATCATCTTCGCGATATTCACGGTGGTGGCCGACATTCCCGGATCGGACCAGATCTTCAACATTGTGTTCTTCATCACGATGCTTTCCATGCTCGTCCAGGGCATGAGCATCCCGGCCGTGGCGCGCAGACTGAACCTCGCACTGCCGCAGGAGAAGGCTCCTGAAACATTCGGGATCGAAATTCCGGAGGAGGCCGGGAAGCTTATGGACCACAAGATCACTGAGACGGACCTTGCGGCGGGCGACACGCTGAAAGAGGTTCCCCTCCCTGACGGCACGCGCGTCGTGATGATAAAGAGGGACGGCGAACTGATCGTGCCGGACGGTTCGGTGAAGCTCAAGGTCGGCGACAAGCTGCTCATGATTATGGGCAATCAGTTTGACGAATCGTAATAATGATGTAATTTTGCAGCCCGTTGCCGGTCACTTCGACAGGCTCAGTGACCAGAATGGCAACGGACACTGTGCCTCCGGTCACCGAGCCTCCGGTCACTGTGCCTCCGGTCACTGTGCCTCCGGTCACCGAGCCTCCGGTCACCGAGCCTGCCGAAGTGCCGAAGTGCCGAAGCGACGTGAACAAGAATATAAAACCAAAATTTTAAGGAATATGAAAAGAATAGTACTTATCCGTCACGGCGAAAGCCAGTGGAACAAGGAGAACAGGTTCACAGGATGGACCAACGTTGACCTGAGCGAGAAAGGCATCCAGGAAGCCTTCGAGGCCGGAAAGGCCCTGAAGGATGCGGGCATCACCTTCGAGGTGGCCTACACCTCTTATCTTAAGAGAGCCATCAAGACCCTGAACAACGTCCTCGACGCGATGGACCTCGACTGGATTCCGGTGAAGAAGACCTGGAGGCTCAACGAGAAGCATTACGGCATGCTTCAGGGTCTGAACAAGGCCGAGACCGCCCAGAAGTACGGCGACGAGCAGGTGCTCATCTGGAGGCGCAGCTTCGATGTGGCTCCGCACAACCTGCCGGAAGACAACCCGAACAGCGCGACAAAAGACCCTCGCTACGCCCTCGTTCCCGACCAGTACATCCCTCGCACCGAGGCTCTGAAGAACTGCATCGAGCGTGTGATGCCTTACTGGGAGTGCGAGATTTTCCCTGCCCTGAAGGAACACGACAACATCGTGGTCGTCGCCCACGGCAACAGCCTCCGCGGCGTGGTGAAACACCTCAAGGGAATCTCTGACGCCGACATCGTCGGTCTGAACATCCCGACCGCCACCCCTTATGTATTTGAGTTCGACGACAATCTCAACCTTGTGAAGGATTACTATCTCGCCGATCCCGAGGAGCTCAAGCGCAAGCAGGAGGCTGTCGCCAAGCAGGGTAAGGCGAAATAATTGAAAATTATTTCGCCTTTCCGGCCTTCACCCCCCAGTCACTTCGTGACAGCCCCGGTGGGGCGCCGGGGAGCGTTCTCCCCGGACTCCTTGCGTCGCTTCGCTCCGAGGGCTACCTTAGAAGCTGTTTTGATTTGTTTGAACTGTTCTTTGAGGTGAAAAATCTTCATCTTC
>CAVERO010000131.1:0-7779 GCA_963617915.1 Candidatus Methanomethylophilaceae archaeon | reverse complement strand
GCATAGCCCTTGTAACGGGTCTCGAAATGGAGATGCGGGCCGGTGGAGCGGCCCGTGGAGCCGCCAAGACCGATGATCGTGCCGGCGTTCACCCACTGGTCATCCTGCACATAAATCTTCGACAGATGACCGTAGAAAGTCTCCAGACCGTTGTCGTGACGGAGAACCACAAGGTTGCCGTAGCCTTTGTAGTACCGGGAGATACGCACCTTGCCGTCAAACGCGGCATAGACCGGGGTGCCGGTGTGCAACGGCAGATCCACACCCTGATGCCTGCGCCTGTGGCGGTAGCCGAACTTTGAATATACCTCCGTCTGATTAGGGCATCTATATTCACTCAAGGTATCGACAATCCAAAGCGCGATCTCATCCGGAAGCTCCTCCAGCGAGACATGGTAGGGATCCGGATAGTCGTGGGTCCAATATTCATTGAATATCTGGTGGTCGCGGGCGTAGGTGGAATCTTTGTAGTACTTCCAGGTGTAGTCCGACAGAAGCAGGATCTTTATGTGGGGATCCGCCGTGTCGATAGTGTCCAAAGCCTCGGCCCTGTTCAGTTCCATCGACTGCACAGCCTCTCTGGAGATTCTCGGAATAAGAATCTCGGCCTGTTTCTTGGTCTTGATTGTGGTGTCCTGCGCCGCGGCAGGAACAGAAAGTCCTATTGCGGCAAGGACCATGACAATGGCGCCCGCCCAAAATCTATCACGAATCATCCGTCTTACAGTTTTGCGCCGAACCTCTCCGCGAGAAGATTCTTGGTCTCGTTAACTTTTTCCTCAAGAAGCGCGTCCGATGTCGCCTCGCAGATGAACCTCAGGTAAGGTTCCGTGTTGGAAGGACGGATGTTGAACCACCATTCCGGGAACTCGACCCTGTAGCCGTCGAAATCCATCTCCGCCGTCGGAGTCTCTTTTGAAGTGAAATATTCCTTGACGGCGTCCATCGCGCCTTTCTTGTCCTCAATACGGAAATTGATCTCGCCGGAGTTCTGATAGCGGGCGATCCTGCCGATGAGCTCGTGGAGGGTGACGCCTTTCTTCTTCATTGCGGCCACGACCCTGAGGATCAGCATGGAAGCGAGAAGTCCGCTGTCCGAATAGAAGAAGTCACGGAAATAATAGTGACCGGCGAGTTCCCCGCCCCAGACACCGTCCAGCTCACGGAGTTTCTTCGCGGCGAATGCGCGGCCTACCTTCCAGGTGGCCATCCTGCATCCCATCGGGGTAAGGTACTCCCCTACCGCCTTGGAGCTGCGGATGTCCTGAAGCACGGTTCCGGTCTCGTGTCTCTCGTCGATGAAATAGTGGCCGAGAACGGCTATCATAAGGTCAGGCGAGACGAATCTGCCCTCGTTGTCCACGAACATCACACGGTCGGCGTCTCCATCGTAGATGACACCCACATCCGCACCGGTCTTCCCAACCAAAGCCTGAAGCGGCTCGACATTCTTGGGGATCAGCGGATTAGGCTCGTGGTTCGGGAAGTTCCCGTCCATCTCCTCGAATATGTAGGCCGGGTCGTCGCCGAAAATCTCCCGGGCGTAAAGGCTTGACATTCCGTTGGAAAGGTCGAAGGCAATCTTGATGCCGGAATAGTCCCCCTTGAACTTCAGCAGGAAGTCGAGGTAGTCTTTATGAATATCCTTGAGGATGACTTGTCCTTTTTTCTCCGCCACGGGAGTCGGCCTTCCGCTCTCAATCCATTCCTGAATCTGTCCCAGACCGGAATCCAGACCTACGGGAAGAGCGTTCTCCCTGGAGACCTTCATTCCGTTGTATTCCTTGGGATTGTGCGAGGCGGTTATCTGCACGGAGGCCTTGAATCCGTAGTTCGCTGTCCCGAAATAGACCATCGGGGTCGTGCTGAGGCCTATGTCATAGACATCTGCGCCGGCGTCGGTGATGCCCTTTACGAGATATTCATGAATCTCCGGAGAGGATGTCCTGCAGTCGCGGCCGACAAGAACCTTGTCAGCGCCAAGGAGTTCCGGAAGGAAATAACCCACCTTGTAGGCGGTGTTACGGTCGAAGTCAACATTATAGACTCCGCGTATGTCATACGCGTGAAACGCACCCATAGCAAAAATGATTATTTAATTTTAGTGGCGTACCTTGCAAAAACCTTTCCTTTCGCGATGTTCTGAAGTTTCTTGGAGATAATCTTCTTCCTTATCGGAGCCACATGATCCACGAACAGATCGCCGTCAAGGTGGGACATCTCGTGCTGCACCATCCTACAGGCGAACTTGTCGAAAGTCTCCGTCACCTTCTCGAAATCACCGTTGTAATATTCAACGGTCATCCTCTGTGGCCTCGTCACATCGCAATAGATGCCGGGGATGCTGAGGCAGCCTTCGGAATATTCACACTTTTTTTCGCTCTCCTCCAGGATGACCGGGTTGATCATCACCCTCTTGAAGTCGGCGAGGTAAGGATACACATCGGTCATTCCGGTGCCATCGACCACGAGAATCCTCACGCTCTCGCCCACCTGCGGGGCGGCCAGTCCGCAACCTTCTGACTTGGCGAGGGTTTCCTCCATGTCGGACACCAATTTGGTGATCTTTTCCTTCTCTGAGAGGTCTGCCGGGGCAGCCTTCAGCCTGAGCACCTCCGAACCGTATAAATAAATCGGTAATATCATAACCTCAACTGTCGCAAGTAGGCAATTACTTGCTGTAAAATACTTTATCTCACATTCGAAGGTAATTGCCCACCCTCATCTATTACTCTAACCTTTAATTTCTGTTTGTCCTGTCCAGATAGCTCTGGAGGATGATCGCCGCGCTGATCTTGTCCACGGAAGTCTTGTCCCTGCGGTCCTTCGCCTTCATCCCGCCGTCAATCATGGCCCGGTGCGCGAGCACGGAAGTGAACCTCTCATCCTCAAGGGACACCGGGACGCCCGGAAATGCCTTGGCGAGGTGCTTCAGGAATATGTCCACATCGGCGGCGGCCTCGGAAGGCTTGTTGTTCATGTTCATCGGATAGCCGACCACAAAGCGGGTTATGACTTCTTTTTGAGCATAATTTTTGATATATTCTATTATCTTTGCAGCCGGAACCGTGTCCAGGGCTGAGGCAAAAATACCCAGCGGGTCGCTGACCGCGACTCCCACGCGCTTGCGTCCGTAATCTATGCCGATGATCCTGTCCATTGTAATCCGCAAAGTTAACGAAAAAGGCTCTCAAGTCAAAATCTTATGTCCAGACAGAAAAAAGGCGGCATCATCAATAACTTCAGGCTCACGCTGGTGGATGACGACACACACGACAAGCTGTGGTCGAGAAAGTTCACAAGGCTCGGCGCGCTCGTGACGGTGATAACCACGGTGGTGGTGACAGTCACTGTCATCTTTTGCCTGATCGCGTTCACCCCGATAAGGACATTGATTCCAGGCTATCCTGACGCCAGGACAAAGCACGATGCCATTCAGAATGCGATCAGGGTTGATTCCCTGAGGAATGTCATCACGAAATGGGAACTGTACTCGGAGAACCTCAGGAGGGTTGTCGATGGCCGTGAACCTCTCAAGATCGACAGCCTTATGGAGGTACGGAAGAACACCGCAGACATTTCCGACCCCAAGAAGCTGGCGGAAAAGGATTCCATGCTCAGGCGAGAGGTCGCGAACGAGGACAAGTTTGACATAAAGTCCAATTCCTCGAGGTCGCTTCAGATCGAGGGGATGCATTTCTTCACTCCTCTGAAAGGTGTCGTCTCACAAGGCTATGACAAGGTGCTTCACCCTTACATCGACATCACGGCGCCGGGCAATTCCGTCGTCATGTCGGTTCTGGACGGGACCGTCATCTCGGACGGATGGACGGACACGGAAGGCTACACGATAAGAATCCAACATGAAGGGGACATCATCTCCGTTTACAAGCATAACCAGAAACTCATGAAGAAGACCGGAGACAAGGTGACGGCGGGAATGCCTATAGCCATCCTCGGAGGCACGGGTTCCCTTTCGGACGGGGATCATCTTCATTTCGAGCTGTGGCACAAGGGAGAGGCTGTTGACCCGACCAAATACATTAGTTTCTGATGGAAAAGAGAAGAATCGCGATACTCGGCTCGACAGGCTCGATAGGCAGACAGACCCTGGATGTGGTCAGGGAGCACAGGGATCTGTTTGAGGTCGAGCTGCTTACCTGCAAGGGCAGTTGGGAGCTGATGGCGGGCCAGGCCAAGGAGTTCGACGCCAACAATGCCGTCATCTGCGACGAGAGCAAGTACAAAGACCTTTCGGAAGCGCTGGACGGAAGCGGCACGAAGGTGTTCGCCGGAATGAAATCCGTCTGCGACCTGGTGACAAGCGACAGGGTGGACATCGTGGTGGCGGCGATGGTCGGATTCAGCGGACTCGCCCCGACGATGGCGGCGATAGGAGCCGGGAAAGTCATCGCCCTGGCCAACAAGGAGACACTCGTGGCCGCCGGCTCGATCGTAATGGGGATGTCAAAGAAATACCACGCCCCGATCCTTCCGGTGGACTCGGAGCATTCGGCAATCTTCCAGTGTCTGCTGTCCGCACAGGGGAACGCCCTGCACAAGATTCATCTGACGGCCTCCGGCGGGCCGTTCAGGACCTGGGACAAGGAGCGGATCGGCAGGGCCACCAAGGACATGGCCCTTCGGCATCCGAACTGGAACATGGGGGCGAAGATCACCATCGACTCCGCCACAATGATGAACAAGGGATTCGAGGTGATCGAGGCGCGGTGGCTCTTCGACACCCCCGCCGGTAAGATCAACGTCGTAGTTCATCCCGAATCAATCATCCATTCAATGGTTGAATATGAGGACGGGGCCGTGATCGCACAGCTTGCCTGTCCGGACATGCGGGAGCCTATCCAGTTCGCCATCGGATTCCCTGAGAGGCTGCCACTGGCGAACAGAAAGCTGGATTTCGCGGAACTCGGAAGCATCTCGTTCTTCAAGCCGGACACGGAGAAGTTTCCGGCTCTCGCGCTGGCCTACAAGGCGATGGAGCGGGGCGGGAACATTCCTTGCGCCCTGAACGCGGCGAACGAGGCGGCGGTGGCGGCGTACCTTCAGGACAGGATTCCGTTCTACGGAATCACCGATGTGGTCGGAGAATGCATGGAATGCGCTCCGTTCATAGAGGAGCCGTCCGTCGAGGACATATTCAAGACTAACGAGGAAATATATTCATTGGCCCTGAGGAAGATTGAGGCCATCGCAAAGAGAGGTTGATGATGGTGGTTCTGATGAAGATTCTGCAAGTCATTCTTGCGCTTTCCATACTTATCGTAATCCACGAGTTCGGGCACTTCACGTTCGCCAAGCTGTTCGGAATCCGGGTGGACAAATTCTTCCTGTTCTTCGACGCCGGCGGCACCCGGCTGTTCAGCACCAAGGGGAAATGGTTCACAAGAATATTCCCGAAAGCGAAGGGCTGGGAGACTGAATACGGCATCGGCTGGCTGCCTTTGGGGGGCTACTGCAAGATCTGCGGGATGATCGACGAGTCGATGGATCTGGATTCGATGAAAAAGGATCCGCAGCCGTGGGAGTTCCGCACCAAGAAGGCCTGGCAGAGGCTTCTGGTGATGGGCGGCGGCGTGCTCTACAATTTTCTGTTCGCGATCCTCGCCTACATCTGCATCATGGCCGTCTGGGGCAGCGCCTACATCAGCAACGAAGGCAGCCAGATCTACACCAACGAGTTAGGCGTGGAACTTGGCTTCCGCAACGGCGACCACATCATCAGAATGGATGAATATGTTCCCGAGAATTTCGGGATGCTTCAGGCGGATCTGGCGCGCAGGAATGTCAGCAAGGTGACAGTCCTGAGGGACAACGACACTGTGGACCTCTACATCGACCGGTCACTGATCGGGGCGGTGCTCAACACTCCGGGAGTGTTCGACCTCGCCGTGCCGTTCGTGGTTGATTCGGTGATGAGTTCCTCCGCCAATTCCGGGGCCGGGCTGATGCACGACGACAGGATCATCGCTCTGGACAGCGTCGGCACGCCTTTCGTGCAGGATTCCAGAAAGTATCTTTCGGAACTCTGCGGCGGGACCGTCACAGCGACGGTTCTCCGCGGGGCGGACACGCTTTCCGTCCCGCTTCAGGTGGACACTGCCGGACGGATCGGGGTGTTGATGCAGATTCCGGGGTTGATGACAAAGGAATATTCATTGGCCAGCGCCATTCCGGCGGGGTTCAAACTGACTTTCGACACGATAGGAGGCTATCTCCGGGACCTGAAGCTCGTGGCGTCGCCGAAAACCGAGGCCTACAAGTCGGTGGGCAGCTTCATCGCGATCGGGCAGGTTTTCCCGGCCACCTGGGACTGGTACAGGTTCCTGAATATTCTTGCGTTGCTTTCCATCATGCTCGGCGTGATGAACCTGCTCCCGATTCCGGCGCTTGACGGCGGGCACATCGTCTTCTGCATTTACGAGATGCTCACAGGACGCAAGCCGAGCGACAGGTTCCTTACGGCGGCGCAGATCGTCGGGATGTTCCTGCTCATGCTGCTTATGGTCCTGGCCTTCGGGAACGACATCGCGAGGCTGGTCAGGTAACGGTGACCGTTTTTTCAGTTTTTTTAAGTACCTTTACATCAAAAGCATCCAAGTCATATGAAAACCCTGTCAAAAATTGTCATCGGCGCGATGGTCCTGACCAATGCGGTGTCCTGCGGGAACAACACGAAAACCCTCCTGCCTAACGTCTCCGGAAAGGCCGGGGAGGTCATCATTGTTGTAGGCAAAGACAACTGGGAAGGAAACCTCGGCAACGAGATCGGCAGTCTGCTGGCGAGAGACTGCGAGTACCTGCCGCAGAGGGAGCCACTGTATTCATTGGTGAACCTTTCGCCGGCGGCGTTCTCGGACATGTTCAAACTCCACAGGAACATTGTGATCTTCAACATCGACTCGACCGTCGTCAAGCAGGGGGTCGTTTACAGGACGAATGTGTGGGCCCGTCCGCAGTGCGTGATCCAGGTCAATGCCTCCTGCGCCGACTCCGCCATCGTCATCCTCGAAAAGAACGGGGAGAACATCACCGGAGCCATCGAGCAGGCCGAACGTAACAGAGTCATCGCCAACACCTTGCTCTATGAAGAGTCGAAACTCGCCGATGTCGTGGACAAGATGATCGGCGGGAAGGTTCATTTCCCTGTCGGCTACAACCTGAGGAAAGTCACCGACGACTTCATCTGGATAGCGGACGAGAAGCAGTACAGCACCCAGGGCGTGTTCATCTACAAATACCCCGCTACGGACGAGAATCCGTTCACGGAGGAGAACATCATCGCCAGGCGCAATGCCTTCCTCAAGGAATATGTTCCCGGCACGGCCGAGAATTCCTACATGACCACAAGCGTGTTCGTCAAGCCCGGCATAAAGTTCCTAAAGTACCACGACCTGGACTTTGTGGAGACCAGAGGCCTGTGGGAGGTTTACAACGACTACATGGGCGGCCCGTTCGTCTCCCACTCGTTCTACAGCAAGGACGGCAAGGACATCATAGTGCTGGAGGCCTGGGTCTATGCCCCGAAATATGACAAACGTCAGTACCTCAGGCAGACAGAGTCGCTTTTGTACTCATTTGAATGGGATGACAACGGGAATGATGGCAAATAAGGCAAATATCGTCCGAATTATTTTGTAAGGTCGAAAATTATCCATATATTTGCATCCCAATTTGGGCACGCCGCCCAGATTGAGACACAAGTCTGGTGGGTTCGTATAACGGTTAGTACTCGGGATTTTCATTCCCGCAATAGGAGTT
>CAVERO010000130.1:3081-7958 GCA_963617915.1 Candidatus Methanomethylophilaceae archaeon | reverse complement strand
ATATTCTCACTGATTGTTACAACAATCTCATAATATTTTGAAAAAGTCGCTTCGGTAGGCTCGGCGACCGGAGGACTAAGTGACCAAGGGCACGGTGGCCAGAAATACCGGTCGCTGAGCCTGTCGAAGCGCCGCACCGCACACCCATGCGGTCGCTGAGCCTGTCGAAGCGATCTGCAACAAAAAAGCCCGGTGTCTCACGACCGCGGGCCTTTCTCATTTCATTTGGCTTAAAAGATTCTTGTTTTGTGACGATAATCACTATCCTGTTGCAAAGGTACGGCTCCCGGGATATTCACGCAATACCAATATGTAGGTAAACGTTCGCGGAGCCATCGTGAATCCTTGGTATTATGTGGCAAAACGGACCCGAAGCGGCCCTCCGCACTGCGAAATCCATAATTATTTCGTACTTTTGCCCTTCAAAACAAAATGAGACATGAACTTCACCGGAATCATCGTCGGAGCGGCGACTTTTCTTATTATAGGAATATGCCATCCTATAGTCATAAAGATGGAATATCATTGGGGCAAGGGCAGCTGGTGGCTTCTGTTGCTCGTCGGACTGGCTTTCGCGGCCGCTTCCATATTCATGAAAGGAGACGTGCTTTCGACGATTTCTGGAGCTGCGGCATTCTCTTGCTTCTGGGGCATTCTGGAAGTGTTCGAGCAGGAGAAACGTGTGCTGAAAGGGTGGTTTCCTGAGAATCCTGCCCGTCATGGTTACTACGAGGCCATCCGCCGTAAATGCGAGGAAAAGAGTGGTGGTTCGGCAGGGCTCACCAACCGTGGTTCGGCCGGGCTCACCAACCGTGGTTCGGCCGGGCTCACCAACTGTGGTTCGGCAGGGCTCACCAACCGTGGTTCGGCAGGGCTCACCAACTGTGGTTCGGCAGACCCGGCGCTTCGGCAGGCTCAGCGACCGGAAGGTTCGCCGGGCTACCAACCTCATCCTCCGGTCGCTGAGCCTGTCGAAGCGCCGGACAGGACAGTTATAGAACAAAAAGATAATAAATAGTATAACATCATGGATATCAAATTATTGCCAATTTTGGCAATCGCAGCCGCCCTCGTCGGGATGACAGAAGCCTCTGCCCAGAAGAAAGAGATGGACCACAGTGTCTATGACTCTTGGCAGAGCGTGTCCGACATCCAGAAGACCGATGACGGCAACGTGCTCGTCTGGTGCGTCAACCCCCAGGAAGGAGACGGAACACTCTATGTCCGGAACATGACCCCGGAGAAGAAAGGCAAACCTTCATGCAGGGAGATCAGCATACCCCGCGGAACCCAGGCCTCCCTTGACCCGAAGGGCAGATGGCTCTATGTGAGGATCAAGCCTCAGTTCGCCAAGACCCGCCAGGAAAAGATTGACAAGAAGAAGTCCGAGAACATGACCAAGGACACCCTTGCCGTCGTTGACCTAACGTCAATGACAGTCAGGAAATACGGCCGGGTGGATTCCTACACGACCGGGTCTCTGGCCAAGCCGTACATCGCCTACAAGTCCACTTGGAAGCACTACAAAGACACATCCGACAAGAAAGGCACGGACAAGTCCGGACTCATCATCCTGAATCCCGCCACGGAAAGGAAGGACACCCTTCCGTACATCGACGCCTATTCCTTCAACCAGGACGGAACCGTGCTTGTGATGACATCCAAGAAAGATAAGAAGGACTCGCTTTCCGCCACCGCGGTGCTGATTGCCCGCGCCCCGGCCTGCCTTGACACCCTTGTCAATGGAGCGGAATCCTACAGCCGCCTGACATTCAGCGACGCCGAGGATCAGCTGGTTTTTCTCGGCTCAAAGGACAAGAGCAAGAACCGCAACAAATGCCAGGCGCTGTACCTGACGAGCATCAAGGCGCTTACGACTGGAAAGATGGCTCGGCAGGCTCGCCAACCGCATGTAGAGGCTGCCGACAGCGCGGCCGTCATCAGCAAGGACGGCAAGTGGGCATATTCAACGAAGGAGATCATCGCCGAGGGAACGAAGGTCGAAGGCACTCCGGGATGGACTCTCAACGAGAACACTGAGCTTCAGTTCACTCCTGACGGCAAGCGCCTTTTCCTCGGAATCGGCGCCATCCGTCCTCCGAAGGACACGACGATAGTGGACTTCGAGACCGCCCAGCTCGACATCTGGAACTGGGACGCTGTCTATACTCCGCCGCAGCAGAGGCTTAATGTCAACAAAAAACTCAAGAAGACATATTCGGCCACCATCGACCTCTCGGAGCCTGGGAGGATTGTTCCGCTGACCACATCGTTTTTTGAGAGCATCCGCTATATGAACGGAGGTCTTTCGGAGTGGGTGCTTATGGGTGACAACTCCAAATATGCCCGCACGGCCGTCTGGGACTACAACAACCGTTATGACTTCTCCCTCGTGAGCGTCAGGGACGGTTCAAGAAAGGTTGTGGCTGAAGGGCTCAATGTGGGACGGTTCGACATTTCCCCGAGCGGAAAGTACCTCGTCTGGTTCGACAACGATGAGATGAACTGGTTCACCTACAACACGCTGACCGGTGAGAAGGCCAACCTTACCGCCCAGACAGGCGTTCCGTTCTACGACGAGGAGGACGACCATCCGACCGCCGCTCCGGCCCACGAATTCTCTCCGAAATGGTTCAAGGACGAGAGCTCTGTTCTGATCATCGACCGCTACGACATCTGGAAGTTCGCTCCGGACGGATCTTCGGCAGTCAACCTTACCGGCGGAGAAGGCCGCCGGACCCACAACCGCTTCAAGATCACCGACCCGAAGCCCGACACCAGAAAGCCTAACGAGCGCCGCTGTGGGGCGGCCAGACCGTTCGACCCTAAACAGACTGTTTACCTCAGCGTGTTCAACGAGGACAGCCAGGAGAACGGTTTCGGCCGTCTCAACCTCGCCAAGCCGTCCAAGACACTTGAATATTTCACCGACACCGTCACTTTCAAGTACGTGGCGGGAACCAAGGATTCGGACAGGATTTTCTTCCAGAAGGGCAATTTCCGCAACTGCTACGACCTTTATTATACTGACGACAACTTCAAGACCTCGACCAAGGTCTCCGCGGTCAACCCGCAGATGGCGGATTACCGCTGGGGAAGAGCCGAACTGTTCCGCTGGAACGCCTACGACGGCACTCCGCTGAAGGGTCTCGTGTTCATCCCGGACGGAGTGAAGGAAGGAGAGAAGCTCCCTGTGATGATCTACTTCTACGAGAAGAACGCCAGCAGCCTCTATTCGTTCTGGACTCCCGCTCCTTCACGCTCGATTGTGAATATTCCGTTCTACACTTCAAGAGGCTATGTGGTCTTCGTTCCTGACATAGTGTATAAGGTAGGCCATCCCGGCGAGAGCGCCTACAACTGCATCTGTTCCGGAGCCGAAGCTCTCTGCGGGAAGTATTCCATCGCCGACAAGAGCAGGATGGCCATCCAGGGACAGAGTTGGGGAGGCTACCAGACGGCATGGCTCATTACGCGCACGAATATGTTCGCTGCGGCCGGTTCCGGAGCTCCCGTTGGGAACATGACCTCGGCCTACGGCGGCATCCGCTGGGGTTCGGGCATCACCCGCGCCGGCCAGTACGAGCACGGGCAGAGCAGGATCGGAAAGAGCATGTGGGAGCCGGGCGCTCTTGACCTTTACATCGAGAACTCTCCTGTCTTCCATGTGGACAAGGTTCAGACCCCTGTGCTTATCATGCACAATGACGCTGACGGCGCCGTTCCATGGTACCAGGGCATCGAGTTCTTCTCGGATCTCCGTAGGCTGGACAAGCCGGCTTGGCTGCTCCAGTACAACAAGGAGGCCCACAACCTCGTCCAGAGACGTAACTGCAAGGACCTGTCTGTCAGACTGCAACAGTTCTTCGACTATTATCTCAAGGGCGCTCCGCTGCCGGCCTGGATGAAGACCGGTGTCCCTTATGAGGACAAGGGGGAGTATTCCGGTTTCGAGAATGCTGAATAGGGATTGTATGGCTATGGCACTTCGACAAGCTCAGTGACCATAGCCCGGCCGCCGAGCCGGACTTCTCGGTCGCTGAGCCTGTCTTCCCGGTCGCTGAGCCGGACTTCCCGGTCGCTGAGCCTGTCTTCCCGGTCGCTGAGCCTGTCGAAGCGCCGAAGCAAACAAAATTAAAAACAAATGAAATGACAAAACTGGCGATATTCGACCTTGACGGCACGCTGTTGAACACCGTCGAGGACTTGGGAAACGCCACCAATTATGCTTTGACGCAGTGCGGTTTCCCGACATATCCCATAGAGGCATATTACCAGATGGTCGGCCGAGGAATATACAACCTGTTCCGCGCCGCCGTTCCTTCCGAACATGCCACCGAGGACAACGTCCGGAAGATGGCGTCCTTCTTCCTGCCCTACTACGACGCCCACAAATGTGACCTCACAAGGCCCTATGACGGCATTTTGCAGATGCTTGAAACAATCACGGGCAGGGGAGTGCGCCTCGCCGTCGCCTCCAACAAGTACCAGGACGGAGCGGAAAAGCTCGTCAGTCACTTCTTTGGAGAATATGACTTCGTGAAGATTCTCGGCCAGCGCGAGGGTCAGCCCATAAAGCCTGATCCGGCCATCGTGGACCAGATTCTTGCCGAAGTCCCTTCTGTGACCAAGGCGGAGACTGTCTATGTCGGAGACTCGAATGTGGACATGCAGACAGGCTCCAACGCAGCGGTACGCACCATCGGGGTTTCCTGGGGGTTCCGTAGCCGCGAAGAACTTGCCGCCTATAATCCTTCATCCATAGTCGATACCCCCGCACAGTTGACGGAAGTTATCCTGAATGATTCCTAAAGAATAAGAAACTGTTTTGATTTGTTTGTTTGAAGGTTTGAGAGTGAAAAACTTCAGGTTCGACC
>CAVERO010000130.1:0-3071 GCA_963617915.1 Candidatus Methanomethylophilaceae archaeon | reverse complement strand
GATGAAGATGAAGATTTTTCACCTCAAAGAACATTTCAAACAAATCAAAACAGCTGCTAACTTTTTCATCATCACTGAATGAAATTATGCCGATGGAAACGAATGTCAGACCGACAATATACCTTTACACGGACGGGGCTTCGAGCGGTAATCCCGGGCCGGGTGGCTACGGGGTTGTGCTCAAGTGCGCCGGACTTGAGAAGGAGATGAGCGGAGGATTCATTCGCACGACAAACAACAGGATGGAACTTCTGGCGGTGATTAAAGGACTGGAGGCCATCAAGTGGAGTAATGCACAGGTTGAGGTTTACAGCGATTCTTCGTATGTCGTCAAGGCTGTGAATGAAGGCTGGCTTCAGAACTGGGAGCGCAAGGGGTGGAAGAAAGTCAAGAATCCTGACCTTTGGATGCGTTTCCTGAACGTTTACAGGATGCATCGTGTGGCGTTCCATTGGCTTAAGGGACATAACGGACACCCGGAGAATGAACGTTGCGACAGGTTGGCGGTGGCTGCCGGCGCGGGAGCGGTCGCGGCAGGAAAGACCCTGCCTGTTGACGAAGGCTATGAACTTGGTGTCCAAAGCGGCGGCACATGACTGATGAACAAATGAATTTAGACCAAAAAGACGAGCAAAAGCACCAAGTTATTCTTTAGGAATCACTAAATTTGCAACTGAATATTCTCGTGTGGGCTGACAATGGTGTCATCCTGACATGACCGATAAACATCAGATAGCGTATGGAAAGGAATAATAAAAAGCCGATTGTCGGCATTACTCAGGGCGACGGCAACGGAATCGGGTATGAGGTGATAATCAAATCCTTGGCTGACGCCAGAATTCTTGAGTCCTTCACTCCTGTGATCTATGGCTCGTCCAAGATTTTCGGTTTCTACCGCAAGTTGATCCACAACCTTGACCAGATGGACACTTATGTGATCCAGAGTGCCAAGGATGCCAAACCGAAAAAGATAAATATTGTCAACTGCCTGCCGGACAACGTGTTCGTCGAGCCCGGACAGTCCACCCCGGAGTCGGCGAAATCCGCTATCCGCTCGCTTGAGTGTGCTGTGGAGGACATCAAGAACGGTGACATCGACGTGCTTGTGACAGCTCCTATCAACAAGAAGGCCATGGTTGCGGAGGGCTTCGGCAACACCGGACACACTGAATATCTTCAAAAGGAGTTCAGAGTTGACGACGTGCTGATGTTCATGGTCTCCGACCAGCTCAGAATCAGTGTTGTGACCGGACATATTCCTTTAAAGGATGTGCCCGCGTCAATCACTCAGGAGAAGATTGTGAACAAACTGCGGTTGATGACTGCTTCGCTGAGGAGGGATTTCGGCATCGTTGAGCCTAAGGTCGCGGTCCTGGGACTGAACCCGCATTGCGGCGACGGCGGTCTGCTCGGCGACGAGGAGGAGAGGATTATCCTTCCGGCCGTCAAAGCCGCCAACGCCGAGGGACTTCTGGCATTCGGCCCTTATTCTCCGGACGGATTCTTCGGGCTTGGGCATTATGCGAAGTTTGACGCCACGCTGGCCATGTACCACGACCAGGGATTGGCTCCGTTCAAGGCTCTCGCTTTCGAAGATGGCGTGAATTTCACGGCCGGCCTTCCTATAGTCAGGACTTCTCCGGATCACGGTACGGCCTATGAGATGGCCGGACGTGACGAGGCTGACCCTCAATCGATGATGTCATCCATCTACACGGCGATCGACATCTTCCGCAAGAGAGCGGCGTTCGATTCCCTCCATGAAGGGAAAATGCAGAAGAATTGACCGGAGCCGGTCACTGAGCCTGTCGAAGTGACAGAGCCTGTCGAAGTGACCGGGAATGTCGAATGATATAGCTTACGAAGATGAGCCATAAGAGATCAATCCTTATTACCGGCGGAGCCGGCTTCATAGGCAGTCACGTGGTGAGACTGTTTGTCAACAAGTATCCTGATTACCGGATCATCAATCTTGACAAACTGACATACGCCGGCAATCTCGCCAACCTCAAGGACATTGAGAATCGTCCCAACTATGTGTTCGTCAAGGCCGACATCTGCGACCTTGAGGCCGTGCGCAAGGTAATCTCTGAATATTCCGTCGATGGCGTCATTCACCTTGCCGCCGAGAGTCACGTTGACCGCTCGATCAAGGATCCGTTCATATTCGCAAAGACAAACGTGCTTGGCACTTTGACGCTGCTTCAGGCCTCCCGCGAGTTCTGGGAACCGCAAGGGTGGGATGGGAAGCTGTTCTATCATATTTCCACTGATGAAGTTTATGGCGCCCTTGAACTGACAAGACCCGAAGGCGACCCCGCCGGCAACGAATGCGGTGGCGGACCCTTCGGTGACACGTTCTTCACGGAAGAGAGCAAGTATCAGCCTCACAGCCCGTACTCGGCGGCAAAGGCTTCAAGCGACCATTTTGTCCGGGCTTATCACGACACCTACGGAATGCCGACAATCGTGACCAATTGTTCGAACAATTACGGTCCGTACCAGTTTCCTGAAAAGTTGATACCTCTGTTCATCAACAACATCCGGCAGCGCCGTCCGCTTCCGGTCTATGGCAAAGGGGAGAATGTCCGGGACTGGCTCTATGTAGAGGATCACGCCCGTGCCATAGATTTGATTTTCCATGAGGGAAAGATTGCCGAGACTTACAACATCGGTGGCTTCAACGAGTGGAAGAACATTGACCTCGTCAGGGTTCTTGTCAGGACCGTGGACAGGCTGCTTGGCCGTCCGGAAGGAGCGGACGACGACCTTGTCACTTTCGTGACCGACCGCAAAGGGCATGACATGCGCTACGCCATAGATTCTTCCAAGCTGAAGAACGAGCTCGGTTGGGAGCCAAGCCTTCAGTTCGCCGAGGGTATTGAGAAGACCGTACGCTGGTACCTTGACAACGGACTGTGGCTGGACAACGTGACCAGCGGTGAATATCTCCGGTACTATGATGACATGTACCATAATAGATAAGATAACCACCGTATAATGTCCCCCAGATTTTGGACAGGTGGTTAAGTCAAAAAAAGACTATAATTTTACACCGGAATGGGAAAGAC
>CAVERO010000129.1:0-8011 GCA_963617915.1 Candidatus Methanomethylophilaceae archaeon | reverse complement strand
CGTTCACCTCGGCACGGATGGCGTCAAGGGCAGCCTGATCAGCAACACCGGCCTCCTTCAGCTTCTCGCCGAAAGCGATGATGCAGTCCTCCTTCTCCCAGGCCTCGATCTCCTCCTTTGTACGGTAAGAAGACTGGTCGCTCGGAGAATGTCCACTGTAGCGGTAGGTGACAACATCAAGAAGAGCCGGTCCCTTCTTCTCAAGCAGATAGGCCTTCTTGCGGTTGAACGCGTCGATGACGGCAAGCGGATTGTAACCGTCCACCCTCTCGGCGTCCATGGCGTCGGCCTTGAAACCGGCGCCCAGACGGGCGGGGAACGTGTAGCCCATGGTCTCGCCCTTGGTCTGGCCGCCCATGGCGTACTGGTTGTCCATCACGTTGAAGAGAACCGGAAGTCCGCCCTTCATGTCGCCCTCCCAAAGGGTGTTGAACTGGTCCATGGAGGCGAATGTCATGCCCTCAAGCACAGGGCCGCGGGCCATGGCCCCGTCACCGAGGTTGGCTACGACTATGCCTTTCTTGCGGTTGACCTTCTTGTAGAGAGCGGCTCCCACGGCAATCGAGCCGGAACCGCCGACGATGGCGTTGTTCGGGTAGATTCCGAAAGGAGTGAAGAACGTGTGCATCGATCCTCCAAGGCCCTTGTTGAAGCCGGTCGTGCGGGCGAATATCTCCGCCATCGCCCCGTAAAGCAGGAAACGGATTCCGAGTTCCCTGGTGTCCTTGCCGTCGTAAGCCTTCTTGGCCACATCAAGGGTGGCGCCACCCCAGAACTCCTCCATCACCTTCTTCAGTTCATTCTCAGGAAGAATCTGGATGGAACGCAGACCCTTGGCGAGAATCTCGCCGTGGGAACGGTGAGAACCGAAGATGAAGTCATCGGTGTCAAGGCAGTAGGCCATACCGACAGCGGCAGCCTCCTGACCGGCCGAAAGGTGGGCGGGGCCGGGGTTATTGTAGGCGACCCCGTTGTAGCCGCCCGTGGTCTTGACCAGATTGAGCATGGTCTCGAACTCGCGGATGTAGGACATGTCGCGGTAGATGCGGAGCAGATCCTCCTTGGTGAAATTGCCTTCCTTAAGTTCTTCCTTGACGGTCTTCTTGTACTTCATCACAGGAATCGCAGGAAGCTTGAGCTCGTGATCCTTAGGACGCAGCGTCTCGTTCGGATCGATGTAAAGCGCTTTTGGCATATCAGTATATTCTTTTATTTGTTTTTCATGATTATATGATAACGATGTTGGCAACAGTCACTTTGCCAACATCGCAAACTCTTTTATTTCAGCGCGAACGCTGTCTCCTTGATGATCTCGGAGACTGTAGGATGAGGGAAGACAACCTCCTTGAGCTGCTCAAGGGTCATCTCCGACTCGATGGCGATGCAGGCGCTGTGGATAATCTCCGAGCAAGGGTTGCCGAGCATGTGCACGCCGAGAACCTCATGGTACTTCTTCCCGACGATGATCTTGCATATTCCTTCGCCACCCTCGTTCTCGGCGACGAAGCGGCCGGCGTAGGCCATAGGGAGCTTGACGACTGAATACTCCTTTCCGGAAGCCTTGGCCTGCTCTTCGGTGAGCCCGACACCTGCGACTTCAGGGTTGGTGTAGACAATCCCCGGAATCGCGTCATAGCGCATCCTGTCTTCCTTTCCAAGAATATTGTTGACCGCCACCTCGCCCTCTCTGCTCGCGGTGTGGGCCAGCATCGAGAAGCCGGTGACATCCCCGGCTGCGTAAACTCCAGGGATATTCGTGCGCATCCTGCTGTCCACCTTGATTCCGCAAGGCTTTCCGCCACGGTTCAGGAGCATCTCCACGCCAAGATTCTCAAGACCGAAGCCGTTGATGTTGGCGCGGCGACCGACAGAGACGAGAATCTTGTCTCCGCTGACTCTCTGGGTGTTGCCGTCAGAATCTTCATAGACGACAGTGTTGCCCTCGATTCCGGTGACCTTGCACTTGAGGCAGAAGTTCACTCCGCGCTTCGCGTAGATCTTCTGAAGCATCTCGCTGATTTCGTCGTCCAAAGGCCCGAGAATCTTTGGAAGCATCTCGACCACAGTCACTTTCGTGCCGAGAGTGCTGTAGAAAGCGGCGAACTCCATTCCGATGACACCGCCTCCGATGACCACCAGTTCCGCCGGGCGCTCCTTCAGGGCAAGAATCTCGCGGTTGGTGACAATCACGTCACCGGCCTCCTTCAGACCCGGGAACGGAGGCACGGCGGCCTCTGAACCGGTACAGATGAGGATGTTCCTCGCTGCGTAGGTCTGCTCGGCGGCGGTTATCTTGACGCCTTCCGCATCACGTCCCTGAATCATGGCCTCGGCGGCCACAACCTCGACATTGTTGGACTTCATCGCCAGCTTCACACCTCCGACGAGCTTCTTCACGACCTTGTCCTTGCGGGCAACGATCTTGGCATAGTCGAAGGTCGGCTCCTTGACATAGACACCGTAGTGGTCTCCCGTGAGAGCATAGTTATAGACCTTCGCACTGTAAAGCAGCGTCTTGGTCGGGATGCAGCCCTCGTTGAGGCAGACTCCGCCAAGGGATTTTCTTTCAAAAAGGACAACCTTAAGGCCGGCTGCCCCGGCTCTTTCAGCGGCCACATAGCCACCGGGGCCGCCGCCTATTACCGCTAAATCGTACATATTCGTAAATTATTAGAATTCAACTTCAAGATTCTCAATCTCTGTTGCGACCTGCTTGAGGAAACGGGTGGCCTCGCCGCCGTCGAGAGCCCTGTGGTCGTAGGTCAGGGACAGACCGAGATAAGGGACGAAGGCATAGACTCCGGCTCCAAGATCCTTCGGGCGGGGAACAATCGTGCCCACACCGAGAATCGCGCTCTGCGGCACGTTGATGACAGGCGTGAACCACTCCACGCCGAAGCCTCCCAGATTGGAGACAGTGAACGAGGCCCCCTCGGCGGAGAGAAGGTCAGGGTTGATCGAACCCTTCTTGCAATCCTCGGCCACCTTCTTCAGAGCCTTGCTCAATCCTATGATATTCAGATCCTCTGCGTGTTTTACGCAAGGCACCATAAGGCCGCGTTCGGTGTCCACGGCGCAACCAAGGTTGACGACATTGAATATCCTCATGGCGTCTCCGAGGCAGTGTGAGTTGACCTTCGGGAATTTCTTCAGAGCCTTGATGACGGCGTAGCAGACGAAGTCGTTGATCGTGATGTTCGCTTCAATCCTTCCTTCCTCAAGGGCCTTCTTCGCCTTCTTGCGGAGAGCCTGCACGCGGCGGGCGTCGGCGCCGAGCATGTGGGTGAGCTGGGCGGTGTTCTGGAGGGAGTTGTACATCGACCTGGCGATGAGCTTGCGCATGTTGGACATCTTCTCGACCTTGAACTCCTCGCCTTCGCCGGCAAGATTCTCCGTGTGGGTCGGCTTCCAGACCTTGAGGTCGGAGCCCTTGACCATTCCTCCGAGACCGGAACCCGCGGCGGGCGCCTGAAGGCCTCCGTCAGCCATCATGGCCTTGGCGAGACCGGACTTCGGAGCGCCCTGGGCGGCGATGACGTCGCGCTCGATTATGCGGCCGTGAGGGCCTGTGCCGGCGACCTGGGCGGTGTCAACGCCTTTTTCGGCGGCCAGCCTGCGGGCTCTCGGGGAAACCGGGGCATTGGCTGTCGGCCCGGCCGCCGAGCCTGCCGAAGCGCCGGTCGCCGAGCTCGCCGAAGCGTCCGGTGTAGCTGAGACGGACGCTTCGACAGGCTCAGCGACCGCATTTGCAGGCTCAGCGACCGCATTTGTATGCTCAGCGACCGCATTTGCAGGCTCAGTGACCGATGAAGCCGCCTGAGCGGCAGACGCGCCAGCCCCCGAAGGAGCATATTCAGAGAAGGATTCCCCCGGTTCGCCGATGACCATCACGTTGGTCAGGCAGGGAATCTCATCGTTATCGTTGAAGAAACAGGCCAGGACGGTGCCTTCCACCTTCGCGTCCTCGTCAAAGGAAGCCTTGTCGGTCTCATAGCTGAAAAGGACATCGCCGACGGCGACCTTGTCTCCCGGTTTTTTCTTGAATTCTGTGACAATGCAACTCTCTACGGATTGCCCTTGTTTGGGCATGATAACTACGTGTGCCATTAACTATAATGATTATCAAATTTCACTGTCGGACACCGTTCCAGAATCCTGAAAATTCTGACGATATCTTATGTAGACAAAGTTAAAATTTCTTTCTGACATAAAAAAGGATTATATTTGCATGTCATTTGCGAATTAGCAGATTTCAAATTCAAAATATCAAATAGAAAATGCAGTCAACAGAAGATCTGAAAAAGATTGCCTCTCAGGTAAGGAGAGACATCATCAGGATGGTCGTGAAGGCCAACTCCGGGCATCCGGGCGGGTCCTTGAGCAGCGCTGACTTCATGACAGCACTGTACTTCAATGTCATGGATCAAGACCCTGCCACATGGACACGCGAAGGAAAGGGTCAGGACATGTTCATCCTTTCGGCCGGGCACCTGACACCAATGTATTACTCAATCCTGTCCAGGGCAGGATACTTCCCTACATCCGAGCTCGGCTCGTTCCGCAAGTTCGGCAGCCGCCTTCAGGGACACCCTTCAGTGAGAAAAGTCCTCCCGGGCGTGGCCCAGGCGGCAGGTTCTCTCGGACAAGGCCTTTCCGTGGCGGCCGGAGCAGCCCTCGCCAAGAAGGCTGACAACGACCCGCACGATGTCTTCGTTCTCTGCGGAGACGGCGAGACCGAGGAAGGGCAGATCTGGGAGGCGGCGATGTTCGCCGCACATCACAAGGTTGACAACCTGATCGCCATGACCGACTGGAACGGCCAGCAGATCGACGGCACCACAGAGGATGTGGCCGGCCTTGGAGACCTTGAGGCAAAGTGGAAGGCGTTCGGATGGGACGTCGTCATCGCCGACGGGCACGACATGGACAGAATTCTTGAGGCGTTCGCGAAGGCAAAGGCCGTCGCGGGAAACGGCAAGCCGAAGATGATCCTGTTCAAGACAGAGATGGGGCACGGGGTTGATTTCATGGCGGGCACCCACAAATGGCATGGCAGCGTGCCGTCAGAAGAGCAGTGCAAGAACGCCCTGAGCCAGCTTGAGGAAACATTGGGAGACTTTTAATTATTAGGAATATCATGAAAAAATATACTGACAAAGGTAAGAAGGACACCCGCAGCGGTTTCGGAGCCGGCCTTCTCGAAGCCGGAAAGGCTGACTCAAGAGTCGTGGCCTTGACCGCCGACCTCAAGGGTTCGCTCAAGATGGATGCTTTCGCGGCCGAGTTCCCGGAGAGATATTACGAATGCGGAATCGCCGAGGCAAACATGATCGGAGTGGCCTCCGGAATGGCCCTCACCGGGAAGATTCCGTTCGCCGGCTCGTTCGCGGAGTTCGTCACAGGACGTGTCTATGACCAGATCAGGATGGAGGTGTGCTACGGCAAGACCAATGTGAAGATCGCTTCCTCGCACGCCGGAATCACTCTCGGCGAGGACGGAGCCACCCACCAGACGATGGAGGACATCGCTCTGATGCGCGCCCTTCCGGGCATGGTCGTCATAAATCCTTGCGACTGGACGCAGACCAAGAACGCGACAATCGCCGCCGCCAAATACGACGGCCCTGTCTATCTGCGTTTCGGACGCCCGAAGGTTGCCGACTTCACTCCTGACGAGCCGTTCGAGATCGGAAAGGCCTACGTGCTGAACGAGGGCAAGGATGTCACCATTTTCGCCACAGGACACATTGTCTGGGAGGCTCTCCAGGCCGCCGAGGCTCTTGAGGCCGAGGGAATCTGCGCGGAGGTCATCAATGTGGCCACGATCAAGCCGCTCGACACCAAGACGGTCATCGCTTCCGCCATCAAGACAGGAGCCGTCGTTGTCGCCGAGGAGCACAACATGGCCGGCGGCCTTGGCGAACTGATTGCCGGAGTGCTCGCCGCAACCTCTCCGAAGCCGATTGAATATGTCAACGGACGCGACGAGTTCGGTCAGAGCGGAACTCCTTCGGAGCTTCTTGCCGCTTACGGAATTGACGCTCCACACATCGTGGAGGCAGCTAAAAAGGTTCTGGAAAGGAAGTAGGCGGCGCTTCGACAGGCTCAGCGACCGAGCCGGGCGCTTCCGACAGGCTCGGCGACCGAGCCGGGCGCAAACTCGGCGACCACCACACCATTCGGTCACTGAGCCTGCCGAAGTGACAGGAATAGCCGATAAAAAACAGAAATATTCATAAAAAACAGAAAAAAGTCAGGGGACGTTTATGTTTCTTGACTTTTTTTCTGTTTGTTATGCCTATATTGCCGACCTTGGACACGCGGCTCCCGGAAGAACAAGAGGGTGACTTTCCGGTCACAGTCATATTCCCGGAAGGCCTGCGGCAAAAAACGACAAACTATGAGACTCAAGGAACTTTGCGTGGATGAAAGACCACGGGAAAAGATGCTCGCCAAAGGAGCGGGAGCGATGAGCAACGCCGAATTGCTCGCCATTCTGATCGGTTCAGGAACCCAAAAGGAGAATGTGCTTGAGGTAGCCAACAAGTTGCTGGCGGCCAACGGGGGCAAGCTGTCGATGATAGCAGGGATGGACGCCGGCCGGATGAAAGAGATTGGAGGGATAGGCAGTGTCAGGTATGCGGCCATAGCGGCCGCGTTCGAACTGGGGAAACGCCGGTGCCTTGAAGATCCGGGGATTGAGAAAGTGCCGCTGACAGATGCGGCGGCGGTGTTCCGGATGATGCGTCCCTGCCTCATGGGACTAAGCCACGAAGAATTCTGGATAATATTCCTCAACCGCGCCAACTATGTGATCCACAAGGAGATGTTAAGTCTCGGAGGGACCTCGGCGACAATCGTGGATCCGAAACTGATTGTGAGGAAGGCTCTGGACAAAAGAGCGAGCGCGATGATAATGGTCCACAACCATCCATCCGGCAACCCCCGGCCGGGACGAAGCGACCTGACCGAGACAGAGCGTGTCAAAAAGGCCGTCAACACTTTCGACATATCTCTTTTGGACCACATTATAGTCTGTGACGACTGCTTCTTCAGTTTCGCCGACGACAGGGTGACAATGGCGGAAAGGCAAGGGGTATGACGCACAAAAATTTGCGGGTGTGGAAATAAATCTCTACTTTTGATTTTCGGAAATCAATTTCGAAAAACCAATGAAAGTCATCAATCTTGGCGAGACCGATTCGGTTCTCAACAACATCGTTGCGCAGATGCGTGACAAAACCGTTCAGAAAGACAACCTCCGTTTCCGCTTCAACCTTGAAAGACTGGGACACATCTTTGCCTACGAGGTCAGCAAGGTGCTGGACTACAGCCCGAAGGATGTCATCACTCCCCTTGCCACCGCAAGGGTCCGCACCTGCGACGCGAAGATTGTGCTTTCCACCATCCTGCGCGCCGGACTGCCTCTTCACAAAGGCATGCTCGATGTTTTTGACAACGCCGAGAATGCGTTCATCGCCGCTTTCAGAAAGTACGACAAAGGAGACGAGTTCCACATCAACGTGGAGTACTGCACCTGTCCTGACCTGACCGGCAAGACCCTCATCCTCGCTGACACGATGCTCGCCACCGGCGCATCCATCGAAATTGCCTACCGCAGACTCATCCATGAAGGCGGAGATCCGGCCCACACGCACTTCGTCTGCCCTATCGCCAGCATCTACGCCATCGAGTACCTCCAGAAGCACCTTCCGGACAACACAACCCTTTGGACAGCGGCCGTTGACGAGGAACTGACCAGTCACTCCTACATCGTCCCTGGTCTTGGAGACGCGGGCGACCTCGCCTACGGCTCAAAGCTGTAAAACAGCTTTTGGCTATTCCTTTAACCCCCAGTCATTTCGTGACAGCCCCGGTGGGGCACTGGGGAGCGTTCTCCCCAGACCCCTTGCGTCGCTACGCTCCGATGTCCACTAAAGTTCCATTTTTTTTGGGTAAGAAGCTGTTTTGATTTGTTTGAAATGTTCTTTGAGGTGAAAAATCTTCATCT
>CAVERO010000128.1:0-8058 GCA_963617915.1 Candidatus Methanomethylophilaceae archaeon | reverse complement strand
ACAACGCTGTCGTGGAAATCGACAACGTCGAGGTTCCGATTCTTGACGGCAGCGCCCGCTACTATGTCGAGGCCATAGCCCGGGACGGCCTGAGGGAGCAGGAAGCCGAAAGAAAATATGTCACTGTCCCGGAAGAGATCGAAGTACGGGACGAGAAGACCGGTTCGTTCGTGAGGATCACCCCGGCCGACGCGCCGTCAATGGACATCACCGTTGACTTCGGCTCAAAGGTTCTTGGAGTGCAGACCGCCCATTGGGACGAGTCAACCGACTATGCCAAGGAGATCGGCCCGTGCCGTACATTCGTGTTCTTCCACGAGATAGAGTACCTGTTCCGGAACAATCTTGTCAAGGGCGGCGATGTTGATAACGCAATCGTGATTGTCGAGCATCCTGTGCAGCCGGAGCAGGTCGAGAGGCTTTCGGCCCTTTTCAACGTGCCCGAGCTTGCCATAAACGACAACGGGTACCTCAACAACCTCAGACTCCATTTTCCGAACGAGTGCGGAAGGCACAAGCTTCTGGACCTTATCGGTGACCTCAGGCTTGCCGGAGGCTATCTCAAGGCCAAGGTGACGGCCTTCAAGCCCGGACACACAATCAACACCAGGGCGGCGGCCGCCATTCGAGAGAAATCAGAAAAGTAAAAGATATGAACACAATTTCACCATTAGCGTCAGTGAGTCCTAAGGCGAAACTTGGCGACAACATTGAAATCGGGCCGTTCGCGTTCATCGATGATGACGTGGAGATCGGCGACGGTTGCAGGATCCATCCGCATGCGATGATATATTCATACGTGAAGATGGGCAAGAACTGTCAGGTGTTCCCGGGAGCCGTTGTCGGCGCCATCCCTCAGGATCTCAAGTATGAAGGGGAAGTCACTTATGTGGAGATCGGCGACAATGTCACCGTCCGCGAGTGCGTGACAATCAACCGTGGCACAAAGGCCAGCGGAAAGGGTGTCACCAAGATCGGAAGCAACACCCTGCTGATGTCCTACGTCCACGTCGCCCACGACTGCGTGGTCGGCAACCATTGCATCCTCGTAAGCTTTGTCGGCATCGCCGGCGAAACCGTGGTCGATGACTGGGCGATTGTCGGAGGCGGAGCCAAGGCCCACCAGTTCTCCAAGATCGGCTGTCACGCAATGGTCGGAGGAATGTCCAAGATCAACAAGGACATCCCTCCGTATGTGCTGTGCGGGCGCGATCCGATCTGCTACTCGGGTGTGAACATCGTCGGACTCCGCCGCCGCGGATTCTCTTCTGAAGTCATCCGCAACATCAAGGACATCTACGACACTATTTACTTCTCCGGCTACAACATCACCGACGGCTGTGCCAAGGTCGAGGCCGGATTCCCTCAGAGCGAGGAGCGCGACATTATCCTGAATTTCATCAGAAACTCAAAGCGTGGAATCATCAGGGCGAACGACTCTCACGAGAAGGGAGAATTCGAGTAGCGGTTTCCCGGGGACGGGGGAGGCCGTGCTCCTCAGCGTGGCATGGTTTCCGCCCGTCAGTTATTTCGCATTGATAGCAAAAGACTTCATCTTGTCCGGGGACAGGGTGAAGCCTTCTGTGGTTTATCTTGAGGCGCGCGAGCATTATCAGAAGCAATCCTGGAGGAACCGGTGCCGCTACTACGCCGCCGACGGCCCCGGGTGCCTGAATTTCCCGATTGTCCACGAGGGCGGCACCCACGAGCTGCCGATAACGGAGATAAAGGTGGACTATTCGACCCCGTGGCTGCTCCGTACCGAACGGGCGATTGCGTCCGCCTACGAATCCTCCGCCTATTTTGAATATTACCGGGACGAGCTTTTCGCCATCCTGGAATCGCGCCCGGAGACTTTGTTCGACCTTGACGTTCAGATCATCAGATTCTTTCTCCGGAAGACCGGCATAGCCGCCGACCTGCGGATGACCGATGAATATCTTCCCGTACGTTCCCGCGAGGTTCCCCTTGACACGGGACGCTACGGGATGGACTACCGCGAGGTCATCCACCCGAAACGTCCGGACGGCATACTCAAAGACCTCAGACTGGAAAAGCCGTACTTCCAGGTGTTTGCCCGAAAGTACGGCTTCGTTTCCAATCTGTCCATTATGGATCTTCTGTTCAATGAAGGTCCCGACTCGATTTCCTATCTGAAGAACTTGTAATTCCGGTCACTGCGTTTGCGGTTGCTGAGCTTGTCGAAGCATCTAAGTGACCGGAATGAAGTTAGAACCTCCACCCGATTGTCGCCGTAAGGCTGTAGATGTCCCTCTTGTTGAGAATCAGAGGAGACGCCACGTCGGAAAGGTAGTCGGCATAAGGGGAGATATATTCATCCGACAGCATCGTCAGCCTTGCCGCGAGGTCAGCGAAGAACGAGCCGTTCGATGAATATCCAAGGCCGACGGAGAAAGCGTTGGTCCTGTCGTTCAGTTTGGTCTTCTGATTACCGTTGTAGGAATATTCCGGAACCGTGGTGAAGTTGTACCCTGCCCGGACAGCGAATTCCGGGACAGGCTTGAACTCCGCACCGACCCTCACCATGTGCGACACGCCCATGCAGTCGCGGATTTCATCGTTCAGGGCTGCGTAGGTGTCATTGTTCCATCCTCCGTCCTTGCTCATGAACTTCATCGTGCTGTAGTCCGTCATCTCGTAGTCCGCGCTGATGAGAGCCATTCCGGCGAAAGTGAAAGCCGCTCCCGCGTTGAGCCTGTACGGTGAGCGCATCCTGTAGGAATTGTTGCCTTCCGGAGTCTGGGCCGACCCGTTGTGCCGGGAGTCGGTATAGTTCACATTCACGTCCTGGCGCCAACGCTCGTTGATTTCCATCACGGTAGGGGTCTGCACCGCTCCTCCGATCCTTACGCCGTCAGCCGGCCTCCAGAGAAATCCGAACTTCCCATAGACTCCGGTACCGTCCGCGGCAAAGGAATAGCGCGTGCGGTAGTCGCTGAAACAGGTCTTGTCGTTCTCTCCGAAGTCTATCTCAAAGGCTGACGGGTTCTCCGCCGCCTCCTTGAAATACTCGTCGTAGTTGTAGTTGAGCGAGGTGATTCCGAGATTAGCCCCGAAGAAGAACGTGTCTCCGAAATTGAACCCCACATTGATCAGCGCGTCGTACTTGCTTCCGGTGACATTGCGGCCATAGGCCTGGTTCAACGCTCCGGGAAGATAGATGTTGTAGATGTAGTTGCCGTCAGCATCCATCTCTCCGGTGTTCTCGAAGGCTTCGGACGCCCCGATGTAGCGCCAGTAATATGCTGGGTCTTCCGTGTCACCGTAGTTGGCGATAGCTCCGGCCTGGGCGTTGGCGATGACATTCCAGGGTGCGTACGTCCCTTTGTTCGGGTCGTTGTCGAAGTCGTCATCGAAATAATATGCATAGTCCCAGCCTCTGTCCACACGCTTCCCGTCGCTGCCGATCAAGTACCCGTTGAGAAAATCCATGTCGTAACCGTCCGCGGCCACCGCCATCGAGCTGATGTAGCTGGTCTTGTCGTTCCGTCCTCCCGCCATCATCTTGCCGGTGAAGTTGTTTGTCCCGTTGACGACGAATCCATAGGTGACGGCCTTGAGACCGCTTCTTTTGCCGGTGTTCCAATTGAAGGTCACTCCGAGATTGGGCAGGGAGAATCTCGTGAGATTCTTGCCTTGCTCATTGATGAATATGTCGCTGCCGCCTGTCGGATAGTTGCTATATGATGCGTTCATCGAACTCATGGTAAGGTTCGGTGTGATCGTGAACTGGGAATATCCCGCAACGGCCGATCCGGCGGGGTTGATTCCGATCGATCCGAGGTCGCCTCCGACCGCCGTCATGGCGTTGCCCATACCGATGGACCTTGCGGTGCCGTAGTAGTTGTTCTGGCTGAATGTCAGCCCGTCGTACATTGTCTGCGCCCCGGCCGCAACGGCGGTCAAAGACAGAAGCGCAGTGAATATTGTCTTTCTCATTTCTGATGATGATTATTTTCCTTACCTTCTTCCTCCACCGCTTCTTGACGATCCGCCGCCTCCGCCGTAGGAGCCGCCGGAACTTCTTGACGATCCGCCGCCGGAGAATCCTCCGCTTGAGTAACTGCTTGACGAGCTGCGGCTTGAACTGCCGGAGGAGTATGAGCTTGAGGAGCTGCGGCTTGTCGAGTAGCTGCTTGAACTCCTTGTGGAAGAACCGGATGAATAGTCCCCGCCCGTGGATGACCTATACGATCCTGACGATGACCTGTAGCTGCCTGTAGTGGAGGAGCTGCGGCTTGTGCTGCCCGACGAGTATCCTCCGGAAGTCGTTCCTACGGTGCTTCTGCTGCCCGCCGGTCTTGAGTACGATGTTGAGGAAGAGCCTGTGCCGCCGTAGGATGACCTGACGGATGATGAACCCGTTGAAATCCCTGCCGGGGAGGAAACGCCGGACCTGACCGCGCTTCCCGCCGAAGACCTGACGGATGACGGCCAGCCGGCCGAGGAGGACCTGGAGGACGATGACCTGACTGACGATGTGGCTGTCCTGTTCACCGAAGTGACCGACGACCTTGTGCCGCCGGTGCGTCCGCTGATGCCTGAGGATCTGCCGGACGATGCTGACACTGAGGTTCTTGTCGCACCGGAACCGCTTCTGGAGCGGGTCATTGATGAACTTCTGACGCCGGCGCTCCTTGAGGAGGACCCGATGCCGCTTCTTCCGGCGGAGCCGGTCGTGCCGAGGCGAGGAGTGTAAACCCTGCCGCTGCCCTGACCGAAGAAGTCATGGGCGTGGTGATGATGGCCGTAGCCCCATCCGCCGCAGTACCACGGATCGTGCCATCCGCCGTACCAGCCTCCATACCAACCACCGTACCAGCCGCTATAGTACCAAGGATCCCAGTACCAAGGGTCGTACCACCCGCTGTAGTACCACGGGCCGCCCCATCCCCAGGAATATCCATAGTACCAAGGGTCATAACGCCACGGCGAGTACCATCCGCCGTAGTACCAAGGATTGGCTCCCCAATAGATGGAGGTGTAGAAAGGCCGGTGCCATGAGTACCAGGATGTGGCGTACCATGGCTGGTAGGCCGCCCAGGCGTCGAACCCGTTGTCGTAAAGATAGACGGACGTTGTGTTGTCCGTGTTGTTGAAATCTATTCTCGCCGTCTTGTTCTCAGGGATGAACAGTGTGTCCACCTTCTCTCCGCTCTTCATGAAGATCGGGGAGTTCTTCGTCTTTGCCACAAGAAGGTCGGTCTCCTCCTCGTTGGCGGAGACGGCGGCCTCCTCGGCCTGATGAACCTTGGCCTTGGAGGTATAGTAGATTCCGTCCTGATACTTCTGCCGGGAAGCATCGCCGGCATACCGCGCCGCTGAACCGCACGATGTCAGTGCCAGAAGCGCCGAGATAAAGAGGATTGTGCGTGTTTTCATTTCTGAATCTCCTATATTTGACAATAAATTCGTAACTTCGTGGCCGCATCCGAAGGTGTCGGCCACACATTCGTTCTTCATTGAACAAAATCCATACCTTCGTGTAATATTGCACAATAATAAGAATAATTGACAAAAACAGCAAGGAATATATGGCAAAGGAAGTGACAAAAAGGTCTGAGAACTATTCTCAGTGGTACAACGATCTGGTGGTGAAGGCGGATTTGGCGGAGCAGTCCGCCGTCAGGGGTTGCATGGTGATAAAGCCTTATGGCTATGCTATCTGGGAGAAGATGCAGCACGCCCTTGACACGATGTTCAAGGAGACCGGCGCGGTGAACGCCTACTTCCCGCTTTTCATCCCGAAGTCTTTCTTCAGCAGGGAGGCCGAGCACGTGGCCGGATTCGCCAAGGAGTGCGCGGTCGTCACCCACCACAGGCTCATGAACGACCCTGACGGAAAGGGCGTCGTCGTGGATCCGTCCGCGAAGCTTGAGGAAGAGCTGATCGTGAGGCCGACTTCCGAGACGATCATCTGGAGTACCTACAAGAACTGGATCACATCCTGGAGGGATCTCCCGATCATGTGCAACCAGTGGGCGAACGTCGTCCGCTGGGAGATGCGCACGAGGCTTTTCCTCCGTACCGCCGAGTTCCTCTGGCAGGAGGGCCACACGGCCCACGCCACATCCGCCGAGGCTCAGGAAGAGGCGAAGAGGATGGTCGAGGTCTATGCCAGGTTCGCGCGCGAGTTTCTGGCCTTGCCTGTGATCGTGGGACACAAGAGCCCTAACGAGAGGTTCGCCGGCGCCCTTGACACCCTCACCATCGAGGCTATGATGCAGGACGGGAAGGCTCTCCAGGCCGGCACGTCGCATTTCCTCGGCCAGAACTTCGCGAAGTCCTTCGATGTGAAATACACCGACAAGGACGGTCAGCAGCAATATGTCTGGGCCACATCCTGGGGCGCTTCCACAAGGCTTATGGGAGCCCTCGTGATGGCTCACGGCGATGACAACGGCCTTGTCCTGCCACCGGCTCTTGCCCCTATCCAGGTCGTGATGGTCCCGATCTACAAGACAGACGAGGAGCACGCAAGGATTCTTGAGAAGATGGATCAGTTGAAGAAAGCCCTCCAGGCCGAGGGACACACCGTCAAGATTGATGACCGCGACACCCTGCGTCCGGGCTTCAAGTTCGCCGAGTGGGAGCTCAAGGGAGTCCCGGTACGTCTGGCGATGGGCCCGCGCGACCTTGAGAACGGCACGGTCGAGGTGCACAGAAGAGACACGCTGGAGAAGCAGACCGTTGCTCTTGAGGGACTTGACAAGTCGATAGCGGCCCTTCTGGATGACATCCAGAAGACGATTTACCGCAAGGCGCTTGACTTCCGCGCCTCGCGTGTGGAGAAGTGCGACGACTGGGAGGAGTTCAAGGCCAAGATCGGCACGGGCAAGTTCCTGCTCTGTCACTGGGACGGCACCGCCGAGACCGAGCAGAAGATCAAGGATGAGACAAAGGCCACGATCCGCTGCATTCCTGTGGACAGTTTTGTCTGCGAGGAGGAAGGCAAGGACATCTTCTCCGGCAAGCCTTCGAAGCAGAGGGTGGTGTTCGCGATTTCATATTAAACGAAACATAACGAACTTACTATGAACGTGAAAGCAATCAAATGCGCGGTCTTGTCCGCAGTCCTTGCGCTTGCCGCGTCAGGGATGTCGGCGCAGACGGACACGACAAGGAGAAACGCCCAGTCCGCAGCCGCCGCGGCGGCCAGACTGCTGACGCAGACCGAGGAGGTGAAAACCGTCGCCCCGAAGCCGAACTACTGGACAAACTCGCTGATGACAAACCTGAACTTCGTGCAGAGCAGTTTCACCAACTGGGCGAAGGGAGGTTACAACAACTATGCGCTCAGCGCCTACATCGACGGCAACGCCAAGTGGAAGAAGGACGAGATGTACTGGAACAACCGTCTCCAGCTGGACTACGGTTTCCTGTACTCGGCGGACAAGCCGATCATCCAGAAGAACAAGGACCGGATCCTGTTCGAGAGCACCTGGGGCTACAAGGCCACAAAAACCTTGAACTACTCCGCCAAGTTCACGTTCCTCAGCCAGTTCGCCAACGGCTACAACTATCCCACCCCTGCGGTGGAGGAGGACAGGGAGCCTTCAAGCAAGGACTGGAGGAACGCCCGCGTGCTCAAGTCGGGGCTTTTCTCGCCGGGAACAGTCAATCTGGGTCTCGGTATCGACTGGGTGCCGAGCAAATGGCTGACAGTCAATCTGGCGCCTGTCACCGGCGGTTTCACCATCACCACGACCGAAAAGCTCAGGAAGAACAACGGTATGGAGAGGAAGAAGAAATACCAGGACACGGAGGTGTATCCTGACGAGAAGGATGACAAGAGCGTTTATTACACGACCGGCAACTATTACAAGCCGGCGCGCTTCGAGTTCGGTGCCCAGCTGACCGCCGACGCCAAGGTCAAGGTCAACGACAATTTCGAAGGCTCCACGCACCTGCTCCTGTTCTCCAACTACCTTAAGAACCCTCAGAACATCCGTGTGAACTGGGACACCCGGATGATGTGGAAACTCAGCAAGTTCTTCTCGCTGAACATCACCACGAACCTCATCTACGACGACACCG
>CAVERO010000127.1:0-8073 GCA_963617915.1 Candidatus Methanomethylophilaceae archaeon | reverse complement strand
GGGAGTCGGGGCGGTCTTGATTCAGGGACCCAAATGGTGCGGCAAGACAACGACTGCGGAACAGCAGGCCGCAAGTGTCGTGTATATGGACGACCCTGAATACATGGAGCAGAACATTGAACTGGCGAACTTGTCACCGAGGAAGATTCTCACTGGGGCGACGCCCCGTCTCATTGACGAGTGGCAACTCGCACCCCAGTTGTGGGATGCCGCCAGATTCGAGGTCGATCATCGGGATGACGCTGGACAGTTTATTTTTACCGGTTCTGCAGTTCCGGCTGACACCGACCGGATTCACCATTCCGGTACGGGCAGATTCGCATGGCTCACGATGAGAACCATGAGTCTTTTCGAGTCCGGCGAGTCTTCCGGTGAAGTCAGTCTGAAAGATATGTTCCTCAATCCGGATTTTGAAATCTTCGGCACGAATGCACTGGACATCGACTCCGTCGCCTGGCTGATTTGCCGTGGAGGATGGCCGCGCGCCACAACGATAGACAAAGAAGTTGCCTTGGATATGGCATACAGGTACTATGAGGCAGTCGTAAACAATGACATATCCCGCGTGGACAATGTCCGGCGTGATGCGGAGCGCACAAAAAGGATTCTGCGCTCTCTGGCGAGAAACCAGTGCGCACAAGTGTCCGTCAACACAATATGCGCTGACATTGAGGGCAATGACTCGGTTTCCGCCAACCGCATCACCGTCAGCTCCTACATTGAGGCTCTGAAAAAGATGTTTGTGCTGGAAAATTCTCCTGCCTGGAATCCGAACTTGCGCAGCAGGACGGCCATAAGGAGTTCCGATACGCTCTATTTCTCGGATCCATCCATCGGTGTCGCAGCTTTGGGAGTCGGCCCCAATGACTTGATAAACGATCTCAACACAATGGGACTGTTTTTCGAATCTATGTGTGTCAGGGATTTACGGGTATATGCAGATGCGTTGGACGGGACGGTATATCACTACCGCGACAGCAACGGTCTGGAATGTGACGCTGTCCTGCACTTGCGTGACGGAAGCTACGGATTGATCGAGATAAAGCTTGGCGGGGAGAAAAACATAGAAGACGCTGCGGAGAATCTGAAACTCCTGTCCTCCAAAATTGATACGTCAAAGACCAAGGCACCGTCTTTCCTTATGGTGCTCACGGGCACATCGAAATATGCCCTACGCCGTCAAGACGGTGTATATGTCGTTCCGGTCGGATGCCTGAAAGACTGACCGACGCTCCAATTATCCATAATGTTACGAGTTCTGTGAGAAGAATGCCTCCTCGAATTCGTCCGGCCAGTGCGCCTTGAGGTATGCGATGCGCCAGACTGTTATGCTTTCGCTGACGGAGCGTGCGCGGCATAGTTTGTCCAGTTCGTCCGCGTGAGTTTCTCTGAATTCCTCTATGATGGACTCCGTCTTTTCTCCGCAGTGCTTTCTCCGTATAAAATCCGGGATAAGATTCTTCAACCCGGAATATTCAAGCGCATACAATGCCGTCAGGTCTTCAAGGCTGTCCGGTTTCAATTCGCGGAGCCACTCCTGTTCCCACGGTGCATCGAATTGTGGGATGCCGTCCGTATCCCCCTCTCTGAATATGTTCATTGTCAGTTTGTCTCCAAAAGAAATTTCATTCAGGTCGATGCCGATTCCGTGCTTCTCTCTGATTATTGAAAGGCACCATTTTGGACTCAATATCTTATGTATCTTTGCTCCTTATAAGAACAGGTTACAAGCGCGATGAAAGACAGTGGACTTACTTTTGACCGGAGCTGCCACGTCCTGTACAGCACGGAGTGCAGGCGGAAGATTCTGGACTGCATAGCCGCACACTATTCGGAGGAACAGCGCGAGGAGGTGTTCACATCCGTACAGCGGCAGTTTGTGGCCTACCTCAGGGACTACCGCACCGACCTTGGCGGCAGGAAGAATTTCCACAACGGCCTGTGCGGCACCTACGACTGCATCGCCGTGTTCAGCTATTATGTCGTCTGCCGCGAGGCGACCTCGTTCGAGGAGATCGAACGGATGTACGGAGAACTTTTTCTGGCCTCTTTCAGAAGGCTCCGCTTCGTGGACTGCAACAAGAAGATATTCAGGAAACTGATGTACCGTTCCTTCCGTCTGGCGGAGCGGCGCTGCAGCAAGTGGAAGGACTACGATATGAGGGTCGAGCCATATTCCGGAGACGGACCGATAAGGTATAGATTCTACTCCTGCCCGGTTGCCGAATTCGCACGGGAACACGACCTGCTCGACATTCTTCCCGCGCTATGCAACGCCGATTATGCCGGTATGGAATGCCTGCACGCGCGCCTCGTGAGGACCACCACGCTGGGCAGCGGTCCATATTGCGACTACGCCATCTGCGGCGACAAAGACCCCTGGCTCAAAGGACACGACGAATACTGCGACTCTGACGGCGCGCGCAGGAACAGGTAATCTGCTTACGACTCAATTGATTTTCACAGAGAAAGACATTCCGCTATCTCCTCCAGCCATTTGGCGTCGACTTCGTCGAAGGTCGACAGTTCCGCGCTGTCTATGTCCAGCACGGCGGTTATCTCTCCGGAGGCGCCGCGCACCGGCACCACTATCTCGCTGCGGCTCTCGCCCGAGCAGGCTATGTGTCCCGGGAACTTCTCCACGTCCGGCACGACAATGGTCCTGCCCTCTTTCCACGCGGTCCCGCACACGCCCTTCCCGTAAGGGATGCGGATGCACGCGACCGGTCCCTGAAACGGGCCGAGGACAAGCTCGCCGCCTATGACCCTGTAGAAGCCTGTCCACCAGAAATGCAGCCCCTGATGCAGGAGCGCGGCGACAGTGGCCATCTTGGCGACCGTGTCGCTCTCCCCTTCAGTCAGCGCCTTCGCCTTCGCGAGAAGGTCTTTGTAGAGAGTTTCCTTGCTTATGTCCGTTCCCATTTTCGGAGTGATTTTCAGGAAGCAAACAAAAGAAAAAACTTCAAGGCTGCCACATTATTGCTGGCTGGAGCCGTTTCTTTGCAACAGCAAAAGAAACAAACACCTTAATCTGTATCGTTATGGAAAAAATTAATTTTTGCGAGGGCGTTGTCGCCCAGATGATGGAAAACGAAGCCTGGAGCAACATCTCCGGCATTTTCGCCTTCAACGAGGCCCAGCTCGAGAAGTTCAAGGACAAGGTGGACTGGAAGAATGTCTCGTCCAACAGCAACATCTTCTGGACCGTCTCAATGCTTGAGAAGTTCAAGAAAGAAATCGACTGGACAGTTCTTTCCGAAAATCTCAACGAGGATGTGTTCTCCATCGACCTGATAGAGAAATACAAAGACAGGTGGAACTGGGACAAGCTCTCGGACAACAGCAACATCACTCTCGAGTTCATCGACAGGTTCGCCGATTACATCAACTGGAAGGAGCTCATCGACAACTGGAAATGCAGCCACTGGGCCACGGAGGAGTTCGTGAAGAAGTATTCGGACAGGATTCCCGCCGGCGAGTTCCACAACTCAAGGTTATGGAGGGAGCTGGTCGAGAAGAAGGAGAAAAATCTCCAGAAACTGATATGCCTGGGGTAAGTACTGAGGTGTGCAGACCGCCCGATAATTAACGCACAGGAATCAAATGCCGGGCGGCGGACTGCAGGCTCCAGTAAGGCTCAATCAGCCTCTTTATTTTTCTTCGTATACTCGCAGGACAGCTCGACCGCCTTCCGCACATCGGACACTTTCTGCCGGACCACCTCTGAGCATAGCCTCTACTTCCCCGCAAGGCTCTTCGCCCTGTTGATGTCGGAAGGGCTGACGGTCATCACTAGGTTCCTCTGCCCACCGTTCTCGTAGAGGTAAATCTTCAGCACCTGCTCCTTCGAGAGGGTCATCTTGTCGAAGGAATAGACTATCTTCCCCTTCTGGCCCGGCCCCGCCGCGAGGCTCCCGTAGCGGCTGCGGGGGAAGATGGTCTGGTCGTATGCCACGGTGCGCTTGGAGCGCTTGCGGCTCTCGATGACGAAGGTCGCGTCTGTCACGTCGTAGCTGACGCCCGATGTGTTGTCCACCGAAAGCACCATATAGGTGATGTCCGAGTACGAGTAGATGTTCTCGCACAGGACGTTGACCCCGTATCCGGACGTGCCGATATGGTACAGCTCACGTCCCATCTCCGACACCTCGTCCAGTGTCGGTGCGTCTCCGGACTTCCAGGTGCTGGCCGTCCGCTCCTTGCCTGAGGGCTTCCTGCGGTTTTTCTTCCCGGAGGCCTTCGGCTTGCCTTCCTCCTGTTTCCCCGAGTCATCCAGCACCTCCGTTTCCTTCCTCCTCGTGTCGACTATGAGCTTTTCCGGGCTGTCGTCATAGACCACGATGAAGGTCCACATCCGTCCGTTGGACTCCAGAGCCGACACGGAACAGGGCTCTGTGAACGGCCCGCGCGCCTTCAGCGCGATCATATTCTTGTTCTGCTCGACCACCTTCGCGGCTATGCTACCCGCGTCGGACTTGTCGGCGTAGGTGATGTCCGTGGAGAAGATGACGTGCGAGGTGTACCTGGCCGACACCCTCAGGGTGTCGCTCTGCGCGAAGGCCGCCGCCGAAAAGAGCAGCGGGAGCGCCGCCGTGATTACTGTCTTTCTCATATCGTTGTACGTTTTATTTCTGTTTCCTGACTATGAAGAACCTGTAGCCGGCGGGGACGGAGACCGTCACCTCGCCGCTCTTGGTCTGGGCTATGCTCACCCCCGTCTGCACCGCGTCCGACGCTATCCTTCCGAGGCGGCCGCCCAGCGTGCCGCTTATGGTCGAGAGCCCGCGGCTCTTGACGTTCCTCCTCGCGTCGGCGTTCAGGTCCGGGCAGTAGATGCCCCTGCCACCGTCGGTGTCGTAAGCCTCGTAGCCGAGCGAGTAGATTCTCGAGTTAATCTCCACGCTGGAGACGGTGAGCTGGAGACGGTCGTCAATGCTGCACATCGCCATAAGGTGGGTGTTCTTCGGAATGAGGGTGCCACCGACCACCATATCCTCGAGCAGACGCACCGATACCCTGGACCCGCTGCGGAGCTTCTCCGCACGGACGAACATACACTCGAAGGGATATTCTTCATTCTCGGAGACTGTCTCTTCGGCGGCATCACCGAGTGATGAGAACCCCGACCCGGCGTCCGCGTCGAGAGTTGACATCGCCGAGGTTCTCCTCACCGGAGCGTCCGTGCCGATGACGCTCGCCGGCTCGTTATTGTCTCCTCTGTCATCCTCAGCGACCGCCGCAGTCTGCGCCGCCCTGCGGATGCTGTCCTTCGCGGCCTCGCCGCTGCGGATGGTAGCGTCCGCGCTCCGGTAATACTGGTTCATCCTGTACTCCTTGTAGCCTGGGTCTCCGGGCTTCGGGACGGACGGGCGTCCCGTCCCCACCGTACCCATTTCTCCAGAGGCCGGACCGGCTCCGGAGGTGATGCTTCCGTAGACCTCCTCCTCGGTGGTCTCCCTCGACCTGCCGCCCTTTCCGCCACTGCTCGCATCGTCCTCGTAAGGGTCGTCTCCGGAGTACTCCTCCTCGAGAGCGTCCCACAGCCTCCTGCTGTTGCCCGGGTTCGCCGCTCCGTAGGCCGCCAGCTTCGAGTCCTCCGGAGCGTCCGTCTCCGGATCCTGGATGTCAGCCACGGCGTTCCCCGCCGGTTCTTCCAAGGAGTCTTCGGTATCGGCCCCGGTGAACATAGGGATGAACGCCAGCGCGAGCGCGGCGGCGCAAAGAACGACAACGAGGCCCGTCTTCTGCCTCTCAGATAAATTGTCAAGAACTTTCATACCGCGTTCATATCGCAAGTTTAACAAGCTGCCACACCGCCACGGCGACGCACGCCGCGGCGAGGATGTACGGCAGCGGGAAAGCCGGTCGCAGTCCTCTTCTCCTGTCAGTCCCCTTCCCCATCGCTACTTCCTCCTCCTTGTCTCGACCTTTTCGTTGGACACGACGCGGAACTGCTCTATCATCAGCCCGTGCGGGTTGTCCGCGCTGCGTCCCACGTCGACGAGCCGGCAGGTCGTGTGGACGTCATACAAGGTAATGTTGCTCTCGCGGATGAGGTAGATCTTCCCGAACACCTCCGCCCCGTAGGGGTACGACGCCATGTCCGTACGGACGGAGTCCTGGGAGAAGGTCTGGCTGATGTTCGCCGACACGAGGCGGCTGTAGAAGCCCCTCTCGGAGAGGTCCTGCCAGTAGTTGTACGCCGAGCGGTCGCTCATCAGCAGCGCCCGGTCGACGCTCGAGCGGATTGCCTCCGCCGAGGGGGCGAGGTTGAGCATCAGCTCGTGGAAGCGCGACACGTGGTCGCGCACCTCCAGCTCCCTCTGGGCATCGCCGTCAGCGGCCGTGGCGCTCGAGGCCGCCCCCCTGTCGAGGATATAGACCGTATCCCCGGCGGCGCTGACGAGCCGGTACGACGCGGCTATGGTGACAATCACCACAACGGCTGAGACGGCGACGGTGGCTATGCCGACCCTGCGGACATTGGCGGCGCTAGACTGCAATGTCGTGAATCCCTTTATTATCTCCTTCATAATCCTTTGCTTATAAGATGTTACCAGTTATCCTACTTCATGAATCTCCTTCCGATGCTCTGGAACGACCGCTCCAACGGCGACTGGGCGTTGCCCGAACCGGAGGAGCTGATGACCCACGAGGCTATCTTCGGTATGGCCATTGTCGCCGCCACCGTCGCCGTGGTGAGCCCCAGCCCGATGACGAAGATGCCCCCTTGCAGCCCGCCACCGATCAGCAGCTGGCAGACGGCCCTGTAGAACCCCGTCAGAAGGCATATCACCACATACCCCACCGGCACCCAGAGCGAGATCTGTATGTACCTCGCGCACCACGAAGCCACTCCGCCCTTCCACTCGCTGTTCACCGCGAGGGCGAGGGCGAACGGCCCGAGAAGCCTCAGGATGGCGATGTAGAGCGCCGCAAGTATCTCGAACACGAAGAACACCAGCTCCGTGAGCAGCCTCCCGGCGAAGGTCAGCACGGTGAGGGTGGACACCTGAGCCGTCTTGAAGTACGAGCTCGCCGCTATCTTGAACCCTTCCTTGAGCTTCCTCCAGAACGACCAGCCCTCGCTCTCCGCCAGCTCGTCCGCAGCCTCCGCCGCGTTCAGGCCGCTGTCCTTGAGTGAGGAGAAAGCGTCCGCGACGACCCCGTTGAGTTCCGAGAGGCTCGCGTCGGAGGCCTCGGCGATGTCCCTCGTGAAGATGTTCACCACCGAGTCGAACGCCGAGCAGACGAGCGAGAAGTTCATCACGACGACGAGGATCGCCACGGGCCTCACCAGGCTCCATCCGGCCTTTCCTCCGCCGTCCCCGACATAGTCAGAGGCCGTCCTCACCAGCGAGAGGGCCGCGAGCATGGCGGCCAGTATCACGGCGAGGCTCTGGAACGACCCGAGCTGCCTGTCCACAATCTCCCCGGTCACCTCGTGCAGGGCACCCCATACGCCCGTTCCGGACGCGAGGGGAAGAAGCGATATGAGGGCCGTCCCTATCATACGAGAACCATGTTATAGACCTCCAGCATCGCCCACACAACGACCATAGCAGTGAAGAGCCTCACCATCACGCGGTGACCGTCCATTCCTCTGTAGGAGAGGACCAGTGCCGACACTACAAGAAGGGACATGGCGGCCGCAAAGATGACTCTTACCAGGGTAATCCACTCCGAGGCGGCATCCTCGGCGTCCCCGAGTCCCCGGTAGGTCTGCGCGTACGACTCCGCCGAGAGCCCGGTCTCGAGGAACGAGGCCGCCGAGGCGAACCCCTCTCCCAGCTCCCGCGCCTGCTCCGCCGCCTCGATGGTCCTCGTGACACCCTTCCTGCGCTCGTCCAGCTCCGCTATCGTCCTCTGCGCCTGCTCGACCTTGTCCGCGTCCGAGGTCTTCAGGCTCCTGAAGTAGTCCATATACTGCTCGAAGAGACGGATGCCCTGCCGCTCGCAGCGGGCCATGTACCGCAGCTGCGTCTCGTAGCCGTAGAGGCTGCCGTCCGAGGCCCACCCGCGTATCTTCGCCGAGTACTCGTAGGTCCTCTTCAGCAGGTCGTTGTACGACTC
>CAVERO010000126.1:0-8079 GCA_963617915.1 Candidatus Methanomethylophilaceae archaeon | reverse complement strand
GAAGGCGAAAGTGGAAAACCAGGAATTATAGGTACATAAGTTTGAAAAACTCGGAAGAAAAATACCCACCACAACCTGATAATCAGCAAGTGGTAGGTAATGTGTTTATTATCATTTAGATAACGTGTCGCCTTCGGTCATTTCTGACTAAAGGCAATATGTTAACACTTTGATTGATAGTGATTTGCTTACCACGGTCACTTCGATGCTGCTTCGACAAGCTCAGCAACCGCAGGCTCAGCGACCGCAGGCTCAGCGACCACAAGCTCAGAAACCACAAACTCAGCGACCGCAGGCTCAGAGTATGTCGAATGCGATTTGGTGTCCGGAAGGAGAGGCTTGGATGAGGCGGCTGTCGGCCACGACCTGTCTGCCGTTAAGGAACACACGTTCAACCGTTCCACGGAGCCTCACGCCCTCGTACGGCGACCAGCCGCATTTGTAGGCGATGCCTTGCACGGAATATTCACGGTCGGAGGAATCGTCGGCCGGAGCGGCCATGCCCTTCGTCGAACCTCCCGTTGATGGTGCGTCGCCGGTCGGAGCGGCTGGGCTGTTCACTGAATATTCCCGGTCGGGGTCAATGACCACGAGGTCGGCGTAGTTGCCGACCTTGAGGGAGCCTCTGTCCTTGATTCCGAGGATTTCGGCGGGTCTCTCGGAAAATGCCGAAGCAATCCGGGACAGGGTGATCAAGGCTTCGTCATCGGCGTTTTTCCCTTCGTTGTACAAAGCAGCCACGGTCAGCAGAACTGACAGCGACTGCTGGACGGAAGGCAGTCCGGACGGGCAGGTCAGGTACGGTCTCTCTTTTTCGGAGAGCAGATGCGGCGCATGGTCGGAGCCGATGGTGTCGATGACGCCTTCTGCAAGGCCTTTTCGAAGAGCCTCGCGGTCAGCGTCCGTCTTGATGGCCGGATTGCACTTCACCTTGCCCTTCAGCGTCCGGTAATCCTCATCGCAGAACCAGAGGTAATTCGCAGAGGTCTCGGCGGTTATGTTCGGATTATGGAGCTTCGCCGCTCGGATCATCTCCACCTCCTCGGCTGTCGAGACATGAAGGACGTGAAGTCTGGTTCCATATTCAATGGCCATCGCAAGGGCTTTCGCTGTGGAGCGGATGCAGGCCTTGCGGCTGCGGATCTGAGGGTGCATTCTGAATGGAATATCTTCTCCGAACCCGGCCTTGGCGGTCTCCAGATTAGCCTTGATGATTCCCTCGTCCTCGCTGTGGATAAGAATCGGCTTCTCTTGAATCCTGAACAAATCGGAAAGAGTCTCACTATCATCCACGAGCATGTTCCCGGTGGAGGATCCCATGAAGACCTTGACGCCGCCGAACTCCCGGCCGAGGCCTTCGGCAAGATATTCCCGAATCGCCGCGGCGTTGCCGTTGGTGGCCCCGAGGTGGAATCCGTAATTGGCCCAGGACCGCCCGGCGGCGCGGGTCAGTTTGTCCTTAAGCGCATCAGGACCGGTGGTCGGGGGCGCGGTGTTCGGCATATCGATGAAGGATGTGACCCCTCCGAGCAGCGCAGCCTTGGACTCGCTTTCGATGTCGGCCTTCCATTCCATTCCCGGTTCGCGGAAATGCACGTGGGCGTCTATCCCTCCGGCCATCAGTACCATACCCTCCAAATCAATGACCTCGGAGTCCGGGAAAGCCTGTAAAGCCTCGGGGTCATCTGATTCCGAAGAGCCACGGTGCCATATTCCTGCAATCCGCTCTCCATCAACGGCAAGGGCTCCCTTCTTTGAGGAAGCCCCCGTCACTATTGTCGCGTTGGTCAGTAAAATCCTTGCCATCGGTTATCCTTTTCGATGAAACTTTCTGAATTTCAATTTGAGAACACCCCAGAACGCCTCTCCGAAGATTCCGCCGCTCATCTTGGATGTGCCGAGCTTGCGGTTCACGAATATTATCGGGACTTCCGCGAGCCTGAATCCGAGTTTCCAGGCCGTGTACTTCATCTCGATCTGGAATCCGTAGCCTTTCATCCTGACATCGTCAAGGTCGATCGTCTCCAGAGCCTTGCGGCTGTAGCACTTGAACCCGGCCGTACAGTCGTGGATTTTCATCCCGAGGATGGTCTTGACGTAGATGGATGCGAAGTAGGACATCAGGATTCTGCCAATCGGCCAGTTCACGACGCTGATTCCGTCGCAATAGCGGGAACCGATGGCCACTCCGCCGCACTCGGCGCAGGCCTCGTAGAGCCGCGGAAGGTCATCCGGATTGTGGGAGAAATCGGCGTCCATCTCGAAGATGTAGTCGTAGCCCCGCTCCAACGCCCATCTGAATCCGGTCAGATAGGCTGTTCCAAGCCCAAGTTTCCCGGAACGCTCAATCATGAAGAGCCTTTCAGGGAACTCGCGCTGGAGTTCTTTGACAATGCCGGCGGTTCCGTCAGGAGAGCCGTCGTCGATGATGAGCACGTTGAAGTCTCCGTCAAGGGAAAAGACCTTTCTGATTATCGCTTCGATGTTTTCCTTCTCGTTGTAAGTCGGAATAATGACGACTTTCCTGTCCATAGTATAAAGTTTTTATCTTGTTTTCATCATTTCCTTGACCGCCGCCTCAAGCTGCCTGTCTTCGCCCTTGAGGACTGAGGCCGGATCGTTGTCCACCTTGATGTCAGGCTCGATCTGTAGGTTCTCAAGGTATTTCCCCTCCTTCAGACCGAACGAGCCGACCTGTGGAATTCCAAACACCATGCCATTGATCTGGGTTTCCCACCAGACGGCGGTCATTGTTCCGGGGACCGGCATTCCGATCAGTTTGCCTATTCCCAAAGTCCTGTAGGTGTAAGGGAAGCCGCAGGCGTCGGAGTAGTTGTCCTCGCACATCAGCACACAGGAAGGCTTTCTCCATTTGTTGTACGGCTCGCTTCCGATGTACTGTCCCCTTGGGGTGAAGCGGATATATTCCTTGCCGCCGAGGAAGGTCGCGAGGTCGTCGTGCAGCCAGCCGCCGCCGTTGTGCCTGGTGTCAACCACCGCCGCATCGGCAGCCCTGTACTTTCCGAGCAGTTTTGAATATACCGTCCTGAAGCTTGGCGAGTCCATCCCCTTGACGTGGGTGTAGCCCACTGTGCCTCCGGAGATGCTGTCGGTCATCTCCTCTCTCTGCTTCACCCATCTGCGGTACATGAGGGAGGATTCTGAATATCCCGGCTCGACGAACAGTTCCACGTCCTTCTTGCCTTTCTTCACCACCACGGCCACTTTCTTGCCGGCCTTGTTCTTGAGAAGCCCGAACCAGTTTTCGCCGGCCTTTATCGCCTGTCCGTCAATAGACTCGATTATGTCGCCCGCCTTGATTTCGGAATCGGCGAGATTGAGGGCCCCTCCGGGGAGGATCTCGGCAATCTTCAGACCGTCGCCTTCGTAGTCATAGTCGTAGATGGCTCCGAGCCAGCCCATGTTGAACTTTGAACGGCTGTAGTACCTCGCTCCGGTGTGCGAGCCGTTGAGCTCGCCGAGCATTTCGGAGAGAAGATCCTGAAAGTCAAAGTTGTTGGCGATGTACGGCATGAACTGTCCGTAGTTCTTCCCGTACCCCTCCCAGTCTATTCCGTGGATCTGAGGGTCGTAGAATTTCTCGTTCACCTGCTTCCAGACGTGGGAGAAGATGTAGTTCCTCTCCGCCTTCGGCTTGAACTCATAGTCTCCCGAGAACGAGATCACGCTTGTCGAGCCGCTTGCGACGCTGATTTTGGTGATTGACGATCCGGTGAAGACGTAGAGATCCTTGCCGTCGGCAGACGGGATAAGGGAGCCGCGCACGTCTTTCTTAAGAATCTTCACGTCGCCTTTCTTCACGTCCATCTGGCAAAGGTCATAGCCCTTCTCAAGTCTGGTCGTGTAGAAAAGCTTCGTCCCGTCCTGGGTGAGGTAGAAGTCCCCGATCCTTCCGGAGAAGCGTGTCAGACGGGCTGTCCTGAACTCCCTGTTCTGGAGGTCGAGCACGAGTTTCGCCGGCTTTTCGGCCTGCTTGACAGAGTCTTTCTTCTCCTTCTTCTCTTCTTTCTCTATCTTTTTCTCGGACTTGTCCCCGTCCTCAAGAGCCTTGGCGATTTCTGCGTCCTCCTTGTCCTGGTAGAACTTGGTCATCTCCTTGCCGTCGAAGAACATGATGTAGATGTCGCTCTCCGCTCCCCAGCTTCCGTGGCTGCGGTAGCCGTCCTTGTCTGATTCCCAGGCCATTGCCTTGCCCTTGAGCGCCCACTTGAAGTTGCCGTCCGAGTAGCCGCTCTCGGTCAGGTTGGTGACCTCGCCGCTTTCGATGTCGATAAGCGCGATGTCGGAGTTGTTCCATCCTCCGTTGATCTGATAGTTGCTCAGAAGATACTTGCTGTCCGGGCTCCACTCGAAACTCTGGTCGCCGTCCGAGTAGGAGTAATTCACGCCTTTAAGCAGGGATTTCTCCTTTCCGTCCTTGGTGGATTTGATGACCAGTTCGGTCCTGTCGCGCAGGAACGCCACCCATTCCCCGTCCGGTGACACAACCGGCTGGAAGCAGGTCTGGCTTTCCGAGGTCACAAGCTCTTCCTTGAACTTGGTCGCATAGGTGAATCTCTTTTCCCTCTTGTCGGTCAGCGAGGTCTTGTATATTCCCCAGTGACCGTTTCTTTCAGAAGAATAGTAAAGCTCGCGCCCGTCCTTCGAGAAGCTGACATTGCGCTCCTGCTCCGGAGTGTTGGTGATTCTCTTCGTGGTCTTGTAGTCCGCCGAGGTGACGAACACGTCGCCTCTTATGACGACGGCGATTTCCTTTCCGTCAGGCGACACTGCCATTGATGAGGCTCCGGAGCTGAAGGTTAGATATTCAATGTCATTCTCGGTCTCGTCCTTCGCCACCGTTATGTCGAGTTTTTTTGCCTCCTTGCCCTCCGTCATCGTGTAGAGGTCACCGTTCCAGGAGAAGCAGAGAGTGCCGTTGCCGGCGACGGAAAGGAATCTCACCGGATTGTCCTTGAAACGGGTCAGCTGTGTCGCCTGGCCAGGATTGCCGGTGGACGCCTTATAGACATTCAGAGTCCCGTCCGCCTCGGATATATAATAATAAGTCTTCCCGTCCGCCGCGAAGACAGGATTCCTGTCCTCTCCGACGAACGAAGTGAGTTTCGTGAACGTCCCGTCGCCGGCGACGCGGAATCTTTCGCCCTGCGCACCGGTCGGTCTGTACAGCCAGATGTCTCTGGTCACTGATGAACGGTGATGCTTGCGCAGCGGGTCCTCATAGCCTTTGTAGTCCTCGTAGATGACTTCGCCGGAGGCGTTCACGCTCATCGCCATCAACGGCAAGGACGTGACAAACTGCGGCCTGCCGGCGTTCTCGTCCACCTGCCAGATCTGAGGGCTGCCCGGGAATCCGCCGTAGACCGCGTCCTGCTGGATGCTTGCCTGGAACAGGACCCTGCCGCCGTCAAGGACACAGAGCGGAGTCTCGTTGCCGGGATAGTCCGTCAATCTCTTGGGAGCGCCTCCTTCGGCGGAAGTGATGAATATGTCCTTGGAACCGGCTCTGTAGGAGGAAAATACAATCTTTTTTCCGTCCGGAGTCCACATCGGATCCGAATCGTAGGCCTCGTTGGTCGTGATCTGAAGGGCTCTTCCTCCGCTGACGTCAACCGTGAAGATGTCTCCCTTATAGCAGAACGCCACCTTGCTTCCGTCAGGGGAGATGGCGCTTTTCCTGAGCCACTTGGGCGTCTCCTGGGCTGTCATTGCCGTGGCGGAGACCAAAACGGCCGCCGCCAGAATCATTGTTCTTCTAATGGTCATATTCATAAACATTTGCGGGCATATGCCTGTCTGTGATAAACCTTGTTTCGCATCCAGGCGGCGCTTGCTCGCCCGGCTGACGTGACTATTTGACAAATGTATCAAATTTTTACCGAATATTTTACTTATTTTTGCGCCAGATAGGATTATTACTATTATTTTTAGTAAGCGGCAAATAATTAGTCGCCGCAGATTCGGCAAAGATTTTTGAGGATAGATTTCATTTTGAAGAAGGAGTCTGCCGGTGGGCACATGACTGATGAGAAAAGGAATATGGACCAAAAAGATTGCCCAAGATGATGCAAGTTTTTTTTAACGGTTACTTAATATGAAAAGAATAGATTGTTTTGTCCCGTTCGTGAGCGATGACCAGGTGGCTGTGACCGCCGCCAACCTCCGCGGGGAGCCGGAGGTCGCCAAGGTTGAGTTTCTTGACGCTGCGACTTTCAAAAGCACCGCCTGTGTCAGAAAGATTGCCGAGGCTGCAACCGCTCCGTTCACAATGATTTACACCAAGACGACCGAGCTCAGCTTCGGCCGGTTCGCCCTTGAACGTTTTCTTTCAATCGCGGAGGATTCGTCCGCCGCGATGGTCTATGCCGACCATTTCAACGAGGTGGACGGCAACCGCGCGTTCGCTCCGGTGATCGACTGCCAGCAGGGTGCCCTCCGCGATGACTTTGACTTCGGCTCGGTGCTGGTTTACCGCACCTCCGCACTCAAGGAAGCCGTCGCAAGGATGGACGTTGACTATGAATATGCCGGCCTCTATGACCTGCGCCTCAAAGTCTCCCAGAAGGGCAGCCTTGTCCACATCAATGAATATCTCTACTATGAGATCGAGACTGACACCCGCAAGTCCGGCGAGAAACTGTTCGACTACGTGGACCCGAAGAACAGGGCGCTGCAGATTGAGATGGAAAAGGCTTGCACGCAGCATCTTAAGGATGTCGGAGGCTACCTTGAGCCGAACTTCAGGCACATCGAATTCTCGGATGATTCCTTTGAATATGAAGCCTCTGTAGTCATCCCTTGCAAGAACAGGGTACGCACCATAGGCGACGCGCTGACTTCCGCCTTGAATCAGAAGACCTCCTTTAAATATAATGTCATCGTGGTCGATGACAACTCCACTGACGGAACCGTGGATGTCATCAAGAAGTTCCTTGGAGACCCTAAGCTCGTCTATATCGCGCAGGACAAGAGCTATCACGCCATCGGCGGCAACTGGAACGCTGCCCTGCATCATCCAAAGTGCGGCAAGTTCGCTATCCAGCTGGATTCGGACGACGTGTATTCCGACGAGAACACCGTGCAGAAGTTCGTGGACGCCTTCTATGCCCAGAACTGCGCCATGGTGGTCGGGACTTACAGGATGACGAACTTCCAGATGGAGACCCTGCCTCCGGGCATCATCGACCACCGTGAGTGGACTCCGGAAAACGGCCGCAACAACGCTCTCCGCATCAACGGACTCGGTGCCCCGCGCGGTTTTTACGTGCCGATGCTCCGCACGATCAACTTCCCGACGACGAAGTACGGCGAGGACTACGCTGTCGGTCTCCGCGTCAGCCGGGAGTACCAGATAGGCCGGATTTACGATGTCGTTTACAATTGCCGTCGTTGGGATGACAATTCCGACGCTTCGCTCGACATCGACAAAGTAAATGCTAACAACCTGTATAAGGACAGGATACGCACCTGGGAGCTTCAGGCAAGGATTCAGATGAACAAAAAAAGCTAAATATTTTTGCGAAAAAGTTTGCAGGTTTAAAAATAATGCTTACCTTTGCATTCCCGTTCGGAACGAAACACAAACGGTCTGAACAGGAATGCAAAACAAGTTCATTGAAAAGACTGAGGGAAGTACAACAAAGTACCGAGAACGAAAAAGAGAGCGTTGATTCTTTTTTTAGATAAGAATGAAGCTGCCGGGGTCGAACTGGAAATAGTGTATATACAAAGAAGAGTTTGATCCTGGCTCAGGATGAACGCTAGCGGCAGGCTTAACACATGCAAGTCGAGGGGCAGCGCGGGGCAGCAATGTTCTGGCGGCGACCGGCGGAAGGGTGCGTAACGCGTGAGCGACATGCCCGTTGCCCGGGGACAACCGGTGGAAACGCCGACTAATCCCCGATGGGATACAGAGCCGCATGGCTCAGTATTGAAAGTTTTGGCGGCGACGGATTGGCTCGCGTCCGATTAGCTGGTTGGCGGGGTGACGGCCCACCAAGGCGACGATCGGTAGGGGTTCTGAGAGGAAGGCCCCCCACAATGGGACTGAGACACGGC
>CAVERO010000125.1:0-8123 GCA_963617915.1 Candidatus Methanomethylophilaceae archaeon | reverse complement strand
TTTAGGCCAAAAAGACGAACAAAAGCACCAAGTTATTTTTTAGGAATCACTTAGGTAACTTATGAAAGACATTACCGCGGATATCAGAATATCACCTTGACAATGCTATAACATCCTCTGCATACATCTCGTTACCTACGTCTTCTTTTGGCTTGTCTTTGAGGAACAGCACGGGAACAATCGTGTGATTTTTGGCGAATGGCAACAATTCTGCTTTACGAAGAAGTTCGGATGTAAGACGCTCACCATTTTCTTGTGCGGTCCATTTACATTCACCCACAAGCAATATTTTCTTGTCCAAAGACTCGGCAACCACATCGAACTCAACCTGCTCAGGTTTCTTATTCTCATCCAATACTGCCCCCCACCAGCGCCTTGCCTTGCCGTAAACCACTCCGTTGACAATATTACCTGTCACGGCATTGCGGCATAACTTTTCCCATTGTACACTGACATATTCAGAAAAATGAGCGCTCAATGCCTGTTCAACGGGAAGACGCCTGCCAAGCTCTATGAACGAGCGGTTGGGGACTACAAATTGGTAATAAAACGCCATAAACGGCTCAGCAATCTTGTAAAGACTTTTTTTTGCATTCTTTTCATCCGAGCCAAACGGGACGTCCTTCTCTATGAATCCAAGGTCTATGAGCTTCTTTAACGGACGAGACAGGTTGGTCGCTGGTTCGTTGCAACGCGCGGCGATTTCTGACAGGCGATTCGCCCCCGTACCGATGTATGACATAATTGTCGAAATCTTGACTATGTCTTTCACATCGTCCTGAAAGAGTTTAGCAGGTTCTTCGTAAAGCGCACCATTTACGGAAAGTACATTATGCCATAAAGCGTCCTCAAGGGAGTCCCGATTCTCTCTTAACTCCCAATAACGAGGCACACCTCCCCAGACAGAATATTCATCAATCGCATTTATAGGGCTGAGGCTCAATGCTTCTTGAATATAAGGTAACCGTATCGGCGAAAGCCTCATTATCTCATCAGCACGTCCGTAAAGCGGTGCCGTGGAATCAAGAAACAATCCATACATCATATTATGCGACGATCCACACAGTACGAGATTGTATTTCAGTTGTTTCTCATCAACAAGTTTCTGCAGCACAGATGGCAAATCCGGAGACTGTTCCACAAGATAAGGAAATTCGTCAAGGCACAGCGTAAAACGCTTTTCCGCGCGATAGTTGATTGCCCTGAAAAACGACTCCCAATCCGGATATGTCAATTTATCGAAATCCGGAAATAACGGAGCGACCACTTTCGCCAGCAACGCTCTCTGATGCTGTCCCTCCGATCTGTCGGCAAGGAAATACACATCATTGTCAGACAACACTCTTTTAATCAGCGTCGACTTACCCAAACGCCTTCGCCCATACACCACGACCAAAGCAGGTTTCTCTCCCGCAAGGGCTCCTTCAAGACGTGATGTTTCCTCTACTCTATCAACGAATATCATAACCGCAGATTTATTATGCTCGACAAACATAATGTTTTTATTGCATAATTCAAAATTTCAGGATAGTTTTTATGAATATAGTAATTGGAATGCCGCCGATGAATAGCATAATATTTCCAAAAAGCATTATATTTGCATTGTTTTAGAAATATATCATCGTGGTAGGATATTTAGAGTTTAGGGAAAAGTTGTTGCCTGAAGGATGTTTTTCCATTAATCAGGCAAGAGCGTACTTTCCTTCTTTTGACAGGAACAATCTTACGAGATGGTCACATAAAGGCTCGTTGATAAAGCTACGACAGGAATGGTATGCTTTTCCGGAACTGCTGCAACGGCCCGATTTTTCGAGATATGTGGCCTGTCGCATCTACCGTCCGTCATACATAAGCCTCCACACGGCTCTGAGCATATATGGAATGATTCCAGAAGCGGTTACGAGCATCACATCAGTCACCACATTGAAAACAGCCAGATTTGAGAACAAGTTCGGGCATTATTCTTATCAGAATGTGAAACCGCAATTATTCTTTGGGTATAAGCCAGTGCCACTTCCGACCAACACGTCCATAATCAACGCTCCCAAGCAGACTTGGTGGCTGGCACACCCGGAAAAAGCTCTGTTGGACCTGCTTTACCTCTATCCTTTTTACGATAATGACACAGAGTTGGAGCAACTTCGCTTGGATGAATCCTTTATGACTGAAGAATTGGATATTGATAGACTCAAAGATTATCAGCAGAGAATCAGCAGCAAGGCTTTGGACAGCAGAATCAAGAAACTATTAAAGATATACGATTTATGATAGACCTGAATTACATAAACAGCTATTTCCCGTCTCAGGTAGCATCAAACGCCGCCTTTCAGAAGCATATTCTTAAGGAATATATACAGCTGATGGTGCTTGACCATCTTGCCACAACGCCCTACATCTGCAAACTGGCATTCATCGGTGGCACAAACCTTCGACTTATCAAAGGGATAGACAGGTTCTCGGAAGATCTTGACTTCGACTGCAAGGATCTCACTGAGCAGGATTTTGTTGAAATGACAGACAAAGTGATCGCATTTTTGAAGAACAGCGGTCTGGCTGTAGAGACACGTGACAAGGCCAACGACAAGTTGACCGCCTTCAGAAGGAACATATTCTTTCCGGAATTTCTCTTTGAGCTTGGATTGACAGGCCATAGAGAGGAACGATTTCTTCTGAAGATTGAGGCTCAGGACCAAGGGGTTCCTTACCAGATAGAAATGCGGCACGTACAGCGATGTGGATTTTTCTTCTCATTGCCGGTTCCGTCAGATTCCGTATTGCTAAGTATGAAACTCTCAGCCTTGCTTGCAAGGGCGAAAGGGCGAGACTTCTATGATTGTATGTTTTTGATGCAACAAACAAGACCTTCATACGAGTTTCTGAAGGAAAGAGCCGGAATAGAAAACACCGAGGATTTGAAAAAAGCCATCACAGACAAATTGGCCACGGTTGACCTGAATGTGAAAAAGCGTGATTTCGAGCTCCTGTTGTTCGACACACATTCCGCTGACAAAATACTCCTTTTTCCAGAGTTCGTAGAGGAGAATTTGTGAATAATGTGTCACGATTTCACAAGAAACACGACCGTCATATCATCCGCATCCAGAACGTCCTGCACGGTGAGGAGAGTTGACATATTCATAAAAAATTTATGTATTTTTTGAAAAGATTATTGTTTTTCATAAATTAATTAATACATTTGCAAAAGATGCGGTGCGGGAAGGACTCCGGCCGCCTAACTAAAACGCAATAGATATGATTACCTGGTGGACATCACTCAGTACAGCGATGCAGATTCTTTGGGCGATCACGCTCTCGGCTTCGCTGATTTTCGTCATTCAGACTGTCCTGACATTCCTCGGATTCGGTGGAGGCGACGGGGACTTCGACCTCGACACGTCGGACGGGTCATTCGACACTGACCCTTCGATGAATCTCCTGACGTTCAGGAATCTGGTCAATTTCTGCCTCGGATTCGGATGGACCGCGGTGCTGATGCACGAGAAGATCCAATCCAACGCGCTGCTGATCATCGTCTCGGTCATAGTCGGCATCCTTCTGGTCGCGGTTGTGATGTGGATTTTCAAATTGCTCAGCGGAATGCAGCAGACCGGCAACATCGATGTCCACAAGTCTGCCGTCGGATGCGAGGGCAAGGTTTACCTCACCATTCCAGGCGAGCGCAAAGGCGAAGGCAAGGTCCAAATCTCCATCAACAACGCTGTCAGGGAATATGACGCCGTCACCGACGGTGAGACAATCAAGACCGGCACGGCGATCAAGGTCACCGAGGTCATCAACGACTACACCCTGCTGGTGGAGGAACTAACGCCGACTATCATCTGATCGGAACGGGCAACCAGACCTCGAAAAATTCTAACCTGATCAAACATATTAAAGGAATATTATAAACCCATTAAACATTCTGAATATGGAACTATCTCTGATCCTTATCATCGTCGCTGTCGTGTTCGTGACATTCTCGGCGATTCTCAAGCGCTACCGCCGCTGTCCTTCCGACAAGGTGATGGTCATCTACGGTAAGACAGGCAGGAACAGGAGCGGCTCGATTTCCTCGGCCAGGTGCATCCACGGTGGTGCGGCCTTCATCTGGCCTGTGTTCCAGGACTATGCGTTCCTTGACCTCAAGCCGATTTCAATCGAGTGCAACCTTACCAACGCGCTTTCCAAGCAGAACATCCGCGTCGATGTGCCTTGCCGCTTCACAGTCGGCATCTCCACCGAACCGGACAGCATGACAAACGCCGCCGAGAGGCTTCTCGGGCTTTCCATCGACAACATCCAGAGCATCGCCACCGACATCCTTTTCGGACAGCTCCGTCTGGTGATCGCCACAATGGAGATTGAGGAGATCAACTCCGACCGCGACAAATTCCTCGTGGCCGTCAGCCAGAACGTGGAGGCAGAGCTCCGCAAGATCGGCCTGAAACTCATCAACGTGAACGTGACCGACATCCGTGACGAGTCCGGCTACATCGAGGCTCTCGGTAAGGAAGCCGCGGCGAAGGCCATCAACGACGCCAAGAAGAGCGTGGCCGAGCAGAACCGCTACGGTGAGATCGGCAAGGCCGAGGCCGACAGGGACAAGGACATCCGTATCGCGGAGACCCAGAGGGACACCCGTATCAAGACCGCCGCGGCAAACGCCCTTGCGGTACAGGGTGAGAACACCTCCAAGATTGACATAGCCAACTCCGACGCCCAGCGCCGCGAGAAAGAGGCCGAGGCCGCGCGACTGGCCGTGGCAGCCGAGAAGGTACAGGCAGCCAAGGCACTTCAGGAGGCTTACCAGAGCGAGCGTGACGCCGAGCTTGCCCGCGCCGAAAGAGAAAGGGCCACCCAGCAGGCCAACATCGTCGTTCCGGCCCAGATTGACAAGGAAAAGCTCATCATCGAGGCAGAGGCAGAGGCAGAGAAGGTGCGCAGGACGGCGAAGGGAGAGGCCGACGCCATATTCGCTAAAATGGACGCACAGGCCCGCGGTACCCTTGAGATCCTGTCCAAGCAGGCGGAAGGTTTCAACGAGATGGTCCGCGCCGCCGCCGGAGACCCTCAAAAGGCCGTCCTTATGCTCATCGCAGACAAGCTGCCGGAGCTCGTCAAGACTCAGGTCGAGGCTGTCAAGGGCATAAAGATCGACAAGGTAACCGTCTGGGACGGCAACGGTGAAGGCAAGAACGGCAAGACATCGACCGCGAATTTCATCTCCGGCCTGATGGGTTCCGTGCCTCCGCTTCAGGATCTGTTCAATATGGCCGGCATGAATCTGCCTGAATATCTCAAAGGCAAGGAAACCAAGCCGGAAGAGCAGTCCGGGGAAGAAACCGCCGAAAAATAATCGTCATGCCAATAGTAATCAATGTCGATGTGATGCTGGCTCGGCGGAAGATGACTTCCGCCGAGCTGGCTGACAAAATCGGGCTTTCGGCCGTGAACCTGTCGATTCTGAAGACAGGCAAGGCCAAGGGTGTCCGGTTCAGCACACTCGACGCGCTCTGCAAGGCGTTGGACTGTCAGCCTGGAGAACTGCTTGAGTACAGGGAAACCGCCGAGTGAACACCCGTATCAAATAGTTATCTTTCAAGGAGCGGCCTTAAAAGCCGTTCCTTTTCGTTATGTGATGATGAAAAAATAAGAAGAAGGAGCGTGCCGGAGGCACATGACTGATGAACAAATGAATTCAGACCAAAAAGACGAGCAAAAGCACCAAGTTATTATTTTATCATTACTATATTTGCTGACATATTCATAAAATGAACACTAAAAACAGGTTAATATGAGAAAAGCAGTTCTTCTGGCAGCCGCGCTGACGGCCGCCTTATGCGTCGGAACAGATGCCGCAGCGCAGAGAAAGGTCAAGAAAAGCCAACTGATTCTTGACGGTACGGTAGTGAATGTCAAGCCGTCGGCAAGAACATCACCTGTTGAGGAAAAGCTGAAGACCAAGAACACGCCGGGCATTGAATATGCCCCAACGAAGACCGTCTATCTCTATCCCGAAGGTCAGGGAGCGGATCAGGGAATAGTCGAGAACGGTGTGGCTGTGACCCGGGGGCCGCTGGTGTCAAACGGACTTGAGGGTCCGGAAAAAGCCGGAGGCTGGGGATTCATATCCAACGTGACGGACAGCGCGCGGATTGACATATTCATGCCGGAAAAACCGAACGGGCAGATGGTCATCGCCTGTCCCGGCGGAGGCTATACGGGCCTCTCCACCTGGAACGAGGGGACGTATGCCGCAAAATGGCTGAATGACAGAGGTATAGCCTGTGCGGTTTTGAAATACCGTCTGCCTAACGGGCATCGTCAGGTTCCGCTTCAAGACGTGCACAACGCTTTCCGTTATTGCAGACACCACTCAGAGGACTGGGGCATCAAGCAGATCGGAGTGATGGGATTCTCCGCCGGAGGACACCTTGCCAGCACGGCGGAGACGATGTACGTGGACTCCACGACAAGACCGGACTTTGCGGTACTCCTCTACCCTGTCATTCTGATGGACGAGGCGGCCACACACCACGGATCAGTGGACAACCTTCTCGGAAGCAGGGAATCATGGACAAGCAGGGAGGACAGGCCGTTCGAAGATTGGTACAATGGCTTGAATGAATATGACGGGCTGAGAAGGATGTACACCACCTACCGTGATGTGACCCCGACAACTCCTCCGACTTTCATCGGGGTAAGCACCTATGACAAGACCGTCCCGGTTGCAAGTTCAGTGAAGTTCTATCAGGCACTTGTCAGGAACAAGGTTCCTACCGAACTCCACATCTATCCGAAAGGCGGACACGGTTGGGGATTCACAGACCTTGGCATCGGCCTTGATCCGAAAGTCTGCAAGGACAACCTCGGCTCATGCAGACCGGAGTTCTCGGCGGCCCTGGAAAGATGGCTGGGTCAGCAGCTTGAGAACGTGAACGGCAAGAACGAGTCACCGAAAGTCGCCCGTGAACAGTTCACACTCAAGCCGGACAAGGTCGTCTATCTTTACCCGGAAGGTCAGAATGTCGATAAGGGAATAGAAGGCGTGACACTCGGCCCCGGCGAATCGAACGGCTGTACGAAGCCCGAGGAACTGACCAAGGACATGAACCTGAAATTCACCGGAGACAGCGCGAGGTTCGAGCTTTATCTGGCAAAGAATCCGAACGGGAAGATGGTCATCATATGCCCCGGCGGAGCCTATTGGTTCACCGCCTACGTTCACGAGGGGCAATATGCCGCCGAATGGCTCAACAGCCAGGGCATCAGCGCCGCCGTGGTGAAATACAGACTTCCATACGGCCACTGGAACGTGCCTCTGAACGATGTGCAGAACGTGTTCCGCTACTGCCGTCACTACGCCTCGGAGTGGGGTGTGACACAGATCGGCGTCATGGGATTCTCGGCGGGCGGACATCTCGCCGCCACGGCCTCAACCCAGTACATTGACGCCGAGACAAGACCTGATTTCTCCATCCTTGTCTATCCGGTGATCTCCTCTGAGCCCGGAGTCGGCCACGAGGGCAGCTTCAACAACCTGATCGGTACAGAGAAAGGCTGGTACAACAGAAAGGGAAAGGACTTCGAGACCTGGGATGAGGGCAAGCGGAAGTTCGAGGCTCTCAAGGAAAGATATTCCTTGGACAGGCAGGTCAGCGCCGACACGCCGAAGACCTTCATCATATTCAGTTCCAACGACTACGGTGTGCCTCCGGAGAATGAGGTCCGCTACTTCAATGCGCTCGTCAAGAACGGTGTGCCTTGCGAGATGCACGCCTTCCCTGACGGTGTCCACGGCTACGGTTTCCGCAACGTCAAGTACTGCAACGACCCTCTTCAGGAATATAGGAACGACTTCCTCGCCGCCATGGCCCGCTTCCTTAAGGAACTGTAGCGCCAATCTCTGAACAATCGCAACCCTATGACGGTTCGCCACATCCGCAGAACTGACATAGGGTTGTTTTTTACAGGGAATATCCAACAGAATGTGATATGCTTTCCGTTGGATGCATTCAGAATATCCTCAAAAAAACCTGAATCTTTTTCTTGTTTCTCACGCGTCAGGTTAGAAGCTGTTTTGATTTGTTTGAAATGTTCTTTGAGGTGAAAAATCTTCATCT
>CAVERO010000124.1:0-8141 GCA_963617915.1 Candidatus Methanomethylophilaceae archaeon | reverse complement strand
CTGCGGGGTGAGGTTCACCGGGTCTGTGTAGAGCATGTCGTACCACCACGTGTGCTTCAGATGCCATATTCCGTCCCTCCGGTAGCAGTGGTCGGTGACGCAGATCAGTCCCCTCAGTTCCAGATCCCCCACTCCGGTCTCTTCCTGAACTTCGCGCAAGGCTGTCACCTTTATGTCTTCTCCCGGCTCCTGATGCCCTTTCGGCAGGTCCCAGAGGCCGTTCCTGTTGATCAGGAGCACATCTTCCCTACGGTTCGACACAAGCCCTCCGGCGGCGTTGACCTCCTTGAACCTGGCGCAGAATTCCTTGTACGCGGTGTCCTCGTCATCGGTCGGGATGTAGAGTCTGGCCAAGGTGTCCGATGTCTCAAACATTGTCACCAGGGCGGTGATGTCGGGATTGTCACCAAGGTGGAGTTCTATGGAATTAGGGTCGGACATCGCCTGATCCTGCGGGGAGCAGATGACCAGACATCTCTTTTCAAGGTAAATCTTGTGCATCCGGTGAGTATGATATTGTCGTAAAACTATTATATTTGTAAGTTGTGTGCAAAGTTAACAATCATTTTCAATGAATATGGAAAACATCGACAGAAAACTCGCTTCAGAGCTTCTTCGCATAAAAGCCGTTCTGCTCAGGCCTGACGCACCTTTCACATGGGCCTCGGGCTGGCATTCACCTATTTACTGTGACAACCGCAGGATCCTTTCCGATCCCGCGCTGCGGTCCAAGGTCGCCGGTTGGCTGGCCGGGACAGCCGCGGAAGAGTGCCCTGAAGCCGAAATTGTGGCCGGGGTGGCGACAGGAGCGATCGCCCATGGGGTTCTGGCCGCGGACAGAATGGAGAAGCCTTTCGTTTACGTGCGTCCTAAACCGAAGGATCACGGGACCGGCTCCCAGATAGAGGGCGTTCTGCCAAAAGGCTCGAAAGTGGTTGTGGTCGAGGATCTTATCTCGACCGGGATGAGCAGCCTTGCGGCGGTGAAGGCCTTGCGCGACGCCGGAGCCGAGGTGCTGGGGATGGTCGCAATATTCACTTACGGCTTCGACCTTGCCGCGCGGCGTTTTGAGGAGGAGGACGTGAAGTTGAAGACACTTTCTTGCTATGACGCTCTGATAGAGGAGGCCACGGCGACGGGCTATGTAAAGGAGGCGGATGTCGAGGTGCTGCGTCAGTGGCGGCGGAACCCGTCTGAATGGAATAAGTGAGAGGTGTCCCGATTGGCATTTGGTAATATATTAAGAGTACGATAATGACTGAGATAACAAGCAAACACGGATTGGTCGCAAAGCAGCCATTCGAACTGTACATGGCCTTTGTGGACATGCGTAATTTCCTCCAGTTCCTTCCGGAGGACAAGAAAGCGGATGTGGAGGCTGATTATGACACGATCTCCGCAACCGTCCAGGGATTCAAGATAGGGGTGATGGTCAAGAACCGGACTCCGTACTCGCGCATAGAGTTCATTGACAACGGGGCTCCGTTCCAGTTCGGAGGCTCGCTGCATTTCGACGCTGTGCCGGACAATCCGTCCAAGACTGATTTCCACATCGAGTTCCACGCCGACCTGAACCTGATGATGAAGATGATGCTCGGAGGGAAGATACGCGAGGCCATGAACAAGATTGTGGACGGTCTGGTGGCGATGTCCGAAGGCAGGACGCCGGACGGAATCGATGAGGAGACCCTCCGCAGGATGAAGGAGAAACTCGGCGGAAACCGATAGATGAGGGGCTTGGACGACATTCCGCTTCATGACATCCTTACCGGGGCGATAGGGCGGGAAATGGCCGGAACCGCCGTGGAAGCTTTCCATCGGCCGGCTTCGGTGTCTGTCCGGATCAATCCTTTCAAAGTTCATGGGCCGGAGGCATTTGCCAGGGAGCATTTCGGGCCGGATGTCCGGAGGATTCCTTGGAGCCCTTTCGGGTTCATGCTTGGTGAAAGGCCAAAATTCACGCTGGATCCGCTGTTCCACTGCGGATGTTACTACGTCCAGGACTCCTCGGCCATGGTTGTCGGGAACATATTCAGAGATATGCTTCCACAATTTGAGGATCGCTCCAGACCGCTCAGGGTTCTGGATCTGTGCGCCGCGCCGGGAGGCAAGAGCACTGACCTGGCAGTGTCGCTGCGTCAGGCTTTCGGGGACGGTTTCATCCTTGTCTCCAATGAGGTGATGCGTTCCCGGGCGTCGGTTCTGGCTGACAACATCGCTGTGTGGGGCGATCCGAACGTGGTGGTCACGAGCGTCGATCCCAAGGCGTTCGCAAGGCTGGAGGGCTTTTTCGATGTCATCGTGGCCGATGTTCCCTGTTCGGGTGAGGGGATGTTCCGCAAGGACGCCAAGGCAGTCGAGGATTGGTCGGAAAGTGTCGTGAATCTATGTTCGACGAGGCAGAGGAGAATCCTGGCCGATGTCTGGCCGGCGCTTCGCCGGGGCGGAAGCCTGGTGTATTCCACATGCACCTTCGAAGAGTCGGAGAATGACGGAATCATCGAATGGGCCGCAGCCGAACTGGGCGGCGATGTCTATGAATATGATTATGCGAATCTTCGCGGCGTGATCCCCACCAGGACCGGCGGACTGCTTGTGCCGGGATTCGTGAAAGGCGAGGGCCAGTTTGTCTCCGCGCTGGTGAAAAGCACGGGCCCGGAGAGAGCCGGACTGCCCGGGATACCGGCCGTCGGAGCGACAGAAAGGCGGAAAGGGAATATGCTCATACATATTCCTGAATCCATCCCGCGTGAAGTCGCCGCCCTTGACCTGCTGCGTCCTGTGCGGGCCGGGGTCGCCAAAGGTGAGCTGAAGGGACAGGATCTGGTGCCGTCGGCGGATTGGGCTTTGAGCCTTGCGCTTCCGTCCGGCGCCTATCCGGTGGCGGACCTGGACCGCGAGACAGCGCTTAAGTTCCTGCACCGGGACTGCATATTCCTGAAAGACGCTCCGAAAGGGTTCGTGCTGGTGCGTTTCGAAGGGCATCCTCTCGGCTTCGTGAAGAACCTCGGCACCCGTTGCAACAACTTGCACCCACAGGGGCGAAAAATAAAAATGGATGTGTAAATTATTGAATATGAAAAGAATAGTATTAGCCATTCTGGCTGTCATAACCTTGTTTCCCCTTTCGGCACAGACCAAGCCGACGCAGAAGGAATATCTTGACCGCTACCAGCTGCTGGTCTCCAAGCTCGGCGCCGACGGGGTGGGCATAGAAACACTGCTCCAGCGCTGGGGGAAGGACTATCCTGATGACACTGACATGCTGCTCGGCAAGTTCTCGTACTACCTGACCAAGAGCCAGTCCTCATCGATCGAGGTAAAGGAAGCCGCCAAATATCTTGGCAACGCTCCGGCCTTGACGTTGAAGGATTCGCTTGGAAGGGACGTCAATTATTTTCAGGTCGTGAACTATGACGACGAGTTGTTCGGAAAGGCCACGCAGGCCATCGAAAAAGCCATCGAATTGAATCCTGACCGCCTGGATCTGCGTCTGTTCAAGATTTCCTCCCTAATCGGCTATGAGAAGGACAGCCCTGACATGGCTCTCGCCGGTCTCAAGGCCCTGATCGACTACAATGGTCACAGTCATCCGAAATGGGAATATCCCGGTGTCGAGCCGAGCGACGAGCTCTTTCCGTCCGTGATACAGGAATACTGCTATGCTTTCTTCAAGATAGGAACTCCGCATTGCTTCGAGGCATTCAAGGACCTGTCCGAAAAGATGTTGAGCTATTATCCGGGGCAGACTGCCTACATGACGAACATCGGTTCGTACTACCTTGTCTATAAGCACGACAGCAAGAATGCCCTCAAGATGTACAACAAAGTCTTGAAGAAGAGTCCGGACGACTACACCGCCATCAAGAACTGTGTGCTTCTGGCCCGCAATGACAAGAACATCAAACTGGAGAAAAAATACCTCCCGATGCTTGTCCGCGTCACCCCGGACGAGACCGAGAAGGCTTCCGCCCAAGCCCGCCTCAACGCCCTGAAGTAGGAACGGAGCGCTAGATTGTTTTTTACAATATTTATATTGTACAATCTACATATTGTCCTTATATTTGTCAATAAATATACATTTGTATATGACATTCGATAAAATACTGGATGATGGAAGGCTTAGGGCCGTAAGATATGAGGGACATGCAGATAATTGTTTTGAAGAGTTGTTTGGCCAGTGGTATGATATGTTGTGGCTGAAAAAATTCTTTAATGACAACATACTCGACTTGAAGTCATATTTTCATATTACTGATGTGTATGTGGCAGTGAGAGAAACAATTGAGGATGCTTCAAGGCTTGAATGCCTGATGCTTGACATTACCCCGAAGGCCGATTTGGATTTGCTTTTCAGGCATTTGGAGAGTAATCGTTATTCGGAGATGTCATTGGGAAAGGAAAAAGCAAAAGGGGGTAGTTTGCGATATCATCCTTCATGGTTGAGAGTATATGCCATAAAAATTGAAAAAGGGGTGTATCTGGTAACAGGTGGTGCGATCAAATTGACTGCCACGATGTCGGAAAGAAGTCATACTTTGGCTGAACTGGCAAAGTTGGAATTGGTTAGAAATCACCTTATTGATGAGGGCGTATTTGACAAGGACGGATTTAATGATTATATCAAAAATGAGCAAGGCAATTGAATATCTTGACAGGCATCAGTCCGCGACTCCATCCAAATGGGGAGAGAATGCCAAGTGGCGTAGAGACAATGAACGATGGCTGAAATATTCCAGATTCATCACCATGAAAGTGATGCGTGCTATGGATGACCAATCAGTCATTCAGTCGGAACTTGCTGAACGTATGGGGTGTTCTCAACAATATGTCTCAAATCTTTTGAAAGGAAGTTCGAATATGACGTTGGAAACGATATCAAGATTGGAGGAAGCCCTAGGTATTGATATCCTTCATTCAATGTTGACCGCTGTTTCCGGATATTCGCAGCCGTCCCTGTCTTCTGCCCGCTATCTAAGTGACAGTGATTAGACTTCAAACTATGGTCATTTCTTGCGTTGCCCGGTGCGGTGGCTTTGCTCGTAGAGTTCAAGGGAGTTGATGACGTTCTGCCAGATGCTGTAGAGGCCGCCGGCGACGGAAGTGACCGGGGTCATGTAGGAATATCCCAGCCAGATCAGGAAGCCGGAGTTCTTCTGCCCCAGAGCCTGTCCCGCTGTGATCTCGTCCGGCCGTGAGGTTTTGTGGTCCTTGCTGCCGTTGGACACTCTTCCGGCCACTCTTCCGACCGCGAACTGAAGGATTGTGCAGACAAGGGACAGAATCCCGATCGATATCGCTGTCCAGACGGAGATTCCGCTGTTGACCAAGGCTCTCGTCGCAAGATAGATCGAGAACGCCAGAGACATTCCCCAGAAATAGAACGCCCAGTCAGTGAAGCGCATAAGCCATCGCTGAAGTCTTCGCAGGGTGTAACGTATGACCCAGGCCAGAAGCAGGGGCAGAACCAGCAGAGGAAAAACCCTTGCGCTGATCGCGGCGAATCCGTCCAGGAAAGATGTCCCGGCTCCCGGGTTGACGATTGGAATGACCAAGGGGAGAATCACAGCCGCCGCGATGTTTATCAATACCACATAAGACACTGTGTCCGAGAGGCTTCCTCCCAATTTGCCCGTAATCACCCCCGCTGCCGCGGCTGTCGGGCAGATGAAGCAGAGCATGGCGCATTCCACAAGAATCCTGAGATTGCCGTCCGGCAGCATCGTGGCGAGCCAGGTGAGGGCGATGAACATTATTATCTGGAACGAGAGCGCGAGGAAATGCCATTCTCTGAACCTGAGGTCGTGGGGCGAGATTGTGTTGAACTGAAGGAACAGCATCGTGGCCACGAGTGTCGGCTGGATGTCCTTGGCGAACTTCGAGAATCCAGGCTCGATGTTTTCGGCCAACGGATTCACGAGAAACAGGATCAGATAAGAAGATATTCCCACGATGATTGCCAGCGGCAACATCCAATCCTTGATGAATTTTACAAATTTCGCCATAATCCCACGATTCGACCGGCAAATGTACGGCAAAAAAATCAACTTGCCGTTCTTTTCGAGCTTTTTTTGGAAGTTATTAGAAGCTGTTTTGATTTGTTTGTTTGAAGATTTGAGAAAATGAAGTATTTTTCACCTCAAAGAACATTTCAAACAAATCAAAACAGCTTCTTAAACTTTGCCTTACGGGCATCATCAGGGGAGAAGGCTCGATCTTTTTGCCGACAAATTCTTTGTCATATTCAAACAGAGCCACATCTGCCATTCCGATTTCTCCTTTTGGGTCTTGGTCTTGCCGGCCACACGTTTTCAATTCCGCGGTTTGGTAATTGCCCAAGATTGATTATATTCGCACATTATGAGATTGGATATGAGAAAGTTTGTTATCGTCGTGACGGTCGCTTTGACGGCTGCGGTTTCTTTGAACGCGCAGACGGGCGCGTGGACAGGGAAGCTGAAGGTTTCGGGCGTGGAGGTGGCTCTTATATTCAACATCGGGGAGGAGTCCGCCACGCTTGATGTGCCGGATCAGGGGGCGAAGGGGATTCCGGTTGAGGTGTCGAGGGACGCTGTGGGCGGTGTCACGCTGAACGTCCCGGCTATCAACGCCTCGTTCAAAGGGTTGTGGGTAGGGAAGGTCATCGCCGGGACTTTCACCCAGCATGGGATGTCGTTCCCGATGACCCTTACCCCCGGAGCGCCAGTCGTCAGGCGGCCGCAGACCCCAGCAGGGCCGTTCCCTTACACAACCGAGGAGGTGTCGTTCACAAACGGCGACGCTGTCCTGAAAGGAACGCTGACGCTTCCCGAGAACTGTGACAGGAGGACTCCCGTGCTGATTATGGTCACGGGCAGCGGCCTCCAGAACCGGGACGAGGAGCTGTTCGGCCACAAGCCGTTCGCTGTCATCGCCGACGCTTTCGCCAAGGCGGGGATCGCCACGTTGAGGTACGATGACAGAGGGTTCGGGGAATCAACCGGTGACGTTGTCCTTTGCACGACCGAAGATCTGAAGAATGACGCGCTGTCAGGTGTCAAATTGTTAAGGGACCGTTTTGACCGTGTCGGAGTCCTTGGACACAGCGAGGGAGGGACCATCGCGCTGATGCTGGCGGCGGAAGGGCAGGTGGATTTCGCGGTCAGCCTTGCCGGGATGATTGTCTCGGGAAGCGAGACCTTGATTGCCCAGAACAGGCGTGCCCTGAAGGCTGCCGGTCTGCCTGAACCGGAAATCGAAAGCTTCACACGTCTTCTTTCCGACACCTTCGACGCCATAAAGACAAAGTCTCCGTTGCCTTCGGTGGACAATTACGACATCTCCGACGCTTTGAAACAGAACTATGCGGCCGCCCTGAGCCAGTTCCGTACCCCTTACATGGAATGTTTTCTGGGTTTGGACGTGTCGCAAAGACTGTCCGCCGTCACCTGCCCCGTCATGGCTCTTGGCGGCACGAAAGACACGCAGGTACGGTGTGACAGGAATATTGAGGCGTTGAAGGCCGGCCTGCCTTCCGGCGGCAAGAACCTTGTCCGCGCCGAGGAGGGTCTGAACCACCTTTTCCAGCACTGCGTCACCGGCGAGTTCTCTGAATATAAGGAAATCGAGGAGACCTTCTCCCCCGAAGTCCTTTCCCGGATGACCGCCTGGATTCTGTCACTTTGACAGCTTCTTAATCACGTTTTTCACAAGAGCAACCTTCAGTTCAAGTCATTGGACACATTTCTTTGTGATAATCTCAAAAAGGTGTGAATTTGTGTGTCCGATAATCTCAAAAAGGTGAATTATGCTAAAGCGTAAGATATATGGACGGCTTCTGGAATGGAAGCGGGAAAAGAATGGTAGCACGGCTCTTATGATAGAAGGCGCAAACTTTATCTCTGAGCCACGGTCACGCAAATTGGTCACTATATCCTTGAAAAGCATCTTCGGATTGGACATCGTCACATAAACATCCAGATTAGCTCTACCTGTCAAATCGTTGAGAACATCGTCGCCCAAATGTTGAAGAGCAGCGGACATAGATTGTACTTCTACAGCCGCAGTGACGAGGACGCCGACAACCGGATGGAGATAGATTTCCTGATACAGAAGGAGGTAGTCACCAGCCGTCACAACATCTCTCCGATTGAGGTGAAAAG
>CAVERO010000123.1:0-8278 GCA_963617915.1 Candidatus Methanomethylophilaceae archaeon | reverse complement strand
ACTTTAACGGAGATATGAAAGAAGATTTGAATTGTTCTCTTTTTCATTGTACTTAAAAATATTCGGTGAAGAACAATCAGCTTCCCTTCAAGTACCTCCCCCTCGGTGATTTAAAAAAATGGGCAGTTGTTCAGGGACAACTGCCCGTTTTATTTACCGAATAACATTTGTACAATGACATTGCAAATGTTAACAATTATTTATGATCGACAATGTCTGTTTTGTTGTATTTGCGAAATTTTGTATCTTGATTCCAATAATGCCAATGATATATGAGATATAATCTTAAATTTCTGATTATTACTATAATAGCGATATTCTTTGCTGGCGAGGTCTCCGCTCGGACATATTCAAGAAAAGTGCTTTTGGGAGATGAGAGGTTCGAGGAGTATCTGCCGCTGCTGAAAGGGAAGAGGGTGGCGGTGTTCAGCAACCAGACGGGGATAGTCGGGGACAAGGTGACCGGCTCCAAACTGGCTGACGCGCTTGCGGAGCATTATGGGTGCTTCCCGGCCGCAGTGGTTCGGCAGGCTCACCAACCGGTGGTTCGGCAGGCTCACCAACCGGTGGTTCGGCAGGCTCACCAACCGGTGGTTCGGCAGGCTCACCAACCGGTGGTTCGGCAGGCTCACCAACCGGTGGTTCGGCAGGCTCACCAACCGGTGGTTCGGCAGGCTCACCAACCGGTCGCTGAGCCTGCCGAAGCGCACCGAGTAGCTCAACGTCACTTCGACAATCTCAGTGACCAGAAAAAGAAGTTAGACGAGATTTCTTTGGTTCCGTTCACCGAACCTTCTGTCCAGGGCGGAAAGATCGAGTACGGTCAGCACATCGTTGACGCATTGATTGAGAAAGGCGTGGATGTCAAAGCAATCTTCTCGCCGGAACACGGTTTCCGAGGCAACGCCGATGCCGGTGAACACGTCAGCAGCAGTGTGGACGAGAAGACAGGAGTGGAGATTGTTTCCCTTTATGGTGGCGGCTCGAAGATACCGGGCAAGGACAAAACAGACAAGTTTGATGTGCTTGTGATTGACATCCAGGATGTAGGACTGAGGTACTATACCTATTACATCACGATGCATCACCTTATGGAGGCCTGTGCCAGAGACGGAAAGCAGGTCATCATCCTTGACAGGCCGAACCCGAACGGCTTCTATGTTGACGGTCCGGTTCTTGACATGAAATTCAAGTCCGGTGTCGGCTGGTTGCCGATTCCGACAGTCCACGGGATGACGCTTGGGGAACTGGCCTTGATGATCAACGGAGAGAAGTGGCTGGAGAATGGCACTTGTGACTTGACCGTGATCCCGTGCCTTAACTACACCCACCGGACCCGCTACAGCCTCATCCTGCCGCCTTCCCCCAACATCAAGGACATGAGGGCAGTGTACCTATATTCCTCAACCTGCTATTTCGAGGGGACGGTGGTCAGCCTCGGCCGCGGCACGCTGTTCCCGTTTGAGGCCTACGGGCATCCGGCGATGACGGGATATTCATTCTCCTTCATCCCGAGGAGCATTTCTGGAGCAAAGAATCCGCAGTTCGTGGACGAGGAGTGCCGCGGCGTGGACCTTCGAGCCAAGCCGCTCACCGACATCTGGGCGGAAAAAATCAACCTTGAATATGTTGTCGATGCTTACCGTAATCTGAATATGGGCGATAAGTTTTTCGGCAAGAACAACTTCTTCGAACTCCTTGCGGGAGTGGACTGGTTCCGTCCGATGATAGAGTCCGGCGCTTCCTCGGCGGAGATTTCCGCACGCTGGACGCTGGATGTCGAAACCTTCAAAACCCGCCGCGCGCCGTACCTGCTGTACGCAGAGTAAGTTGCGCTTACAAAAACAAAAAAACCGAAGCGAGGTTCTCACCCGGCTTCGGCTAATCTTATTCAATACTTATGAAATAACTATTGAGTCAGTTTTTGGTTTATGAGTAAAAATATTTATGTCGATGGGGGATAATGCCATTTCCGTGCCAAAGTCTTCAATCATTAAGTAATCCTTTAAAAATAACTTGGTAATCTTTGATTGTCTTTTCGGTCTATAGTTCTTTTCTCATCAGTCATGTGCCACCGGCAGGCTCCTTCTTCCAAAAGAAAATCTATCCTTGAAAATACTGCCAAATCTTTACCAAATTATTTTGGCGTTGGAAGTCGTCTCCCAATGGTGGTTTCTTTGGGGGTAAAACCGCAACAATTTCTGTTTTTTATGATTTGCGTGTGTTTCTTTTCGTTCTCTTCCGTCAGGAATGCCTAACTTGCGGCCGTGCCTGGTGAGGGATTCACGGGCATTTTGACAAGCAGACACATTCACTTCAACTATGGAGACTTCAAAGACGAACAGGGCCGTCAGCCTGAATGCCGATGACCGGACTGCCATTGACCAAAAGACCATTAACCAGGAGACCACCTCTCTCACCCCTCCGTCCTGGACAGCCCTGTCGCGGCGTGGTGCCGGATATTCAGAAATTTCGCTATCTTTGCGAAGTCGGGGTCGGAGAGGGACGCGGGGTTCGCCACTCTGGAGAGGGCGATGCGCGTCAGCGGCCTTGACGACAGGGAGATTGACAACTATTTCAGCAACATGATGACATGATTATTAAAACTTGTTATACAGGCCTCCTGCTGGAATAAGGTGGGGTGTAAGGTGTTCATTGATAACGATTTTGCCTTCCAAGGTCTGTTTGGGTTGTCTTGACATCAGGTGTTTTTCTGAAAACCATATGCAAGGTTTCCGCAGGGCGTGGTTTAGTAATGCGTCAGACCGGAAATGGTCACTGTACTTAAACTATTATTAACAATTAAAAATTTAAACTAATGAAAAGTTTTTTCAGTTCGGTTGTGATGGCGGCTCTCTGCCTCGGTTCGTTCGCATTCGTTTCGTGCGACAAGAATGATGACAACAAGACAAGCCAGCTCTCTTTCAGCGCCACAAAGACTGAGGCTCAGGTCGGGAATACCGCAACCGTCACTGTGAAGAATGGAACACAGCCTTACACCGTGAAATCCAGTGACGAGAAGATCGCCACGGTCAAGGTCGATAAGGCGACCATCACCGTGACGGGAGTCGCCGCCGGAAAAGCCACGGTCACTGTTACCGACAAGAACAGTTTGACAGGAACTTTCACCGTCGAAGTGAAGGCTGCCTCCGCTCTCGAGTTTGACAAGTCTTCGGTGACTGTAGGTGTCGGAAAAACAAGTACCGTCACAGTGAAGACAGGCACCCAGCCTTACACCGTAAAGGTGGCGGATGAAGCTGTCGCCACCGCAGCCATTGATAAGTCAACCATCACCGTGAAGGGTGTCAAGGCCGGCTCCACCAAGATAACCGTCACCGACAAGGACAGCAAGACTGGAGAAATCACCGTGAAAGTGGAATAGTCACAGAGTCGATTTCATTTACTTTTGGAAGGGGATCCGCTCAGCGGATCCTTTTTTGTGCCTGATGCTCTGACGGGTAATGCCTCTCTCGGTCACTGAACTTGTCGGAATGGCCGCTTTTCTTGTTATATAGTCACTTTGACAAGCTCAGTGACCGAGAGAGGAACATATGCTTGATCCGGATTCAGGGTCAGTTACCCACTCGAATGGGGGCCCCCACTCGGAAAAAAAATAACGGCTCTGCAGTGTGTCTGCAAAGCCGTTAATTCCGCGGAGAGAGCGAGATTCGAACTCGCGAGCCCCTTTAGGAGGCCACACGCTTTCCAGGCGTGCCTCTTCAGCCACTCGAGCATCTCTCCAATGACCTTCGTTGCCGAAAGGATTGCAAAGTTAATCAAAACCTTTGAATATTCAGCATTCTTCGGAGAATATTTTTACAGTGTGCCGCGTTTGAGTTTCTCGACGTAGGAGTCGATGCGGCGGAGTTCACGCGGGATGGCGATGCTTTGAGGACAGTGCTCGACACATTGTCCGCAGCCGATGCAGTGGCTGGCCTGACGGACGGTCTGGATGGCGCGGTCGTAGCTCACGAGATAGGCACGGCGAAGCTTTCGGTAGTTCTCCTGCCCGGAGTTCTGGGCTACCTCACCCTCGTTGACGCAGGTGTTGTAGTGCTTGAATATCCCCGGGATGTCCACCCCGTAAGGACATGGCATACAGTACTTGCAGTCGTTGCAGTTGATGGTCGGGAAGGTGGCCATGATGCCGGCGATCTCCGTGCCGAGGAACTCCTTCTCCTCATCGGTGAGGTACTTGAAGTCCCTGAAAGTCCGCAGATTGTCCTCCAGATGCTCTTGATAGACCATTCCGCTCAGAACCGTCAGGATTCTCGGGTAGGAACCCACGAATCTGAACGCCCAGGAAGCCAGCGACGCATTCGGATTCCGCTCCTTTAGCCTGTTCACGACGCTTTCGGCGGGATTGGCGAGACGTCCGCCCTGAAGAGGCTCCATGATGACAATCGGAATCTCCCTCTTGTCCAGTTCGTCGTACAGGTACTCGGCATTGACATTGCGCTGGCCGTCAGCGTGCTTCCAGTCGAAGTAGTTCATCTGGATCTGGACGAAGTCCCAGTGGTACTTGTCGTGAAGTTTCAGAAGTTCATCGAACTGTTGCTGATTACCGTGGAAGGAAAGCCCGAGCTGGCGGATCTTGCCTTTTTCCCGGTCTGCCTGAAGCAAATCCATCATCCCGTTGTTCACGAACCTGTCATCGAAAGCCTCAAGGCCTCCGCGTCCGAGGGAGTGAAGCAGGTAGTAGTCCAGATAGTCCGTCTGAAGATACCGGAAAGAATCGTTGTACAGTTTCAGGGACGCGGCTCTGGAGTGGTCGCTGAAATTGGACAGTTTCGTGGCGATGAAGTACGAATTTCTCGGATGCCTGCTGAGGGCGTTTCCGACAGCCTCTTCCGACAGCCCCCGGAGATAGACGGGGGAGGTGTCGTAGTAGTTCACTCCGTGGGCCAGGGCGTAGTCAATCAGCTTGTCGGCATTCTCCTGGTCCACGATGTCCTCGCCTTTTTCGTCTTTCTTCATCGTGAAACGCATGCACCCGTAGCCAAGCAGGGAAACCATGTCCCCGTTGCCTGGATTCCTGCGCATCTCCATCTTGCCGCTTTCAAGCGCATCCTCGCCGGAACCGCCGTCAAGGAGCGCTTCGGCTGTTTTCTTCGGGGCGCAGGCTCCGGCAAGAGCCACGGCTCCGGCGGCCGCTGTCCCTGCGCCGGCCATTTTGAGAAATTCTCTTCTGTTGATGTTCTCGTTCATATTCGTTGATTTTGCCGGGACTGCCCGTATCAGGAATATATTCCTTTATGGAACAGCCCGGATGACCGGTTATTACGCATTGTGGTGAACACTGTACCCGTTGACGGTGATTGCGCTGACAGGGCGGGACGGGCAGAGGTTCTCGCACGCTCCGCAGCCGATGCACTTCTCCTCGTTGACAGACGGGATTCTTGGGCTCTTCTCGTCTTCTGGGTTCTTCCTGACCATGTTGATCGCTCCGACCGGGCAGTGGCGGGCGCAGTTGCCGCACCGGACTCCGTCACGGTTGACAACGCAGAGGTCGTAGTCCACGCTCGCAGTACCCACTTTCCAGTTCGTCTTTTCCTCCGGGGTGATCTTCAGAATCGCTCCCGCAGGGCATACCTCGGAACATTTCACGCACTCCGGACGGCAGTAGCCCTTCTCGAATGACATCTCAGGCTGCATCAGGCGCTCAAGCCTTGAGGATGGTCTGAGGACATTGTTAGGGCAGACAGTCACGCAGAGCTGGCAGGCCGTGCAATGTTGGTAGAACCTCTCCACGCTCTCTGAGCCGAACGGCGTGACCGGAATCTTTCTGGCCGGAGCCTTTTTAGGTATGATCTCGGCGAATCCGCCGTCACGCTTCTTGTCCTTTATCTCTTCCTCTTCGGCCTTCATCGGAATGGAAGACAATAGCGAGCCTCCGATGACGGCTGCACCGCCTATCAGGAACGCTCTTCTCCCCTTGTCAGTCGCTTCGGCAGGCTCAGCGACCGAACCTGTCGAGGAACGTTTTCGGGCGTTTTTATTCCCCAAGAGGGATTCATTGCCCTCTTGAGCAACGTTTTCGGGCGTTTTTGTTCTCGCAAGGCCCGAACCAGTGGCCTCGGTGTTATCTTTACTGTCCACAGAACTCGTTCCCCAAGCAAACCTGTATTTGAGCGCTCCAAGCCGACACGAGTCGATGCAGTCGAAGCAGTCCACACACCGGCTGTAGTCAATCCGCTGGTTGTCAGCATCTATGCACGCTGCCTTGCACTTCTTTTCGCAGGCGTGGCACCTCCTGCACTTAGACTTGTCAATCACCGGGCGGAACATCGCGAACCGCGAGAAGAAACTCAGTGTGGTCCCCACCGGGCAGATTGTGTTGCACCAGGTTCTGCCATTTTTCCACGCAAGAACCACGACGGCAACGAATGTCACCGCCGCCACAATCAGGGTAGGCAGACTCTTGAGCCAGACCTCCTTGGTCACAAACGCATAGCTGTCCTGTTTCCCGGCGATCCAGGCGAGCAGGTTGTTGCCCCACTGCCAGACCGGAGCGAGAATGCTCTGCACCATGCGGCCGTAAGCGCTGTAAGGAGCCAGAAGCGCCACAAGTGCGTTGAGTCCGGCGACCAGCGCGATCACAAACAGTACCAGCACTCCGTAGCGCAGCCATTTGATTTCCTTTGAATATGTGAACCTTGCTTTCTTGCCTTTCCTCCTTGAACTAAGGTTGGAAACGCAGTCCTGGAATACTCCCAACGGGCAGACCACCGAGCAGTAGAGTCTGCCGAAAAGCAGCGTCAGCGCCAGCAGAACGGCGATGACGACGGCGTTGAGGGCCAGAACGGCAGGCAGGAACTGTATTTTAGCCAGCCAGCCGAACCAAAGGTGAACTGTCCCGGTGAAATCCAGAAAAAGCAGCGTGATCGCAACAAAACAGATTGCCGCCAGTGTGATTCTAAGTTTTCGGAGCATAGTGATGATAAGCCAAAATGTTCCGTAAAAATAATGAAAAATCTGAAATGATTGTATAGATGAATGAGATTCTGTTAGACGTAGTCGCTTCGACAGGCTCAGCGACCGTGCGCTTCGGCAGGTTCGGCGACCGTGCGCTTCGACAGGCTCAGCGACCGTGCACTTCGACAGGCTCAGCGACCGTGCACTTCGACAGGCTCAGCGACCGTGCGCTTCGACAGGCTCAGCGACCGTGCGCTTCGACAGGCTCGGCGACCGTGCACTTCGGCAGGTTCAGCGACCAAAACAATATTGTCACTTCGGTTGCTGAGCTTGTCGAAGCATCGAAGCATCGAAGCATCGAAGCATCGAAGCGACCGAAGGTTAGTCCAAAACCATCAAAGCGATCGACTTGTGGGAGAACGTGAGGCGTACAAGATCGGCTGACGCTCGGTTGAGGGTGGCCTTCCACCAGTTGTCGAAAACCACGCCGCCGGTCTGCCAGACCAAGCCTTCGGACTTGATGTTCAGTGAGTTGTCGGGGCTGAATATGGACACGGGCCTCCCTTCGCCGACAAACAGCTCGCATGAATCCGTCAGGGCGAAGGCCGTGGAGTAGTCGGACACGGCGTCAACATATATTCCTTCATCCCCGGGGTTGCCGCTTGCCCCGTAAAGCCTGGCATATTCCATGATCTGCCCAAGGTTGCCGATGGTGTGGGCTTCACGCTTGCCTGTCGCTCCAAGAATATGCACGGTCTTGACCTCCGGCCAATGCTCCAGAAGGTAGCGGAACGCCTTTGTCTGGTCGTTGGTCTCCTGTTCTTCCTCCCTTACGGCGATGCGGGAATATTCCTTCATCAGTCTTTTGGGAAGGGAATCCATGTCCCCGATGATCACGTCAGGATCGCGGCGGTCCGGGAATATCCTGTCCCGATTCCGGAGAAACGCCTCAAGGGCTCCGTCGCAGCAGATGATGACATTGGCCCTGCGGATGAGTTCGCGGGGATATTCCTTCTTAGGGAAGTCGCCTTTGCAGATGATGACGGCTTCTTTCATCACGCCTTCGTCTTGCTTATCTCGGCCTTGGATGTGCCGGCGGTCGTGGAGTAGAGTTCCGGCTCGCGGAATCCTGCAAGGAACGCCTTGATGTCCATCCGCTTCTTGCCGGCGATCTGCACGTCTTTCAGAGAGATGGCGCCGTCGGCGGTGGTGATGTACATATACGTCTTGCCGTCGGTTATGATTCTGCCCGGAGCAGTCGCTTCGGCGGTTGGTGAGCTTTGCCGAACCATGGTTGGTGAGCTTTGTCGAACCATGGTTGGTGAGCTTTGCCGAACCACGGTTGGTGAGCTTTGCCGAACCA
>CAVERO010000122.1:0-8464 GCA_963617915.1 Candidatus Methanomethylophilaceae archaeon | reverse complement strand
CGGAACTCATTAAGCCCGGCCTCGCCGTTTACCTGAAGCAACTTCTCCAGGCTCTGCTCGATGGACTCACGGGGCAGGCACTTTGAATCGCTTCCGTTTCTTGCACGACCATTCTGTAGGTTCTCAAGGATGCGTCTCTCATTGCTTGCCACGAACAGGTTCCCGATGAACGGCCTGTCGTTTTCTGTGCCCGCGGGGCCTTCCAGCAGATGGACCTTGACCCCCGGCAAATTAACGACCTTTGAGTAGGAATATGTCAGGAAGATGTCACCGTTTCTGGTCGGCTTCAACTCAAACGCAGACCTGTGACTTATCACCGCCTTGGGGTACAGTTCGCCAAGGATATAGAAGAGATTCCTTTTTACTATCGCTTCGGGTTCTTCATCCATGTTGGTCGTGTAAACCTTGGGCGCTATTTTTCTGAGGCCGCCGCTCTTTATCATGGCGGTCTTCTTCGCCGTCTCCGTTTTATCGGAAGTTGCCATTACTATCTCATGGATGTTGATCATACCCCTAAATTTTTCTTATAACATTGTCTCCGACCGCAAAAGTAAGCAATTTTGTCGGATAAGAAGCAAATATATAGCAATTTTGTCGATTAAGAAGGGTATTGACCTCCAGAGAAGCTTGACCTTGACTCAAGGTGCACGCCGTACACCGCAGAAAGTGCGCGCGGCGCACCCCAATAGCATAATAATAATACCGTCTCTCCATCCCTTGTGTGCCGCCTGCTCCGCGAAGTTCAAGCGCGGCCGTCATACGGCAAGGGACAGTCCCTTCGTTTCAGGAAACAGACACCTTCCAGGCATCGGTTTCCGTCGCCCGCCCTTGCCTTTCCATTCCGTCCGCGCACTTCTGGAGCCTCGCAGGCAGCCCCTCAAGGGAAGGGAAAGACGCTGCCTGAGGCAGAGGAAGTACAACTTAAAATCAAAGAGCATATGGAACTCAAGAACAGCGACAACCTGCACATCTTCAGGCAGGTGAAGAGCGTCCCCGCTGACGCGACGAAGCCCTTCAGGGCATCCTGGGGTAAGGAACTCACGGAGATAGACCCTATGTGGCGCATCGAGAAGCTCACCGAACTCTTCGGCGTGTGCGGCGAGGGGTGGTACACGGAGGTGACCCGCCAGGAGCAGGTCTCCCTCCCGAACGGAGAGGTCTGCATCTTCACCGACCTCGACCTATACCTTAAGGACTCGAAGAGCGGCCGGTGGAGCAAGCCCGTCAGGGGAACCGGAGGCAACCGTATCGTCATAATGACGGACAACGGACTCGCCCTCGACGACGAGGCGTACAAGAAGGCGTACACCGACGCCCTCGGCATCGCCTGCAAGGCCCTCGGGTTCGGGGCGGACATCTACAGGGGCCGCAACGACACGAAATACGCCAGCGGCACGGCGACCATCACGTCACCTTCCGCGGCGAGACCTGAGACGAAGGAGCCGGCGCAGGCTCAGGCGGAGCCGGCAAACGACTCCTCCCTTCCGGAGCTCACGCCCGAGCATCCGAGGTGGAGCGCGTTCATCAGCTGGGCGGCGAAGAAGCCGAAGGACAAGCCGTCGTGGGCCATCAAGAGCGCCATCCGCAGGCAGTGGAACATCTCCGAGGAGAACTTCTCCGAACTGATGCGCCTCTCCGGGCGGGCATCGTAACGACCGAAGTGAAACAAACAAATCTATAAAGCTATGCCAAACTGGTGCACAACACATTACATCGCGGCGGGAGAGGAATCTGAACTCCGCTCCCTCGCCGAGACTCTCAACACCATGCCGAATCTCGAGAACGGCTTCGGCCGCTTCTGGATGGGCAACATCCTCGCAGCCTTCGGGCTGTCCCGGGAGGAGATGATGCGGAAGTCCTGCAGGGGAACCTTCGACCCCGACTTCGGGGCGAGGTCCTGCTTCTGCGGCCCGAGTCCTGACGAGAAGGGGCGGTTCAGGGTCGACCCTGACGGGCTGATGCGCTTCTCCGCCACCTCAGCCTGGGACAGGTGCACGGACATCGAGGAGGCGATAACGGAGAAGTTCCCTTCAATCGAGCTCAGCTGGTCCTGCACGGACGAGTTCGGCAACTTCCACCACACGCACAACCCCGAGGGCTTCAGCGACCTTGAGAAGTACGAGACGGAGGAGGATACCTACGGCCCGGACGGGTTCGACAGGTTCCTTGACGACCTCCGCAGGCGCGATGGACTCTACATCCCAGCAGACGCTGACGAGGCGTACATACGCTCGGACAAGTTCCGCGAGGCGTTCAACGCCTGGAGGGAGGCCGAAGAAGGGCGCGAGTACATGTACTTCGCCGTATACGAGGACAAGTAAAAATGAAGTTCAACAGGCCGCGGGACATCTCCTGCGGCCATAAACCAAGACAACGATATGGGATATCTGGCACACGTCTGCACTGCCTACAGGGTCACGCACGGCGACGGCAGGTTCAACCACTGCCGCGGGGAGCTGTCGCGCTTCCTCAATGGATACGAATACGAAGACCCGGAGACCGGGTCTCTCCGCCCGTTAGTCGAGTGGGAGGACGAGAACGGAGACAACCTCGAACTCAGCCGCGAGGGACTCCGCCAGCTGGTGAAGGAACTCAGGGAGACTCCCGGCGAGTTTTCGCAGTTCTCCGACGGCCTCGGCGGCGTGTACGCACCGGAGAGGCTCGCCCTGATATTCGGGGAGTGGCTCGAGACTGCCGACCCGGAAAACGACTTCGTGAGGGTCGAATGGTATTGACAAATAAGAACAGACAGGACAATGGGATATTACACGAACTATTCCTTCAGCTATCTTGAAGGCCCGCCGGAGGACTTCCGGCACCTCCTCGAAGACATCGACGGGATACTCGGGGGACACGATGCGGTGACAGGCGAGAGCGTCTACGCCAAGTGGTATGACCACGAGAATGACATCAGGGGACTCTCGGAGAAATACCCTGACCTCACCTTCTGCGTAGAGGGCGACGGAGAGGAGACGATGGACCTCTGGCAGTGCTTCTGGCACGCCGGCCGGAGCTGGCACGAGGCCGTTCGTTTCACCTCCTACGGGGAGATCCGCCACCTGCTCCACGACGGGGACACAGAGAACAAGAAGTCAAACAGATAAAACGCACAGATTTATGAGTTACAGAGTCATCAGATCCGCCACGCACGAAGACTGGCTGGCGGAGCGCGCAAAGGGCATAGGATCCTCCGACGCGGGCGCGGTGATGGGCGCGAGTCCCTTCCAGACGCCCTACGGGCTTTACCTGCTGAAGACAGGCAGGGCCGAGCCGGTGAAGGAGAGCGACGCGATGTTCAACGGGCACATCCTCGAGGGCGCGGTCGCCGAGTGGTTCGCCGCCAGGACCGGGGCTATAGTCGACATCACCACCGAGGGTGACTGGATAGCCGCCGACACGGAGAGGGACTACCTCCGCGTCAGTCCCGACCGCCTCTACTGGCCTAAAGGTACTCCGTCCTCAGCGCAGACGGCGGAGAACGCAAGGGTTCTCGAGATAAAGTCCACCTCGAAGACGATCGACAAGGAAGACCTTCCGGACTACTGGTACTGCCAGATCCAGTACCAGATGGGCATCCTCGGTACCCCCCGCGGGACGCTCTGCTGGATAAGCGGCTCGCCGACCCTGCACTTCGACTGTGCGGAGGTGGAGTTCAACAGGGGCTTCTACGACGCGATGATTGAGCGCATAGACAGGTTCTGGAAGGAGAACATCTTGAAGGACGTCGCGCCTACCGACACCTGCGCCGCCGACACGCTGAAGAGATTCCCGCAGTCCAAGACTGGACTTACGGCCGAGGCGGACGACAAGACCTTCGCCCTCTGGCAGTCGCTCAAGGACTGCCGCTCGGAGCTGAAGACCCTAGAGGAGCGCGAGGTGACCCTCACCGAAGCCCTGAAGATGGCCCTCGGCGAGGCGGAGTGCCTCACGCGCAAGGACAGCGGGACAGGCGAAGTCAGGACGCTGGCCACCTGGAAAAGCACCCTAAGGGAGTCCTTCGACGAGGAGAGACTGAAAAAGGATAGTCCGGAGACCTGGATGGAGTACTGCAGGACGGAGACGACGGTGGCGCTCGACCGCAAGGCCCTGCAGAAAGCAAAGCCGGAACTCTACGCCCGCTACAGCGCGAAGGCCCCGTCCGGGAGAAAGTTTCTCATAAAATAATATGTATAATAACTTTGATATTAAAGTATAAATAATTTACTTTGTATCACATTAAACATTAAACACCCGAAACCGTCATGGAAGAAAGAACATCGCTGGTCGGCAGCATCGACCTCTCCGCGCTCGAAGGCGCGCACCTGAACACAACAGTCAACGGTATCCAGACCGTCGTCATCCCGGTCGCAGGGAATCCGTCCATCTTCGTCGGAGCGAAGGAAAAGGGCGGTCACATCTACATGGACATCGAGGTCCGCGAGAGCCCGGAGAACCAGTACGGCAACAGCCACTTCATCCGCCTGAGTGTCGGGAAGAAGAAGCGCGAGGAGCTGGGGCTCTCCGCCGACGACCTTAAGAAGCACACGCCGATCGTGGGCAACCTCAAGACGCTTTCGCGGAAGACCGCCCAGGAGGGCGACGACCTGCCTGAATAAAGCTCACACTCAAACACACATACCAATCAAATTAAAAACAGAGAACAGTAGACATTTGATTGTACCCTACCCCCCCAGACTGTCTTAAAAGCCAGTCAGACAAGTGCTCGAGAGTGCGATTTTTGAACTCCTATTGCATTCTGTTGGACTTTTGTGGAATATTCGATTCTCAGCGAGTTGGCAGACTATTTTGTCGTGTATATGAGGTTATAGGCATTCCCCTCTATCATTTCGCCATCGCAACCATTAGTTCGCCCATTGTTCGTAGGCTCATCGCCCGCCTCAGGTTATACGCCAGGCAGTATAGGGCCATTTCTCCTTCTGTTTTATACATCTTCTTCAGCAGGAAGAAGCTTTCACCGATTGTCCGCTTGATGGTTCCGAACGGATGTTCCGAAAGACATTTGCGATTCTCCATCTTCTTCTCATCCATGTGGAGTTTGAACCGTACTACCTTCTTGGTCTCTCTTTTCAGCATGGCTTTCGGTGTTCCGTCATCGTTTCTGTCATCCTTCGTCCACCCGCCAACCTTTTTGATAAGACAGTCCTTCGAAAAGTCCGCCTCCTTGAACTTGGCCGTGGTACATTTGGATTTGCACCGTTTGCAGGCCAGTTTGTTACAGTAACGGATGTCCCCGTTCTTCTTTATTGACTTGGGCCGCAGGATTTCTCCCTGAGGGCAAATGACCAGGTTGCGCTCCGCATCACGGACGTAGTATCCTTCCCGAGACTTGGCTATCATCTCCTCCAAAGTCATCTTTGCAATGTCGGAGTCGGACGTCTCACGATGGTACACTGTGGCTTCTTCCACCCGGGCATCTGACAGTATCTGCTCCATGCATTTAGGAACCACACCTGCACGGAGGCACGTCTTGATGTCCTCCGGAACGGTGCTGGACACCTGTCCATCGGTAACGGTGGCAGGCTCATAGTCGTAGGTGATTTCAACAACGGACGCTCCGTCATTCTGGATAACATTGGGGACTATCCCGTTCTCAAGTGCCGCCGCCATGTCTTCCGGGTCATGATAGCCTTTATCCGCAGTGGCCTCAAGTACTTTCATTCCAAGATCCGCCTTCACTTCCTTTGCAACCTCGGTGAGAAGACCATGGTCAGTCGGATGGTTCGTCATCTCGAACCCTGCTATCAAATGACTTTCCGCATCCACGGCTGTCTGGGCGTTGTATCCTACGCCGAAGCCATTGTTCTCCTTCATCAACCTGGCATCAGGGTCGGTAAGAGACGTCTGGCTTTCACCGCTTTCCTCAAGTTCCTTCAGGTATCCCTCATACCGAGCTTTACGTTCCTGAAGCTTGGCAAGTTTCTCTTCCAACTCCTCGCGGCTTTTTTCGCGCCCGGTATCGCCGGGGGCCGCTTCAACGGCCTGGCCGTCCGCGAAGTACGCCCGCATACCTACCTTTGTGTCCTTTTTAACTTTCTGTCTGTCAGGAGTGAAACAGCACACCAGAATCCGGCCGGTGCCATATCGCGTCTCCTATCTCGCTCTTTTCCCCGTCCGGACGACGGGCAGAACGCGAGGCTCTCTCCGGCGCGACAAAGCCCCGGACCGTGGGCAGGCCTCCCCTTGCGTCCGGCCTCTAGTGAGTCCGCCGGAAGCCCATTGCACGGGCTCCCGCCCCCGCCGTCGGGCGAAGACGGCCGCCGTCCGGAAGTAGAGGCCACATCCCGGGACTGTCCCCTTGCGAGTTTTGTGAATCCGGCGCCTCCTTCAGACCCGCGCGAGAAAGGAAGGACACGGTGTCCTCTCCCCATAACAACAATTCAACTATTCAAAGAGATGAAGAAAGAAATCAATCTCAGGGAGGCCGCGCGTATCGGCGCGGCCTTCGACGCGTCCCTCGGCAGGGCGCGCATCCTCCTCTCGCCAGCGGCTGGAGCTGCCGTCGCGGGCACCCTCGCGCTCGCCGCGGAGAGTCTTGGCGCCGCAGCGCTGAACCTCGACGACCTTGTAAGGGACAAGCCGGACATCGCCGGATGCGAAAGGCTTGGCCGGGCCTATGTCAAGACGCTCAGGAACTGCCTGGAATCCGCACGGGACTCCCTGGACGACGCCACCGCGGGGACGCTGGAGGAGATCCTCTGCCGAGCGGAAGAGTCCGTGGAGCTGGTGGCCGTAGCCGTCCCGCTCTACCGGTACATCTATGACGACCGCGACGAAGAGCCGGCTTTTCCATAGAAAGGTGATGCGGCGGCAACGGTATGTCATCGCCGCCGCTGATTCTTATGGAAAAAGGCGTGCAAAGCGGAGGCGGCAGGACTTCTGGTACGATAGTTCGCGTAATCGCTTGTTATGTATAAAATCTTTCTTATCTTTGTATAAAGTTTTAAAAGGTGAGGAAATTCCGGAACGTCATATGTCCGGACGCCGGATAAGACACCACGGACAACGCATCCGCTTATGGGAGAAAAGAACGACATTGGCCGCACGGCCGCGATGGACGAGGCGCTGGAGGCGGGCTACAGGGCCAGCCTCTCGCTCGGCACCGCGATAAGACGCGCCGACGAAACCACCCCCGTTCCCGTCCGGAACGAACTGGAAAATGTGGAGGACTGTCTCGAGGCCGCCCTCTTTGCCCTGGAGGAGGTCAGCGGAGTGGAAGGGTCGGTCGGACAGTGCGCGGGGGACTGCGGAGAGTTCATCGCCCACTACCGGAAGGCACTGGCGGAAAGCAGCCTTGACCTCCGCTCTGAGGGGACTCTCCGGGACGGTCTGGAAGAGGCGGAGGCCGCGATGGAAGGTCTGAGCCTTATAGTTGACGGATATCACAGCTTCAAGGAAGATGATATATAGAGGGGGCAGAAACTAAAAAGGTTAAAATGATGAGAAGATTAATCATCGGACTGTTCGGGGCCGTTCTGGGCATTGTGAGGTTCACCGTCGGGGTGATTTTGTTCATCGCCGCAATCTGCGCGGGGCAGACTCCGGACTAGGACACAAACCATAAACTCACATACATTATGATCAAGAATCGTATTTTGACGGCGGCAGCCATGCCGCTGCTGGCCGTCCTTTGTCTCGTTTCCTGCGGGAAAGAGAACCAGCCTGAAGTAAAAGAGCCGGTGAAGGCGGTTTCCTGGACACCGGCAGTGGAGTCCCTCACCATCTCCGTAGGAGAGACCGCCACCGTCTCGGGCGTGACCGTATTCGATGACGGTACGAAGATCGAGCAGGAGGCACTCTGCACATCTAAAGACGATAAGATAGTCTTCGCCGACGGCGGATACAGCATCGTCGGACTCGCTCCCGGGACAGCGTATGTGTCCGCGATGGTCGCCCATTACGCCGCCGGTGACATCAGCGCTCCGATAGCTGTCTTCCAGAAGGACATACAGGTGACCGTAAAGGGAGACGGCACAGAGGTCACCGCGCTGGAGCTCTCTCCGGCTGAAGTAACCCTCAAGAGAGGTGAGGAAGTCACTCTCAAGATCTATGTCTCCTACCCTGACGGGACCAAGAGGGAGATCTCCCCGAAGGTGTGCAGGTGGAGCGTGACCGATGACGGAGAGCAGCACATCGTCTATGACTCCAACGGCAAGGTCCGCGGGATGCAGGGTACCGGAGAAACCATCCTCACGGCCGAGTATACCGAGAACGGCGTGACTGTCAGGGGCAGCTCGAAGATTATCGTCAACGACTGAGTTCAGTAATTGAATCAATAAACGTGGGGCGTGGCCGGTTTGGCTGCGCCCCACGCCTGCTGTATTATGAGTAATATTTCTGACTGGTATAATGGGCGTTGTACCGGTACCTCTTCTACCAGATTGTATCAATACCGCATTGTGTTGATTCTGCCATTCAAGTCACGAATCTTCTCTATCAACTCGTCAAAAGGCAGCGAGTCCCCGTA
>CAVERO010000121.1:0-8506 GCA_963617915.1 Candidatus Methanomethylophilaceae archaeon | reverse complement strand
ATCACCCTCGGTGACAACCTTGTACGTGTCGTTGATCAGCCCGTTGCCCAACGGCTTTATCTCCTTGACTTCGCCCTCGATGGCGAAAAGATCGACTATTTTTTTCAAATCTGTCATAGCTAGTGTCATTTGTTTATCATCCAAAGATAACCATTTCCGTCAGGAATTTCAAGCGTTCCTCAAATCATTTGAAAATTGTTATTTTTGTGTCCGCGTGACAAAAGGTTAATTATGGAACTCAAGTTTCGCATGCGCGAAACACCTTACTTCCCGTCACGGCAGTGACGGAGCAAGTCCCTCCCCCGAGGGGAGGGATTTAGGGAGGGGGTAACGTGAAAGGCCCTGCGGGATGTGCGAAGCACACTCCCTCCCCCGAGGGGAGGGATTTAGGGAGGGGGTAACGTGAACCGATTATTCTCGGCGATACTCTCTGAACGTGAGATAAGGCATTTTGTCACTGGCACTTTGTTACTTGCGAAGGTTGAATTATGGAACTTTATGAATATGCCCGTCCGGGCCTGATGGCCGGGAAGAAGATTCTCTATGTGCACGGGTTCGCGTCAAGCGGACGGAACGGAAGCGTCAGGACGCTGAGGCTGCTGATGCCGGAGGCCGCTGTGGTTGCGCCGGACCTGCCTGTGGAACCTTCCGATGCGATGGATCTCTTAAGGAATATGCTTGCGTCGGAAAAGCCGGACCTCATCATCGGGACATCGATGGGGGCGATGTATGCCGAGATGCTCTGCGGAGTGGACAGGATTCTTGTGAACCCGGCCTTCCAACTTGCCGACACCCTGCTGAAAAACAATGGCTTGGGCAGACAGGAATATCATAACCCCCGTCAGGACGGGCAGACTTCGTTCCTCGTCACGAAAACCCTTCTGGAGCATTTCCGAGAGGTCAGCTCACACTGCTTCGAACGCGACGGCGAAGATCGGGACAGGGTCTTCGGCCTTTTCGGAATCCACGACACCCTGGTGCACACGTTCGACCTGTTCAGCGAGCATTACCCGCAGGCGATAAGGTTCGACGGAGAGCATCATCTCAACGACGAAGCCATCCTCCACTCTCTTCTGCCGGTCATCCAGTGGATTGACGACAGACAAAGGAACGTTCAGAAGCCGGTGTTGTTCATCTCCTTGAGTGACAGGATAATCAACCATTCGAGCGGATTCGCCAAGGCGGTCGCCGCGCTTGCCGCAGGCTATGACGTGCACATCGTGGCCGGTGTGCCGTACAACACTCCCGAACTATGCCGGGAGGTCATGGAGTGGTGCGAGGCTGCTCTCGGTGTTCCCGTCTGGAACCGTGTGACAATCACGAATCACAAAAACCTCCTTCTTGCCGACTATCTGATCGATGCCGAGCCTGAAACCAACGGTGCTTCCGATTTTATGGGCACTCTGGTCCATTTCGGCTCCGACACCTTCAAGACCTGGGAGGATGTCCTTACATTCTTCGCCCGTCTCGGCGGACAGTGATTTTGTCAAACAATGTGATTAGCAAAACATAACCCTGTCTGAATGCGTTCCAGAGCCTTTGCTCATTCAGATTTTTTGACCTGACGTGATGCCTTTTGGATAACTATTGCTATCTTTGCTGCCACACAAAACGTATTAATGACGCGCAAGGCGCATTAATGCCAATAGCTAATCACATTGTTTAACTCAACTTTTAATCACTCAGATGAAGAAAGCCTTTTTCTTGCTCGTCTCGTTGCTGTTCGTAGTCAATGCGTTGGCACAGACAAAAGTCAAGGGAGTGGTTGTCGATTCCGCCAACCAGCCCCTCATCGGTGCGGGCGTCGTCCAAGTCGGGAACACTGCCAATGGAACTGTAAGTGACATTGACGGCTCGTTCACTTTGGATGTACCCTCCACCGCATCTCTTCAGATTTCCTGCATCGGCTACGCTACCAAGGTCGTGAACGTCGAAGGCAGGACACAGTTGACCATCGTCCTTGATGAAAATGCCGAACTTCTCAATGATGTTGTTGTGGTGGCGTTCGGTCAGATGAAGAAAGAAGCCTTCACGGGATCCGCCGGTACGATGAAATCCGAGGAGCTCTCGAAAGTCCAGGTGACCAACGCCGCCTCGGCGCTTGCCGGACGTGTGGCCGGTCTCCAAATCAACAACTCTTCATCCCAGCTTGGCGCATCGCCAAGCATCACGATCCGTGGTGTCAGCTCGATTTCCTCCGGCACCGAACCTCTCATCGTCGTCGATGGGATGCCGTTCGACGGAGACTTGAGCCTTATCAACACCAACGACATCGAGACGATGACTGTCCTGAAGGACGCCGCCTCCAACGCCCTTTACGGAGCCCGAGGAGCCAACGGTGTGATCATGATCACGACCAAGCGCGCGACATCCTCCGACGCCAAGATCACTTTCGACGCCAAGTGGGGCGTCAACCAGAAGGGTCTGAGGAACTACAAGACCACCAATGCCCGGGAGTTCTTCGAGACTTACTATAAGATGCTCTACAACACCTACATCAAGGAAGAGGGAGCTACCGCCGAATCCGCTCACAGGAAGGCTAACGCGGGTCTGTACGACTCCGGCATCGGCCCGGGCTATGTGCCTTACACTGTGCCTACCGGACAGGACTTCATCCTTGCGGGCGGCACAATGAACCCTGACGCTGTCGAGGGGGCGTTCCACAATTTCAACGGAAAGACTTACTGGATTCAGGCCGACGACTGGGAGAAGGAAGGACTTCAGTCCGGTTTCCGTCAGGAGTACAACCTCAGCGCGTCCGGCCGCTCGGACAAGATGAACATCTATGGCTCGCTGGGCTACCTTGACCAGGAAGGCATCCAGGAGGGCTCTTCACAGACTCGTCTGACCGCGCGCCTGAAGGCGGACTATCAGGCCAAGAAGTGGCTCAAGCTCGGAGGAAACTTCAACTACACCAAGTATGAATATTCACAGACCTCCGAAGGTACGATAGGAACAGGCACCATCTGGAGCATCATCAAGTGTCAGGCTCCGATCTATCCGGTTTACATCCGCGACGCCAACGGCAACATCATGACCGACACCTACGGCCGTCAGGTCTATGACTTCGCCAACAGCCAGCTCGGCGACCTCAGCCGCGCGGGCGGCACCGGCGGCAACGCCATATTCTCCAACAAGTACCGTGTCTCCAAGACCACCGGCAACTCCTTCATCGCAAGCGGCTACGCCGACATCAAACTCTTCCCGGACCTCACGCTCACCATCAACGGCAACGCCTACGACTACGACCGCAGAGGCATTTACACGGAAGACCCTTACACTGACAAGTACACCTCCGGCTCCAACAACGGCTACCTGTCGAAGTCATCCTACCGCACGTTCACTTACAACGCCCAGCAGCTCCTCAACTACCATAAGGTGATAAACAACACCCACGACATCAGCGTGATGCTCGGCCACGAGTATTACAATTACCTTTATGAGTATCTCGGAGCGTCCGGCTACAACTTCGGTATCGACGGAGCCACCGAACTGTCGCAGGTGCTTAACAAGAACGGCGACCCATATTCATATTCAAGTGCTTACAACAACGAAGGATACTTCTTCCGCGGGATGTACAGCTACGCCAACAAGTACTTCGGCTCGCTGTCCTTCCGCCGTGACGCGTCCTCCCGCTTCCACAAGGACTACCGCTGGGGTAACTTCTGGTCGGCCGGAGCGGCATGGATCCTTTCCAAGGAAAGCTTCTTTGATGTGGACTGGGTCGATGAGCTCAAACTCAAGGCCTCCATCGGCAGCCAGGGTAATGACAACATCGGCAATTTCCTTTACGCCGACAACTACTCGATCGTGAACAACAACAACTCGGTGGCCTACCAGTGGCTCCAGAAGGGAACCAAGGACATCACCTGGGAGACCAACACGAACATCAACACCGGCATCGAGTTCAGCGTCCTTGACAGCCGCATCAGCGGTAGCCTTGACTACTTCTACCGCAAGACCACGGACATGCTGTTCACCCTCAGCACACCTCCTTCCGTCGGCTACACAAGCTACTGCCTGAACATGGGTGACATGCGCAACTCCGGACTTGAGCTTGTCCTCAGCGCCGACATCATCCGTACCAAGGACATAAACTGGGGCGTTGACTTCAACATCTCACACATCAAGAACAAGGTTCTGTCCCTGCCGGACGAGATAAAGACCACCGAAATCGAAGGGTACAACGGCTATGTGAACGAAGACGCGTCCTTCGTCTCCAAGTACAAGTACTTCGTGGCCGAGGGACTTTCCCTCTACACCTGGTATCTTCCTGAATATGCCGGAGTGGATCCGGAGACAGGCGAGTCCCTGTTCTACAAGGATGTCACCGACGAGGCCACCGGCAATGTCAGCAGGGAGACGACCAAGAACGCAAGCGAGGCCACTGAATATCTTTGCGGCGATGCTCTTCCAAAGTTCCAGGGAGGCCTCTCCACCTCGTTCAGGTACAAGAACTTCGACTTCTCGGTCCAGACTACATTCCAGCTTGGCGGAAAGGGCTATGACTATGTTTATCAGGTTCTTATGCATTCCGGCGGACAGACCGGCACAACCTGGCACAAGGATATGCTGAACGCATGGACGGAGAGCAATCACACCGATGTTCCGGCGCTCCGCTATTCCAACACCTATGGCCAGTCTTCCCGTTCCGACAGATTCCTCACAAGCACGAGCTACCTCAGCCTTCAGAACGTGAACGTCGGCTACACGCTTCCTTCCAAGTTCACCCGGAAGTTCAACGTGTCATCCGTAAGGGTTTACTTCTCGGGTGAGAACCTCGGCTTCATCTCTGCCAGAAGAGGATTCGACCCTCGCTACGCGATCGGTGGCTACACCAATTCAGAGCTTTATTCGCCAATCCGCACCCTTTCAGGCGGCATCACCTTAACTTTCTAATAACAAAGATAATATGAAAATCAATATAGCGTTAGCTTCAGCGGCGGCCGCAGTGTTCTGCCTCACTTCCTGCATGGAAGAGGTGCTGCCTACCGAGTCTGTGCTTTCAGACCAGATCGGCCAGTCGGCGTCCGCCCTTGATGGAATGGTCAATTCCATCTACACCAATATGGTGGGCTACAAGAATGACGACGGTGGCATCGAGACCATCTCTTACGGGAGCATGCGTGTCCAGCTTGAGCACTCCACGACGATGATGGTCTGCCCGGGCTACAACGGCTTCAACACGATGGGAGCCTGGACCCAGGGCAACGTCTCGGCGACCGGTTCCAACCGCGGTATCTATCCGACCTACCTTTATTACGGCTACATCAAGACCGTCAACGATGTCATCGGAATGATCGACACGGAGAGCGCCACGGAGGAGATGCTTGTGGATCTTGGAATATGTTATGCCTACAGGGCGTTGTACTACATGGATCTCGTCCAGATCATGGAGTACAAGAAGCCGCTTGACTCAAGGTACACCTATGTGGACCCGAAGAGCGACCTGAGCAATCTCGGCGTTCCGATCGTGACCGACAAGACCACCACTCAGGAGGCTTCCAACAATCCGCGCGCGACGGTGGACGAGGTCTATGACCTGATTCTGTCCGATCTTGCCGAGGCGGAGAAATATCTTGCCGGCTACACCCGCAAGGACAAGGTTGAGCCGAACCTCGCCGTCGTTTACGGCCTTTTCGCGCGTGCCTACACCAATCTCGCTTCACGTACCGAGCGCGCCGCGAAATATACCGCCAAGGCCGAGTACTGGACGAAGGCCGGAGAATATGCGCAGAAGGCCATATCGCAGTCAGGCTGCACACCTCTCACCGAGGCCCAGTGGACCGATCCGAAGACCGGTTTCAACAACCGTGATTCGCAGAATTCCTGGATGCTTGCCACTCACATCGACCCGAACAACACGACAGCTTCCTCAAGCGGTTCGTTTGTCTTTGCCATGATCATGGGGACTGAGACGACATTCTCCGTGTACGGATGGCGCGTAGGCCGCGCCCTTGACCGCGCCGCCTACGAGAGGCTTTCAGACAACGACTGGCGCAAGAAGTCCTGGCTCGGGCCGGAGTTCTTCTATGAGTCAAAGAACCAGAAGCCGGGGGCTGAATATCTTGTCGAGAAGGATGCCGCGGGCAATCTGATCAACAACAAGTGGGCTACCGCGGGCAACAACAAGAGTACCGAGCAGTCTGACTGGAGCGACGATCCGGGAAAGTATCAGTTCAGCTATTCCGCCGCCTGGGTACGCTCACGCATCAACACCAGCTATGGCTTCAAGGCATGGCCTTGGCTCTATGTCAACCTCAAGTTCCGTCCTAACGAAGGCAACTACAACACCTATGAGGTCGGCGGAGCCACGGACTTCCCGATAATGCGTGTGGAGGAGATGTACTTCATCAAGGCCGAGGCCGAGCTTAACACCACAGGTGTCGCCGCCGCGAAGGCTACCCTTGAAGGTCTCATCAAGACGCGCAACAGCGCCTACACCTGCGCCGCCACATCGAAAAAGGATGTCTATGAGGAGCTTATGTTCCAGAAAGGCATCGAGTTCTGGGGCGAGGGCATCAACTACTTCGACAACAAGCGTCTTGAGACTGGATGTCATCGCTGGTACCCTGGCGCAAGCATTGAAAGGGCCGCCCACGCGATCGACATGAACAGGATCCATCCGGGCTGGACCCCTGGCTTCAACAACGCCGAGCTCAACGGCAACAGGGCGGTTTACGATTACAACAACCCTTACACCACTTACAGCACCTACACGACGGCTCTTCACACCAACGACGAGATCGTCGGCCACTATGGCGAGGCCATCGAGGTTGAGGGGCACAAGTTCTTCGACACTGAAAAGTTTGAATAATGCAAAGGCTCCGTTTCAGGAACCCATAAATCAAGATTACAATGAGATCAGTAAAAACAATATTCGCATCCCTCGCGGCTCTCGCCGTCGTTTGCTCGGCCGTGTCCTGCGAGAAGGATGACAGCGCGTCCGGCTCAAGCACCGAATGCTACTTCTTTCAGGAGGCATTCTCATTCAACGTCACCTCCAATCCCGACATCGAGATTCCTGTCGTGCGTCTCGGCACCGACGGTGATGTGAGCGTCAATGTCTCGGCCACCGGCTCGTCCGTCTTCAACGTGCCGTCGCAGGTGACCATCAAGGATGGCGAGAGGGTCGGCAACCTTGTAGTCACTTACGACAAGTCCCGGCTTGCCTACAACGAGGAGTACGCTCTGGAACTATCGATTTCAGGTTACGCATCCCTTTTCGGCTACGGCAAGGCCGTTGCCACAATCGAGTACCCGACCTCTTACTATGAGTATGGCAAGGGGACAATCGAGGAAGGCTGGTGGGGCGAGCAGGAGGACAAGACCATGTACGCCCGCGACTATGCCAAGAATGTCCTCCAGTGCTACCTGCCTGACTGCTGGGGACACGACTCGGGGGCCGGTTACGATGTCCAGAACTACTATTTCTACTGGAACACCGAGACCAACAAGGTCTATGTGCCTCTCCAGTACATGGGCACGACCGGCGGCAGCGACAAGGTCAAGTGGAACATCGCCGACAGGGGAGTTCTCGCCTGCATGTTCGGCGGACCCGCCCACAAGGAAGGAAGCACGGCTTGGATGAACTATGTCGATGACTGGTACAAGAGCGCCGGTCTCACGCAGCCGTACTATGACCCGGCGAAGAAGGCGTTCTACCTCTCCGACTCCGCCGCTGTCAATCCGGCGACCGGCAAGGTTGTCTATGGCACCGCCGGAACGTTCGATGTGTTCAAGCTCTCGGAATAGTCGCGGTAATCTGACCAACCGGCCTGGCTGTCAAGCCAGGCCGGTTTTTTTTGAAGGTTTCTTATGTTATGGGTGGGGCGGAATGTGCCTTGACAACCCTTCAGTAAGCGGCAACTTATTCTTTAACGATAAATTAGTCAGCCGGGAAGACCACGCCGGCCTGACGGCGTATCTCGTCGAGAATTTCAGCCGTCGCCAAGGATGTCTCCAGGCTGTTGACCTGGGATTCAAGCCGCCCGGACTCCAGCACATCGATGAACTCCCTGAATTCGCAGAGGTACTCGTCAGGGTCAACAGGCACGGAGATGTCCTCCGCCGGCGGCCCCGATGCCCTGCCCGAAGTCGGTGCCCCGCGCCTTGTCATCTCCGCATGGCGGCAGATGTGGATCTGGTCCAGCGAGATGATTCCGCCGTCACAGGAGATTTCCGTGCGGAGCCGCGAGTCCGCTATCTTTGAATATAATATCGAGGCGCTCATCCCTTCATATTCAAAGATCACGCTCCCTTGCAGGTCCACCCGTTTCCATCGGCCGGATGCTTCGGCAGGCTCAGCATCCGCCTTCCGGCCACTGCACCCGTCACTGCCACTGCGCCCGTCACTGCCACTGCGCCCGTCACTGCCACTGCGCCCGTCACTGCCACTGCACCCGTCACTGCCACTGCACCCATCCCGGCCGCTGAACCTGTCATCCCGGTCGCTGAGCCCGTCATCCCGGTCGCTGAGCCTGTCATCCCGGTCGCTGAGCCTGTC
>CAVERO010000120.1:0-8605 GCA_963617915.1 Candidatus Methanomethylophilaceae archaeon | reverse complement strand
CGGCTTGCGGTTCACCGCCTTCAGAGGGGCATGAATATTCCCGAACACGTCCTTCTCCTCCTTTCCATCTGCCCTTCCGGTCCTGATGAAGTTCTTCACCATCCGGTCTTCCAGAGAGTGATAGGTGATCACGACGAGCCTGCCGCCCGGCCTGAGCGAATCAACGGCTCCGTCAAGGAACTTCTCCAGAGAGCGCATCTCGTGGTTCACTTCAATCCTCAGGGCCTGATAGACTTTCGCAAGGTATTTGTGCTCGGCGAATTTCGGAAGCGCGGTCTTGATTGCCTCGTCGAGTTCTCCGGTCGTGCCGATGCCGCTCTTCTCCCTTGCGGAGACGATGAGCCTGGCGACCTTGCGGGCGTTGTCCACCTCACCGTAGATGCGGAGAATCCTTTCAAGGTCTTCTTCGGAATATTCATTGACCACATCCGCCGCCGTCATTCCGCCCTCGCGGTTCATCCTCATGTCCAGAGGCGCGTCGTAGCGGAACGAGAACCCTCTCTCCGCCGTGTCGAACTGGTGGGAAGAGACCCCGAGGTCGGCGAGGACGCCGTCAAGGCCTCCGGAGAGTTTAGCCCTGAGCGCCTCGTCCGAGGTCCGGTGCGCCTCGTCCAGCACGAAATTGTGTATGAACCGGAAATCGGCCCGCACCATGGTCAGGCGAGGGTCGTCTATCCTGTTGCTGATGGCGTCGCTGTCACGATCGAAGGCGATGACGTGACCGTCTTCATTTAAGCGTGAAAGTAGTTCGGCGGTGTGACCACCGCCCCCGAATGTGACATCGGCGTATGTTCCTGATGGGTTGATGACAAGGGCGGAAACACTCTCGTCAAGCATCACTGGTGTGTGGTATTCTGACATCGCGCGGCCCTCCTATCTCTCCTGAGACAGCTGCCCGGCAATGTTCAAGAATTCCTCGTTTGAGATTTCACTGGCCTCGTACTTTTCCTTGGCCCAGACCTCAATCTTGTAATCGTTGCCCGAGAAGACCACCTCTTTCGTTACACCAATTGACTCCAGAAGCTTCTTGGGGATAGTTATGCGCCCGAGTTTCGGGTCAGGTTCGACAACCGCGCGGTCGCGCATGTACTCTCTCCAGAAAGCGGCGTGAGCACGATTAAAGAAATTCAACTTTGACTTGACCTCTCCGGACTGGCGCTCCCACTCCTCGAAGGTGTACATCTCAAGGCATTCCTCGAAGATGTCTTTCTTTATGACAAACCTCTGATCGCCTTCGGATGGCATCAGCGACTTCAGCGGCGAAGGGAAAACCACTCTCCCTTTGTCGTCCAGCCTGCCTGAATATTCTCCGATGAATGTGATCATAAGTTATCGTCTTTCACGCTTGGTGACAAAGTTAGGAATATTTTTCCATTTTATTCCACCTCTTTCCAAATTTTTCCACAATGATTTCAACATCGTCCTTCCGCTCGTTCCCGTAGGGAAACCCGGCTTGCGAAGAAGGAGGCCGCCATTGTGGTCTATTTGAACAAGCCCGTGACGCTGAATCCGGCGTCACGGGCTTGTTTGTAATCCCTTAGGAACATGAAAAAAATGATGCAGGTTATTTGTCGAAGCTTCTAAGAGATGATGAAAAAGTTATTTTTCAGGAATCACTGACCAGATAATCGTTGAGTGTCTTTCCGGTATGGAATCCTTTTCTCATCAGTCATGTGCCACGGCCACACACTCTCCTGTCAAGGCCGGACTTCCGTCCTTTTGCCTGTGGCGGAGACCGCAAGAATCCGGTAGGATGGGTTCCAGCCGCCCGGAATGGTGAAGACTGCCCTGGAGGACGGGAAGAGCTTGCCTTCGGAGGCGAAGACCAGACCGCCGTCGGCGTCAGTCACCTCAAAGACGACCACATTCTTCCAGTCCGTCAGGGTGACGGTGCCAGAGGGACTGACCGAGACAGAGCCGGGAACCACCTCCGGCCTCGTCTTGAACAGGCTCTTGTTGTTGTCCGTGATGTACTCTATCGGGGCGTCCGGAGCGGGAAGTCCCAGAGCCTCGACCTTGTGGCGGATCTCCTCGATTCTGCTTTCCGTCACGGTCATCCTGCCCGAGCCATAGTCGTCGATCCGCGCGTCCACGGGGGTGAGGAATCCCCATTTGGTGAAGAAGTCCAGCAGATTGTGTCCGGAGGCCTTGGAGCAGGTGAGGACGAACTCCGTCTGCTGCTCCGCCGGACTCCAAAGGTCGGGGGCTGTCCTGACGTGCTCGAAGACATCCGGGTAGAACCCTCCTTTGTCCTCGCGCAGTTCGGGGGTCTGCCCCAGAACCTCTCCGAAGTAGAGCTGGAGCTGCCAGAAAGGAACGAGCTTGCAGAACACGTCGCCCTCTGTTGAATGGGGCGCGCCCGCGACCAGAATGTCCCTCCAGGCTTTGGCGTACCTGTTCGGAAGGCCGTTCCCCATATCCTCGGTCTGAAGCCTTGACGGCTGCCTGAGGATTGTGGTCTGAACGTATTCGGACATTATGTTGTTGGTCACTTCCGTGGTGCCCAGCCACTTGAGTCCCGGACGTGTCTGGTTGCAGTGGCCGACCTCGTGGGCGGGCCCCCAGCATGAGCCGGTCGTCAGACTCCGGACATCGCACAGCAGCGGCAGGGTGGAGTCATTGTAGGCCGTATAGTAGCTTGTGGCGTACATGTAGGAGGTGTAGATTACGATGAACCTCATCCTGTTCGGGAATGTCCTGAAGTAGCGGAACAGCCCCATCAGCTCCTGTTCCGCCCTGACGAACGAGTCGTACGCGCGGACAAGGGCGGCCCCGTCCGGGGTGTGGGAGCGGAAGCGGGAGGTGGGAAAGGTGAGGTGTGAATATTCCCCCACAACGTCGAAGAAAGGATATTCCGCCGCTCCCAGAAGCATCTTCCAGTCCGAGTCCTTGTGCCTTCGCAGATCAAAGAGTCCGTTGACCCTGCCTCCCGCGAAATGCACTTTGACGGGTTTGGCGGCCTGATAGTCATCGCTTTGAAACACAACGTAGAGAAGCCCCTTGTCCATGGACTTGAACCGGTTCACTCCGTCGCTCAGCGGAAAGGAGCGTCCGTGGAAGCCATCCCCGCCGGGTCTGTCCAGGTTCTGGACGTAAACCGAGGCCTGACGGTTTCCAAGTCCATCGACGAGCGCCACCACATCCTCGCCGCCGGGCGAGAAGATGCCGGTGACTCCGTCCATGAAACTGTAAGGTGAAGTCTTGAGAACCCGCGCGACGGTTTCCGGATAGGGATAGGCGGAATATTCCTGAATCCTGAATTCCGCAGGATAGCGGCCCGCCTTCATGTAGGCTGCCATATTCCTGAAAAACTCCGAGCCGCAGGAGCGGATGTCCTCGTCCGTGACTCCAGGTCTCAATGCGGAGCAGGCTCTGTCGGTAAACAGGGACAGGGGATCGAACTTGTCCGGGTTGACCTTGTAGAACTCCATCTCGGAGCAGGAGGCGAAACCCTGCCCGTCCCCCGCTCCGGACCACACCGTGAACCGGATGCTCTCCACGTCTTTCAGTGTGGCCCGGAATTCCACTTTGGACGGATGCCCCGAGCCCTTGAAGTTGTATTCCTCCGCGGCTGACCATTCCTTGCCCCTGATTTTGTAGCGGATTTCCGTCTGCCTGAAGTTGCCGTTGTTGCCGGATTTCCGGGGATGGTAGACAAGGTAGTCGATGTCCGTTCCCTTGGAGAAGCTGTAGGTCAGGGTGACCGGGAAGTAACCGCCCGCCGAGTTGTTCCAGGAGGAGTGATAGATGGTCTCGTAACTTCCGTCGAACGATTTCTCGATGTTCGCGCCCGGCTGCCATGAGGAGGCGGTCCCGGACAGCACCTTGACCTTGATGTCGTCCTTGATGTCCGGCATGCCGAGCGGAACATATTCCCCCTCCGGAACAAGAGAAGTGCCTTCCTGTCCGGCAGGGGCCTCCTTCTCCCCGCAGGAGAGCGGGAAGAGAAGGCAAACCAGGTACGCTATGATTCTGAACGCTTTCATTCCGCCTCAGGGTCAACGACCATCACCGGCCACGGCCGGAGAAGCCAGGAGAGACACGAATACCCTTCCTGTCCTGGCCTCTGATAAAGAATTACTTCCGAGAGGCTGGCGTGCGGGGCGTTGTTGCTGCCCGTCACCTTCAGCCGGAGATATCTTCCTGTGGCTTTTCCCGGCAGCACCAGAATGCGCATCACCGGACTCGGACTGTTCGGGAAGTCCATCGCTCCGGCCTCGTCCCACTCAACCTTGTCCTCGCTCATGTCGAACGCGACTGTTTTGGTGTCCTTGTTGTTCCAGCGCCGGGCAAGAAGGATGGCGGAGACGGTCTTGGACTCGCCAAGGTCAATGACTATTGTGTGCGGCATCACCGGGCTTGCGCCGTTGTACCACTCCGAGTGCCAGAAAGTGTTCCAGTTTCCGTCGATTATGCAACGGGCGAATCCATTTGAACCTTCGCCTACCGCTTCCTGTGTGCTGAACGAGTCTATTGCAAGACTTGACTGCGGGATTTGTGAATACTCCGACATCAGCCCGGGATTCTCCTCGGTGCCGATCCATTCCTCCCGCGAGACGACATAGTAGAAAATAGGGAAGACAAAGGTTTCCGGTTCGGATTCGACAAGGTCCAGGGCGTTTTCCTCAGGCCTGAACACGGAAACCACCGAGAACTCTCCCTTTGAGATGAAGTCTTCTATGAGGAGTGTCGGCTCGCTCGCCGGCTGCTCGATTGTCTTGACGGAGCCGTCAATGCTGCTGACATATGTCACCTTGACTGAAACACAGCCGTCCACGGGAACCCATGTGATCGTGGCTCCTTCCCTTGAAGGCACGATGGATCTGCACCCGCGTCTGTTCAGGTTGATGCTTTCCTTATAAGCGTCCCCATAGACCTCTCCCGAGATGGTCTGCGGAAGGGACTCCTTCCCGGACTGGCTGTGGGATGTGACGCTGAAAATGTACTTCCCCTCTGGAATGTCAAAGGTGGCCTCGTGCATCCCGTCGGATGTGGCCTCTATCGGAACGACCACAGGTGCCTCCGCTCCTTGCCAGGTGATCCTGCAGGAGTTTATCCTTGGGTCCGCGTTCAGCCTCCACCTCAACCTGACCCGCTTGAACCCGGCGTCCGCCTCCAGGTCCGCGGGCTTGCCGAGATACGTTTCCTCTCCCATCTTGAGATACTTGTCGTGAATCTCGTACATGTCGCCGCAGGCGGGCAGGAAGAGGATGATGGCCAGACACGTCACCAGATATTCAAATGTTCTTTTCATACTTCATGTTAATTAAATGATCCCTACTGCACCACTTGTCCCCAGAAGGTCATCTCGCCTATCTGGGTGTAGATTCCTCCGCTCCAGGTCTCCAACATCAGGATCCTGATGTAGCGGAACGGCTCGGCCTCGATCGGCACCTCATGCTCGTCCCCGCCGCGGATATATTCATAGTCCTCGTTGGTGATGACCCCGCTGTCGGCGCCGGAAGGCTTGTAGCACTCAACATCCATTATCTTTCTCCAGCCTTCGAATGTCGGGTACGTGAGGCCGTCGCTGCCCTCGACTCCTCCGTTGTACATTTCCCCCGTCAGCTCGTCGCAGCCATAGATTGTGTAACGCTTGAGATTGTTGTGGGCGTACGTCCAGGCAGTGCCGGACAGACGCTGGTACATCTTGAATCGGCTGAGTTTGACGCGTTGCCCCATGTCGAACGTGATGCACTGTCCTACATTTGTCGGATCATTGCTGTGGAAGCACTCCGACTGGTTGACTATCCCGTTCCAGATGTTCCTTATCGGGAGGCTGCCATGCACGTTGCAGTCGCCCGGCAGCTTGTCCACCTCTCTGAACAATGACTTGTCAATCAAGGACTCGGGCAGAGGATTGCTCTCCTGCGACATGGTTTCCGAATAGTTGTCCCAGCGATCCCTGACACGGAACGACAGCAGCACCGGCTCCGGGTCAAGACCCCTGATCGTGGCGCTTCCGACGCGGGCGCTCGTGTACACGTTCTCAAGTGAGACCCACTCCTCGCCGTCCTGTCTCGCCACCTCGATGATGATGTTGCTTTCTGTCGGATTCTCCCATGTCATCTTGACGCCTCCGAAACTGTCAACAATCTTCAAGGACTCGAAGATGAACTCTACCGGAGGTTTCAGAGGACTGACCGTCACGGAGACGGGAGCCGACTCATTACGGCTCTTGTCAACGCTTGTCAGCCTCACGGTATAGTCTCCCACCTTGCCGAAACCCTCGACGGTGAGTCTGTTGACGTAAGGGGAGGCTTTGGTGAATCTCTCCACGCCGTTGATTGTGTAGGTGGCCACGACACAAAGCAGGTCATCCTCCTTCGGAGCCGTGAAAGTGATTATCGCTCCGCCGTTGATGTTCTCGACACCCGCGACAGTCGGTGGCGCGGGGGCGATGTCGTCAACCTTGTCAAGCCCGAGTCTGCCCTCCTCGCCGCATCCGCCGGCAAAAGCGGCGCACAGCAAGGCAAGGCCGTATTTAAAGATGATTCTGTCTAAACTTTTCATAAGCGGTGATGTTCTTAAAAATAAATCTTCACTCATTTCCCGAGCCGGATCACCAGCCCGGATTCTGGACAAGGTTAGGATTCTTCAGCAAGGAAGAAACCTTCAGAGGCCAGAGATAATCCTTGTAGGAATATTTGGTCCTGCGGTAGAGAGTCGTCACCATGTAGAACTCCTGCGCGCTTTGTCCTTTGATGTTCCAGCCGCGCACCTCGCTCGGCAAATCCTGCTTCCACCGGCGCAGGTCCCAGAAGCGCCTTCCTTCGCCCGCCAGCTCGTTGAGTCTCTCGTGACGGATGATCTGTCTCATGCCGCCTTGGGTCATAGGTTTATCCGGATTTACGGAGTACTTCCCCCAAGAATCCACAACGCCCTCGAGACCGGCTCTTTCACGCACAAGGTCAACATATCTGTAAACCTCGTCGTCCGGGCTGTCCTTCACCTCATTCAAGGCCTCGGCGTACATCAGATAGAGGTCCGCGAGACGGATGATCGGGAAGGCATAACGGTACGGACTCCAGCTTCCGGAGGTCAGGTTGCACTCATAGCTGCAGACCTTCTTGTTGAGGTAGCCTGTGTAGGAGTGGTCCTCCGATGTGCTTCGTCCGGACACTTCCCGCGCCCTGAAGCGGTACAAGCCAAGATTCCGCTGTTCGTCACTCGCGTATCCCTTGCCGTACCAGGTGCCGCGGTCGAAAGCAAGGCTCGCATAGAAGCGCAGCTCCCTTTCGAGATGGAGGGCGGCCGTTTCAGCCCCGAGCTCAAGAACATACCTGTTGTCGCCCTCGTCAGGCACGGTCATTATCGAATATCTCTTCGGATAGTTCTCCGACCAGAATGCTCCGTTGTCCTCGGAAATCGGCACTCCGTTGGAAGAATAGAAGGTCTCCGCGACCGACAGGGTAGGTGCGAGCACAGACCTCGCGTTCCAGTTGTTCCCTTTAGTGTGCTTCGCCATCGACACGGTCTCAAGTCCCGTGACGTTGCGGGTGCTGCCCCAGAGAATCTCCTTGTTCCATTTCTCCGTCACGGCTCCCTTGATGCTCAGGATTCTCTTGGTCGCATCGGAAATGCTGGACAAGGCCAGATGATAGGTGTAAAGCGTGTGCCCATGGCTTTCGGCAAGTTGAATGGCTTCCATCGCGGCGTCGGCCGCTTTCTGCCACTTGCCCTTGTCCGGTTCCGCGGAGCCGAAGATATTCCTGTCCCTGTTGTCCCTGACAGACGCGTAGTCGGCGTTGCCGTTGAACAGCGGACTGGCGGCCAGCAAAAGTACCTGTGCCTTCACGGACTTGGCGATAATCTGAGTGGCCCTGCCGAGTTCTATCAGCTCGTCCGCGATGGTGACAGGCAGGTCCCGCGCCGCTTCGTCCAGCAGAGCCACAATGTAGTCCACAACGTCATCGACCGGATCCCTGTAGCGGCGCACCTCTTCCTGGGAGGAGTCTATGCTGATGTTCTCGTCCATGATCGGAATCGGCCCGTACAGGGAGAAAAGGTAGAAGTGGTAATATGCCTTGAGGAACTTCACCTCCGCTGTCCAACGCACGCGTTCATATTCCTCGAGGTCCTCCGGCTTGTGGATGTTCTCTAAAAATGTGTTGCAGTCCCGGATTGCCACCCACAGGTTCGTCCCTCCGTTGCCGCCGTCCCAGTAATTCTGCCAAGGATCGTTGCTGTTCTGCTCTCCTCGGCCTATCTCCCAGGCGTTCAGGCTTATGCGCTGTTCTATGAACCCCGTTCCTTTCGGGATAAGCCAGTGCTCGTCCCCCGCAAGGAAGCCTATCGAGCCTCCCTGGTCCCAGGAAGGAAGGTAGCTGTAGCAGGTGTAGAGGAACTTGAATGAGTTAATCCTGTTGCTGAAGGCGTTGTCCAGACTCGGTGTCCCTTCGGGAACAATGTTGAGGTAGTCGCCGCACGATGTCCCCGTTAAAGCGAGTGTGAGAGCGAGGGTCGCTCCAAGTATTGTTTTTTTCATATATCGTGTGACTTAGTGATGATGAAAAAATAAATTGGTAAGGTTTTGTGAAGGATTTTTGTGGATAAATTTGTTTGTGAAGAAGGAGTGTGCCGGTGGCACATGACTGATGAACAA
>CAVERO010000119.1:0-8855 GCA_963617915.1 Candidatus Methanomethylophilaceae archaeon | reverse complement strand
ATTCAGACCAAAAAGACGAGCAAAAGCACCAAGTTATTTTTTAGGAATCACTAAAATGGCAGGTAGTGTTTTAATAAGTAGTTTTTTTAAATGTTCAACATCAGAAAGTTGCTTGTTTTTTTGACGGCTCTCTCCGCTGCGGTCTCATGCAGCGGGGAGAAGTTGGCGGAGAGTGCGGATTTCGAGGCCGAGACGACATCCGTCTCCATTCCTGCGGAAGGTTACACTGAGGATTCCCCCGGAACCTACACTTTCACCGCCGGCAAGGCGTGGACAGCCCGTGCCGGAGCCGATGTCAGCGGATGGTTCTCGTTCTCTCCCGCAAAAGGAGCTGCGGGAAAGGCGGAGATCAGGTTCGTAGCAGCGAAAAACAGCACCGCGGAGAGCCGTACGGCCGTCATCACCGTTTATGTAGGCACGGCTACAAAGGACGTGACTTTCACCCAGGCGGCTTCCTCCTCGGTCGCGCTCTATGACGATGTTCCGCTCGGATTCGCCGAAGAACCGGAATCGAAAGACACCGACCCGGCAGGGACAGCAGACCTTTCAGTGTTCAATGGCATGGGACATCCGAGGCTGCTGATGAACAGGTCGGATTTCGACAGGCTCAAGGACAAGGTCGTGAACAATCCCGGAGGCAACAGGATTCTGACCCTGCTTCACGCTCTGATGATGGCCGCCGCTGACGAGTCCGCCGCCTCCACCACGGCGATCAAGTACAACACCTCCAACACAGACAAGAATCAGGATCAGGCGAAGCTCGCGATGAAGCGTATCGGCTCCTGTGCCTACGCCTACAGGATGACGGGACAGAAGAAATATCTGGACAGGGCGGTGAAGGACATGGAGACCGTGCTGGGATTCTCGACTTGGGACGCTTCCACCAACTTCCTGACGACGGCCCAGATGGCCGCTGCCGTGGCGCTCGGCTACGACTGGCTGTACTATGCCCTTGATTATGACTTGAGGGTGAAAGCCCGCAAGGCACTGCTCGACTATGTGGTGATTCCTGCCCACACAGCTTGGTTCACCACTGCCGAGCATAACTGGAACCAGGTGTGCTACGGAGGCAGCGTGATGGCTGCAATCGCCATCTACGGCAAGGAAAAGACTGAATCCGGGACGCTCATCAACGAGTGCATCAGCCGGAACGGCCCGATAGTTGGCAAGATTTACGACCCTGACGGGGTCTATCCCGAGGGTTATTCCTATTGGGGCTTCGGAACAGGTTTCCAGACCTTTATTTTTGCGTCTATGGAGAAGGTCTTCGGAACTCTCTACGGTATGGACTCCTCCAAGGGGCTTGCCAAGACCCCGCAGTGGATGCTGATGTCTTCCGGAGTGGGAGGCCGGGTCTATTGCTTCGGCGACTCCACGGGCAACTACGACCAGCCCAAGATGGGCATGTGGTGGTTCGCCAGATTCCAGAACAATCCGTCGCTGCTGCGCAATGAACTGAGGCTGCTTACGGACGCGGCATCCGTCAATCCTTACAGTACCACGATGAGCGAAGTGCGTATGCTTCCTGTCGTGCTGGCATGCGCCAACGACATTGAAGGCCTCGACTCCGTCACGGGCGACTCCGGAGACAAGCAGACGATGTACTGCGGCACGGGAGACGTGCCGGTGGCCCTTTTCCGCACGCAATGGAACAATGCGGACTCTGACCGCTACCTCGGCGTCAAAGGAGGAAAGGCGAACCACAGCCATGGCCACATGGACGCCGGTTCTTTCGTGTATGACGCTTTGGGCTGCCGCTGGGCGGAAGACCTCAACAGACCGGACTACACGTCAATCACCAATGCATTGTCTGCGGCGGGCGGCGACTACTGGGCATTGGACCAGAACTCCTACCGCTGGAAGGTGTGGTGCATCAGCAATCTGGGTCACAGTACTTTGACAATCAACGGAGCCGACCATAGAGTTGACGGGGCCGCTACAATTGTCGAAACCTACGACACCGAAGCGTCGAGAGGAGTGAAACTTCTTATGACTCCGGTGTTTGACGGCGAGGCCGCATCGGTTGTCAGGACAGTCGAGATCAGGAACGGCTCTGACCTCTATGTCACCGATGAAATCACGGCCTTGTCCGGCAAGGCGGCTGCGGTTCAGTGGAGAATGATTACGAGTGCGGCGGTCTCCGTCGGCTCCGATATGGAGACGCTGACCCAGTCCGACAAAAAGATGTACATGAAGGTGAAGGCTTCGGATGCGGCTGTCACTCCGGAATTCACTTCCTGGGAGGCCAAAGGCCCGAACACTTGGGACGCTGTCAAAGATTACTCCAGCAAGACCGTGGCCGGCTACACGGCTACGGTGCCCGCGGGTGCGGCGGTCAAGTTCGTGACCGTGCTCACCGCGGACAAGGAACTCAAACTGTAGTATTGTCCGTCCGGTTGTCATATTCATCAGAAAGAAAGAGCTATGACTTGTAGAATGGTTTTGGCATCCGCTGCGGCATTCTTTATGATGGTCTGCTGCGCTTCGGGCAATGTCTGTGAGGGCTCGTCTGCGACACGGTCGAAGGCTGCTCTCTACGACAGGGTCCCCCGTGGCTTCATCGAAGAGCCGGAGTCGGCGGAGGCTGATCCCACTGGAGTGGCGGACTTCTCTGTTTTCAGGAATATGGGTCATCCGAGACTGCTGATGAACGCCTCGGATTTCAGCGGACTCAAAAGAAAAGTGACGAAGGAAGCCGCGTCCAATGTGACTCTCGGGCAACTTCACACCATGCTTATGACGATAGCCGACGAGTCGGTGGACTCCGGGACAGAAATAGAATATAAGCTGGATGCGGCGGGCAAGCGTCTGCTGCACCGTTCCCGGGAGGCTCTCCGGCGCATAGGCTCCTGCGCCTACGCCTACAGGATGACCGGCCATACGAAGTATCTGGACAGGGCTGTGCGGGATCTGGAGACAGTGGTGGCGTTCAAGGACTGGAATCCGAGCCATTTTCTGGATGTCGGAGAGATGTCGCTTGCCGTGGCTCTGGGCTACGACTGGCTCTACTACAAGTTGCCCTATGACTTGAGGGTCGAGGTGCGAAAGGCTCTGCTGGAAAGGGCCGTCGTCGCCGTCAGGGGGCATTCGTCCAACACGGCCGTAAGCAACTGGAACCAGGTCTGCTACGGCGGAACCCTTGCCGCCGCCATAGCGGTTTACGGCAAGGAAAAGACGCAGTGCGGGGGACTCATCAATGATGTGGTCGCCAACAACGGCAAGGTCGTCCGCGAACTCTATGACCCGGACGGGGTCTATCCGGAAGGATATTCCTACTGGAGCTACGGCACGGGCTATCAGGCGGTCATATTCACCCTCCTTGAAAAGGCTTTCGGGACGCTCTACGGGATGGACTTTTCCGTGGGGTTGGCAAAAACCCCGGAGTGGATGCTGATGATGGTGGGAGTCGGGAACCGTTCCTACTGTTACGGTGATTCTTCGGGAGAGACAGCCGTTCCTAAATCGGCTATGTGGTGGTTCGCGCGGCGCTACGGCGACCCGTCGCTGCTCCGTCAGGAGTTCTACCAGATGAGCATAGGGCGTTACAAGACAACTATGGCTGAAATGCGTTTCCTGCCGATGACCATCGCCTGCGCCAACGACATTGAGAATCTCGACGAGGCCTTTGCCGGAGCGAATCCTGTGGCATCAGATACTCGAGCATCCGCCGTCCCCGGAGTCTGCGTGTCTGCCATTCCCGAAAAAACTGCAGGCTCGTCAAGCAGCGGATTTTTCAGCGGCATTGCCGGAGAAGTGCCCCTTGTGCTTGTCCGGGGAGACTGGAGCAACACTGACTCTGACCGCTATCTCGGTGTCAAGGGAGGGCGGGCGCGCCAGAGCCACGGGCACATGGACGCTGGTTCTTTCGTCTATGACGCTTTGGGATGCCGCTGGTCGGAGGATGTGCAGCGTCCGGGCTACGCGGCGATCGAGAACGCTCTCAAGGCCGCGGGCGGCAAGTACTGGAGCCTGGGTCAGAACTCTCTGCGCTGGCAGGTATGGCAGCTCAACAACAGGGGACACAGCACACTCACAATCAACGACAGGGACTTCATCGCCGACGGCTTCGTCCCGGTCGAGGAGGTGTATGACGATGATGCCGCGAAAGGAGCGAAATTGAATATGACCCCGGTGTTCGGGGATCAGGTGGAATCTGCCCGCAGGACGGTGGTTCTGGCGTCGGACGGAAATCTCTATGTGACTGACGAGATTACGGCAAGGCCGGATCTGGCCGCCGCCATCCAGTGGAGGATGGTGACAAAGGCTTCTGTCAAGACGCTTCCCGGCATGGAAAAGCTTACGCAGAACGGCAAGACCCTCTGTCTCAAGGCATCTTCATCGAACCCTTCCGTTACCCCGGAATATACGGTCTGGGAGGCCCGCGGAACCAACGCCTGGGACACTCCTTGCGTGGGGATGACGGTCGCAGGCTTCACAGCGACAGTCCCTAAGGGCGAGACGGTGAGCTTCGTGACGGTGCTCTCCGCCGGGTCGGAGCAATAGCTGCCACAAGATTCCGCACAAGACCGAGACGGGGAAGGACTGCCGAATATATTGGTAATTTATTGTTAGACAAATATTTTAATGAACGACAAAGATATGACGAAAAGACTGGTTATGGCGACTGCGGCCGCAGTGTCGCTCCTATGTGTCTGCGAAGTGCGAGGATATTCGCAGGACAAGACTTCCGAAACCCCGGATGCTCCCGATTATTCCTCCTGCATCCTCACCCCGAAGGCTCCAGACACTCCCCGCATCAACGGCCCGAAGATTTTCGGTGTCCGCCCCGGTTCCGATTTTCTGTTCAGGATTCCGGCCACAGGAGTGCGTCCGATGACATTCTCCGCCGAGAATCTGCCGAAAGGTCTGAAACTGGACCCTCAGACCGGGATAATCACGGGAAAAGTCAAGAAGGAGGGGACATACAACGTCACGCTTAAGGCTGCCAACAGTCTGGGCGAGAACAGCCGCGGGTTCCGGATAGTGGTCGGAGACAGGATCGCGCTGACTCCGCCGATGGGTTGGAACAGCTGGAACTGCTGGGGCAGCACCGTCAACCACGAAAAGGTGATGACCTCCGCCAAAGCTTTGTTGAACAGCGGTCTGGCGGATTACGGCTGGTCTTACGTCAACATCGATGACGGCTGGCAAGGACTCCGCGGAGGTGAGTACAATGCCATCCAGACCAACTCCAAGTTTCCGGACATGAAGGCTCTGGTGGATTCGCTTCATGCGATGGGCTTCAAGGCGGGAATATATTCCGGACCTTGGGTGATTACCTATGCCGGCCACATCGGCAGCTCCTGCCCGAATGCCGACGGGACATATTCCTGGGTCAAGGAAGGACTTGTCAATGACAATTTCAGATACCACGACCCCGCCGACAAGAACGGCAGGAAGAAGTACAAATGGCTTTTCGGTAAGTATTCATTTGTCGAGCAGGACGCCCGCCAATGGGTCGAGTGGGGATTCGACTATCTCAAATATGATTGGGGCCCGCAGGACTGGTACAGCATCAAGGAGATGCACGACGCCCTCCGGTCGTATAAGCATGATGTGGTCTTTAGCCTTTCCAATTCAGCGCGTCTTCCTCTGGCCGCCGAGTACGTGAAATATGCGAACTGCTGGCGCACCACCGGCGACATCAAGGACACGTGGCAGAGTGTCTCGACCATCGGTTTCGGAAGAAACACCGGCTGGGCTCCATATTCCGGACCGGGACACTGGCCTGACGCCGACATGCTGGTGATCGGGAATGTCGGCTGGAGCACCGGAAAGCCGCGCAACACGAGGCTTACTCCGGACGAGCAGTATTCGCACATCACTCTCTGGGCGATGCAGGCGTCCCCGCTGCTGATAGGCTGCGACCTCGCCACGGCCGACGAGTTCACGATAAGCCTCTTGAGCAACAATGAGGTCATAGACATAAACCAGGATGTTCTGGGTTATGCGGCGGGACGCATCGAAGGGGATGATTCCCACGCCATATATGCGAAGCCCCTTGAGGACGGCACTCTTGCCGTGGCTCTGTTCAACATCTCCGACACTCCTCAGACCCTCGGTTTCGTGCCGAAGTCAATGGGCATCATCGGGACGTGCACCGTGCGCGACGTGTGGAGGCAGAAGGACATCGCCAAAGTCGGCAACACTGCCAGGTGGGAGACCGAGGTCGCTCCGCACGGAGTGGTGCTTCTGAGGCTTTCTCCGGGACTGTCCAAGGAGAGAGGAGCAGGCGGAGGAAAGATTATTTAGGCAATGATTGTCTTTAATCCCATGAAACGAATATGTTTGACGGTGGCGTCGTTGGGTTTCGCCGCCGCTGTCTTTGCCCAGGAAGCCGAATACCTCCCACAGTGGAGCGAGGGTTGTCTGGACATCCACACGGTAGCCCTCGAAAGGGGTGACGCCACCCTGATCGTCATGCCGGACGGCACTTCGATGCTGATCGACGCCGGTGACAATGACAAATGGGGCTGGCAGGACTCCACCTATGCCGTGAAGCCGGGAGAGAAGCTGGCGCGGTACATCAAGCGCGTTCTCGCTCCGACTCCGGAGCCAGATGCCGTCGATTATGTGATGATAACCCATTTCCACAGCGACCACATAGGCAACGGCAGGGACGCTCTTCCCGGAACCCGCGGCTATCGTCTCTCCGGAATAACCCTTGTCGGGGAATATTTCCGTTTCGGCAAACTGGTTGACCGTGGCTGGCCTGACTATGATTTTCCGTCAAGGGAGATTGTGGTGAAGTCGAACAAGAGTTTCATGGATGATTACTTGGCTTTTGCCGCCAGCCTTTCCGGCAGGGGGACTGAAGTGGAGAAGTTCAGGATCGGAAGCGACAGGCAGTTCGCCCTCAAGCATGAACCGCGGGAATATTCCCGGAACTTCAAGATCCGGAATCTTGCGGTGAACGGCGAGGTCTGGACAGGCAAGGGACTTGGGCGCAGGAAGATGTACGGCGGAGACCCGGCTCTTTTTGACGAGAATATGGTTTCCTGCGCCATCAAGCTGACCTACGGCAAGTTCGCCTACTACAACGGAGGTGACATCACCGGAGGGAACTGGCCGACCAATGCGTGCAAGGAGCGTGATTTCGAGACTTCCGTAGCGAAGGTCTGCGGAAAGGTCACTGCGATGAGGGTTGACCATCACGGATGGTATGACAGCAGCAACGCGTTCTTCCTTCAGACGCTCTCGCCGCAGGTCTTGATATTCACGGCGAGCGAGAAGAAGCACCCTGTCGCCTCGGCTCTGACCAGAATCACCGACCGTCTGGTCTGGGAAGGGGACAGGGACTATTACATCACCGGAGAGTTCGCCAGGAAGAACCTCGGTGAGGAACTCTGGAGTAATTTCAAGCCCTGCGGTCACGTGGTCGTCAGGGTCTATCCCGGCGGCGACAGCTACCAGGTCTTTGTCCTCGACCAGTACTCCGGCGACTTCCGCATCAAGTACAGGAGCGAGGTCGTGAAGCTGTAAGGTTGTGCTGCCCGTCTTTCGGGCGCATCCCGGATTCGCTTGTCCGGCCGGTGTATGCCCGAGATGAGTGAAGACGAGTTGATGAAGATTTGACAGATATTGTAATGACGGAATGATGAAGAAGATTGTTTTTACTGCGGAGCTGCTCTTGTGCTGCCTTTTCGCACCGGCTCTGTCGGCGCAGCCGTTAAAGTATGTACAGGCCAAGGATCTTACTCTTGTCGGGAAACTCTTCCCGGAGGACAGCCTCCGCCCGTACCATCGTCTGGACACCGCGGCCTATAATGCCGGATTCACACGCGGTGAGAGAAACCAGATGACAATGGCTTCCGGAATCGCCGTTGCCTTCGAGACTGATTCTCCGACCATTGCGGTGTGCCCGGTTTACGGGAGGATATTCGGAGCCAGTTCCTGCGGCCCGATTTCCCAGAAAGGCTTCGACCTCTACATCAAGGAGGACGGGAAATGGCTTTGGGCCGGTGCCGCGACTCCCTCAGAGAGCGGAGTGAGCAAGAATATTCTTGAAAACAAGAAAGAGGGGATGTCGCAGTGCCTGATTTACTTTCCGCTGTTCAGCTCGCTGGATGAGCTGCGGATAGGGGTGCGGGAGGGCAGCGTCATCCGTGCGTCGCGGATGCCTTTTCGTCATCGAGTGGCGGTCTTCGGTTCGAGCTTCACTCAAGGTTCTTGCACTTCCCGTCCGGGAATGGCCTATCCGGCCCAGCTGTCAAGGATGACCGGGTTTCAGATGCTCAGTCTCGGCTGCTCGGGGAACAGCAAGCTTCAGGAATATTTCGCGCATGCCCTTGCCGACGCCGATGTGGACGCCTACATCTTCGACGCGTTTTCCAATCCTTCGTCCGGGCAGATAGAGAGCCGGCTGTTCAAGTTCATAGAGATCATACAGGAAAAGCATCCTGACGCTCCGCTTATTTTCCAGAAGACAATCTACCGGGAGAAGCGCAATTTCAACACGGAGGTTGATGAAGAGGAGGCAGGCAAGCAGGAGACGGCGGACAGGATGATGCTTCAGGCCTGCCGGAAGTACAGGAACGTCTATTACGTAAAGACCACCGACGCGGCTTCCTCCGACCACGAGACTTCCGTTGACGGAATCCATCCGGGCGACTACGGCTATGTCCTCTGGACCCGCTCGGTAGCCAAGCCGATAAAGAAGATTCTGGCGAAGTACGGCATCCGCTGATCAGCTGTGTCGGCGGTTTGAGTGCGGCTGGCGAGCCTTTTCATTCTGATGTGCCCGCAAAAGACATCGCCACTGCGGTGCCGTTCCGGACAGGCTGGCAGAGACGGCACATCGTCCGGGACTAAGAAGCTGTTTTGATTTGTTTGAAATGTTCTTTGAGGTGAAAAAA
>CAVERO010000118.1:0-8859 GCA_963617915.1 Candidatus Methanomethylophilaceae archaeon | reverse complement strand
GAACAATCCTCATGGCCGGAGGCAAAACCATCCCCATCGGCGACAGCTACCGCCCGGCGTTGATGAATATGTTGTAGCGGATCCGTTCCGGGATGTCCGGCCCCCACGTGAGCGAATATATTCGCAGGTCGGTGTGCGGGCTTTTCTGCGAAAATAATGTCGCTCTTGGCAAAAATCAATCAGACGTGCCGCATCTTTGCGTATTTCAGCAGGAGGAGTTTCTCGCCGTAGCGGTCGAAGGCGATTCTGGCCTTGAGGTCGGGAGCCGAGCCGGTGATTTCAAGGATCTTGCCTTGGCCGAACCTGTTGTGCTCGATCCGTTGGCCGACCTTGAAATCGGTCATCGGAGCCGGGACGAAATCGGCGTCTGAAATCTTTGGCGGCAGCGGGCGGTTCCGAAGAGCCTCTATCCTTGATGCTGTGTCGGAAGGCCTTGGTGTTGAGGCCGGCCTGTGTTCGTACCTGACGCTTCCGGATGAGCCGTAGGAATTGCCGCCGCCCATGCCGTATTTGTTCGCCGGACGGTCGCCGAGCCTGTCGAAGCGCCCGCCGGACCCTTTTGCCGAACGACCACTGAACTCGTTTGCCGGGCGGTCGCCGAGCCTGTCGAAGCGCCCGTCGGGAAACCGTCCGAAACCGCTGCCGGAGCCGTTTCGTGAACCGAATCCGCGTGAGCCGAACCCTCCGAAATCATCGAAGTCAAGAGAGTCCTCGTCCGAGAAGTTGTCGTTCCTCAATGGATTGGCGATGTACCTTGTGTCAATCTCCCTGATGAAGCGGCTCGGGGAGTTGGACTCGTGCTTGCCGTTGCGCATCCTCGTGCTGGCGAAGGAAAGGCTTACGGCTTTCTCGGCCCGGGTCATCGCCACGTAGAACAGACGGCGTTCCTCCTCGATGTCGGCGGCGGAGGCCAGCATTCCGCCGGACGGGAACAGGTTCTCCTCCATTCCGGCCACGAAGACGTACGGGAACTCCAGACCCTTGGCCGAATGCACGGTCATCAGGGCAATCTTGTTGTTCGTGTCATCCTCGGCCTCCAGGTCCACGTTGGACAGCAGGGAGATGTTCTCCAGAAACGCTCCGAGGGTGAAGACAGGATATTCAATCTCGGAATCCTCCTCCGCCTGCCCTTCCGCGATGAGGTCACGGAGATAACTGTCCCTCTGTTCCTCGACGAAATGAGTGACACTGTTGACGAGTTCCTCGACATTGGAAGCTCTCGACTGCGCCTCGATGGAAGGGTCATTCTTGAAAAACGCAAGCAGACCGCACGCATTCGAGATGTCCCGGGCCAATGTGTCGGCGTCGGTGGCCGCCTCCCTGGATGCCAAACCGTCGATCATCACGCAGAATGAGCGGATCTTGGCCACCGCGGCCTGCCTGAGTCCGTAGTCGGCGAACTTTTCCGAATATGCCGCCTTGAACAGCGAGCATTTGAGGTCGGATGCCATGGCCGCAAGCGCGTTGAGCGATGTGTCGCCGATTCCTCTGGCCGGGGTGTTCACGATTCGTTTGAAGGACTCGTCGTCGTTGACGTTCACGACCAGTTTCAGGTAAGCCATCATGTCCTTGACCTCGGCCCTGTCGAAGAATGAGTTTCCGGAATAGATCATGTACGGCAGGTTCCTCTTCCTCAAGGCCTCCTCCAAGGCTCTGGACTGGGAGTTTGTCCTGTAAAGAATCGCGAAATCCTGATACTTCGCGTGGTCGGACCGCATCCTTTCCACAATCTCGGATGCGATGGTGACGGCTTCGTCCTGTTCCGACCAGCTTTTCAGAAGGCGGATCTTCTCGCCATCCTCGCCGACGGCCACGCAGGTTTTCGGAATCCTGTTCTCATTCTTGGCTATCAACGAGTTGGCGGCGTTCACGATGTTCGCCGTCGAGCGGTAGTTCCTCTCCAGACGGAAAACTCCGCACTCGGGGTAGTCCTTCTTGAAATTGAGAATATTCTCAATCTTCGCTCCGCGGAAAGCGTAGATGGACTGCGAGTCGTCACCTACCACGCAGAGATTCCGGTGCTTTTCCGTCAACTTCTTCAGGATCAGGTACTGGGCGAAGTTCGTGTCCTGATACTCGTCCACAAGGTAGTAGTCGAACCGGGACGCTATAACCTCCCTGGCCTCGGGGAAATCCCGAAGAAGGATATTCATATTCAATAATATGTCGTCGAAGTCCATCACCCCCGAATTCCTGCATTTCTCGGCGTAGCGGGAGTAGATGTCGCATATTCTCGGCTTGCGGGCGTGGGTGTCGTTGATTATCACCTGCTGGTTGTTGCGGTAGGCGGTGGCGGTGATGAGATTGTTCTTCGCCATCGAGATTCTTGAAAGCACGTCCTTGGGCTTATATGCCTTCTCGTCCAGCCCAAGCTCCTTTATGCACGCCTTTATCCCGCTCACCGAATCGCTCGTGTCGTAGATGGTGAACGTGGCGGGGTAGCCCAGAAGGGCGGCATATTCCCTTAAGAATCTTATGAATATGGAGTGGAAGGTCCCCATATAGAGCCTTCTGGCCTTCCGCTCGCCGACCATCACGGCGATTCTTTCCTTCATCTCCGTGGCCGCCTTCTTGGTGAAGGTAAGGGCCATGATCCGCGCCGGGTCACACCCTCTCTCCAGAATGTAGGCGATCCTGCTCGTCAACACCCTTGTCTTTCCCGATCCCGCACCAGCCACTATCAGCACCGGTCCGTCCACACTGCCGACCGCCTTCTTCTGCTCGGCGTTCAGCCCTTCAAAAATAGCGCTTTCGTTCTTTTCCATATCAGGCACGAAATTACGGAAAAAATCTCAAATAAAATGAGTATATTTGCAGGTTGTAAAAAATATGGTTGTATTACAATCAACATTATTTATATGTCAAACATCATCGATTTGAAAAAGGGTCTGAACATTCCGATTGACGGAGCGGCGGCCCTAGAAGCAAAGAAGACGATCGTGCCTGACACAGTTGCCATCAAACCTACGGATTTCAAGGGTTTCTCCCCGAGACTTCTTGTGAAGGAAGGTGACAAGGTTCTGGCAGGATCCCCTGTTTTGGCAGACAAGCAGCACCAGGACATTCTCCTGACCTCACCGGTGAGCGGTACGGTCCAGGGAATCGTCAGGGGTGAGAAGAGAAAGCTCCTTGCTGTGCTCGTGAAACCTGACGGTGCCGATGAGGCTGTCGATTTCGGAGCCAAGAATCCTTCCGCCTTGAAGGGTGAGGAAGTGAGAGAAGCGCTTCTCAAGAGCGGTCTGTGGCCATCAATCATTCAGAGGCCTTACGGAATCATCGCCGATCCGGCTTTGACCCCTAAGGCCATTTTCGTGTCCGCCTTCTCCACGGCCCCCCTCGCGGCTGACGCGGAGTTTGCCTTCAAGGATGACGTGGCTGCCGTTCAGGCAGGTGTCACCGCGGTGTCAAAGCTCGCCAAAGTACATGTCTGTGTGAACAGCGTGGCCTCGGCTTTCGCGGGGCTCACGGACGCCACCGTCCACACGGTGAACGGCAAGAAGCATCCAGCCGGCAACGTGGGCGTGCAGATCAGCAACATCTCTCCCATCAAGAAGGGCGAGACTGTCTGGACTTTGTCCCTGCTAGCGCTTGCGGCCATCGGCAAACTGTTCAAGACAGGTAAGCTGGATCTTACCCGCAAGGTCGCTGTGACTGGTCCCGCGGCAAAGGACGCTTCTTATGTTGTCACTCTTCCGGGAATGCCGCTCAAGGCTCTTGAAGGTTACTATGACACGGACGTCGAGACGCGCTTCATCAGCGGAGACGTCCTTTCCGGCGAGAATGTCGGCGAGGATGGCTATCTCGGATTCTTCGACAATCAGGTCACTCTGATCAAGGAAGGCCGCGACAGGGAAGTTCTTGGATGGGCGAAACCTTTCAGGTTCAATCAGTTCAGCTCTTCGATGACCTACTTCTCATGGCTTCTGCCAAAGAAGAAGTACAACATGGACACCAACACCCACGGCGGCGTGCGCGCGTTCGTGGTTTCAGATGTATATTCAAAGGTACTCCCTATGGATCTTTTCCCTGTCTATCTGATCAAGGCCTGCCTTGCCGGGGACATCGAGAAGATGGAACAGTTCGGCATCTATGAGGTTCTTCCGGAGGACTTCGCCCTTTGCGAGTTCGTGGACCCTTCAAAGAACGACATCCAGGCCATCATCGGCAAGGGAATCGACCTCATGATAAAGGAAATGGCTTAAAGGATCATCGCAATGGAAGAAAACACAGTAAAACCAGGCCTTTTTGAAAAAGGCGGCAAGTTGGGGTGGCTGCATTCTACATGGGATGCCTTTGACACCTTCCTCCGCGTTCCGGCGACAGTGACCGCCAGAGGCTCTCACGTCAGGGATGCGGTTGACATCAAGAGAATAATGATCATAGTCGTGCTGGCTGTCGTTCCGGCCGCCCTGTTCGGGATGTGGAACGTCGGCTACCAGCACAACCTCGCAATTGAGAATCTTACGGGAACCGGTGACCTTCCGGGATTCTGGGACCAGTTCTTCTGGGGATTCCTCAAGGTTCTCCCTCTCTATCTCGTCTCCTACATCGTAGGTCTCGGAATCGAATTCGCCTCGGCTCAGATCAAGGGCGAGGAGGTCAACGAGGGCTACTTAGTGTCGGGTATGCTCATTCCGCTGATCGTCCCGGTGGACGTTCCGCTCTGGATGCTCGCCATCGCCGTGGCCTTCGCGGTCATCTTCGGCAAGGAAGTGTTCGGCGGCACCGGAATGAATTTCCTGAACCCGGCCCTGCTTTGCCGCGCTTTCCTGTTCTTCTCCTATCCGAGCTCAATGTCCGGATCCGAGGTTTGGATCGCGCGCCGCTGCGGAGCGGACGCCATTTCGGGAGCGACCCCTCTTTCCTATCTGACCGACGGTCAGGGAGCGCTTGAGGCCATCAACAACGCCGGCTTCAATTTCTGGAATATGTTCGCGGGCACCATCCCTGGCTCTGTGGGAGAGACCTCCGTGATTGCCATCCTAATCGGCGCCGTCATCCTCATCTGGACAGGTGTCGCAAGCTGGAAGATCATGGTGTCGTCTGTCGCGGGAGCGCTTCTCATCGGCTGGCTTGGCAACATCGGCGGGGCGACTGACGTTCCGGCGTACTACCAGCTCGTCATGGGCGGTTTCGCGTTCGGTACGGTCTTCATGGCCACCGACCCTGTCACCTCTGCGCAGACCGAGACCGGCAAGTGGATCTACGGATTCCTGGTGGGTGCGCTGTGCGTTGTCGTCAGGCTGTTCAACCCTGGCTACGCCGAGGGCATGATGCTGGCGATCCTCCTGATGAACACATTCGCTCCGCTGATTGACCATCTGGTAGTCTCAAGGGCTGTGAAGCAAAGGGCAAAAAAGGTCACAATCGCTTAATTATCAATGAATATGAATACTAACGGTAATGCATATACGATAATCTACACGACAGTTGTAGTGGCTCTGGTAGCGGCGATCCTCGCCTTCGCCTCCCTCGCCCTTGCCCCGAAGCAGGACGAGAATGTCAAGGCGGACACCATCAGCCAGATGCTTGCGGCCACCAAGTTCTTTGAAAAGAGCGAGCTGGAGGCCATGGGCAACAGCAAGGTGCTTGAGGAATATGTCAAATGCATCAAGTCCTCCATCATCGTGGGAGCCGACGGCACCCAGACCGGTACTCTGAACAAGGAGAAGAGCGAAATCTACACGACCGGCCAGCTCAAGGCGCAGGACAAGTACATCAAAGGCGGAAAGGCCGACAAGATCGCCCTTCCTGTCTTCATCTTCGAGAAGGACGGCGAGACAATCACTGTCCTGCCTTGCTACGGAGCGGGTCTTTGGGGACCGATATGGGGCTACATCGCCCTTAACGCGGACCTCACCATCCGCGGCGCTTATTTCGACCATGCGAGCGAGACCCCTGGACTGGGAGCCAAGATCAAGGACGACCCTAAGTTCAGGGCCGAGTTCGAGGGCAAGTCCGTTGACTTCACCGCTGTGGACAAGAGCGGAGCCAAGGTGCCTTTCGAGGTTGTCAAAGGCGGTGTTCCCGCCGGGCAGAAGAACGCCGTTGACGCGATCACCGGCGCGACCATCACCAGCAAGGCTCTCGGAGTCGCAATCGCGACTTGGCTCAGGGCCTACGAGCCTTACCTGTCGTCCGCCAAGGCGGCCGGAGACGGCGCAACCCAGTGTGACCAACCTGCCAACGCTGAATAATGAGGAGGAAATGATATGAACGAAAAACTTAAGGAAACATTGTTGAATCCGATTTTCAAGGGCAATCCTGTGACTGTCCTTATTCTCGGAATATGCTCCTCATTGGCCGTCACCGTGCAGCTCAAGGGAGCCTTCGTGATGGGACTTTCGGTGATGATCGTCACCGGCCTCTCCAGTTTCGTGGTCTCGATGATGAGGAACTCAATCCCTAACAGGGTGAGGATCATCATCCAGCTGGTTGTGGTGTCGCTTATGGTCATCCTTGTGGACCAGTTCCTCAAGGCCTATTCGTACAGCATCGAGACACAGCTTTCGGTGTATGTCGGACTGATCATCACCAACTGTATCGTGATGGGCCGCATCGAGGCTTTCGGTCTTTGCAACAAGCCGATTCCGTCCCTTCTTGACGGTCTGGCTAACGGAGCCGGCTATGCGCTGATCCTCATCGTGCTGGCCTTCTTCCGCGAGCTTTTCGGCTCCGGCACCCTCTTCGGCGTCCGGATCATCCCGGAAAGCTTCTACGCCGCCGGCTATGTCAACAACGGTCTTGTGATCCTTCCTCCGATGGCGCTGATTCTCATCGGCTGCATCGTGTGGATTCAGAGGAGCATCCAGAAAGACCTTCAGGAAAAATAACATCTGACACACAGGAATTATGGAATATCTTAGCTTATTCGTAAAGTCAATTTTCGTTGACAATATGATTTTCGCTTACTTCCTTGGTATGTGCTCATACCTGGCGGTATCGAAAAACGTGAAGACGGCTTCCGGTCTTGGTGTGGCTGTCGTGTTTGTCCTTCTGGTGACACTGCCGATCAACTACCTGCTGAACCAGTACATCCTCAATCCTGGCGCGATGAAGTGGATCAGCCCGTCGCTGGCGGACGTTGACCTGAGCTTCCTGAGCTTCATCACCTTCATCGCGGTCATCGCGGCCATCACACAGCTGGTGGAGATGATCGTGGAGAAGTTCGCTCCGGCTCTATATTCAGAATTGGGAATATTCCTCCCTCTGATCGCCGTGAACTGCGCCATCCTCGGCGGCTCGCTCTTCATGCAGCAGCGTGATTTCGTGAACCTCGGAGAGGCGACCGTTTACTCCCTTGGCTCGGGTCTGGGATGGTTCATCGCCATCGTCACCCTCGCCGCCATCAGGGAGAGGATGGCATATTCGAAGGTTCCGGCTGCGCTTCGCGGCATCGGCATCACATTCATCACCGTGGGTCTGATGGCAATGGCCTTCATGACCTTCATGGGTCTGACAATCTAACGTAAGGAGGCGGTAAACATGTTTACAACAATTATTTCATCAATAATCACAATTGTGCTTGTGACGGTGATTCTGGTGGCGCTGCTTCTTTATGTGAAGATCAAGCTCACACCGGAGGGCACTGTCAAGATTGACATCAATAACGGCAAGAAGGTTCTGGATGTCCCTCAGGGCAGCGACCTCCTGCACACTCTCGCAGACCAGAAAATCTTCCTTCCTTCCGCCTGCGGCGGAAAGGCGAACTGCGGGCAGTGCAAGGTTCAGGTGCTGGAGGGCGGCGGAACCATCCTCCCTACCGAGACCGGCTTCTTCAGCCGCCGGCAGATCAAGGAAGGCTTCAGGCTCGGCTGTCAGGTGAAGATCAAGGAGAACATCAAGATTCAGGTTCCGGAGTCCACACTCAGCGTCAAGAAGCTTGAGTGCGAGGTCATCTCCAACAAGAACGTGGCCACCTTCATCAAGGAGTTCACAGTGAAGCTTCCTGAAGGCGTTCACCTTGACTTCAAGTCAGGAGAGTACATCCAGATCGACATCCCTGCCTATGACATTGACTTCTCGACAATCGACGTCGATGACATCTACAGGGCGGACTGGGAGAAGTACGGATTCTTCGGCATCAAGGCAAAGAACGATGTGCCTACTATCAGGGCATACTCTATGGCCTCTTATCCTGCCGAGGGGGACATCATCAAACTGAACGTCCGTATCGCCACTCCTCCGTTCGACAGGAGCCAGCCTAAGGGCGTGTTCAAGATGCTGCCTGTTCCTCCGGGAGTCGGCTCATCCTACGTCTTCACCCGCAAGCCGGGCGACAAGGTCTGGATCTCCGGTCCGTTCGGAGAGTTCCTTCTCCCGCAGAACGATCCTGATTCACAGGAATATATCTTCGTCGGCGGCGGTGCCGGAATGGCTCCTCTCCGCAGCCATATCATGCACCTGTTCAAGACCCTCAAGACAAAGCGCGAAGTTCACTACTTCTACGGGGCCCGCAGCCTTGTCGAGGCGTTCTACCTTGAGGACTATGCCGAGATCGAGAAGGAGTTCCCTAACTTCCACTTCCATCTGGCTCTTGACCGTCCTGATCCGGCTGCCGATGCCGCCGGTGTCAAGTACACCGCCGGTTTCGTGCACAATGTGATGTACGAGACCTACCTCAAGAACCACGAGACTCCGGAGGACATCAAGTACTTCATGTGCGGCCCTCCGATGATGGTGGCTTCGGTCAACAAGCTGCTTGACAGTCTGGGAGTGCCGCCGGAGAGTATTCTGTACGATAACTTCTCTTAATTGAGAAATAATACCTTTGAAAGGAGTTGACCTAAAAAGTCAACTCCTTTTTTCAACCCCCAGTCACTACGTGACAGCCCCGGTGGGGCACTGGGGACCGTATTC
>CAVERO010000117.1:0-9082 GCA_963617915.1 Candidatus Methanomethylophilaceae archaeon | reverse complement strand
TGGTGCAGCTTGCGCACATGGCTCTCTGCATGATCGGCGAGGGCAAGGTCCACTATAAAGGCAAGTGGAGACCGTCCGCGGAGGTGCTGAAGGAGAATGGCCTTGAGCCGTTCAGGATTCATATTCGTGAAGGATTGTCCATCTCCAACGGGACTTCTTTCATGACCGGAATCGGGGTGGTCAACCAGGTCTATGCCGACCGGCTTCTGGACTGGGCGACGCTGGCTTCCGTGATGATGAACGAGATAGCCTCGTCGTTCGATGACCTTATGTCCGAGGAACTCAACGAGGTACGCCGCCACGAGGGACAGCAGGCGATCGCGGCAAGGATGAGGAGACTTTCCGAGGGAAGCGGATGTCTGCGCAAGCGCGAGCACGACCTCTATGACAACGGCCACGCCTCGGAAGGCACATTCGACCACAAGGTTCAGGCTTATTACTCGTTGAGGTGCACCCCACAGATTCTGGGACCCGTCTATGAGACGTTCGCCGCCGCCCGCAGGGTTCTGGAGGAGGAATTGAACTCGGCCTGCGACAACCCTATCGTGGACTATGTGGCGAAGAATGTCTTCCACGGCGGCAATTTCCACGGCGACTACATCTCCCTTGAGGAGGACAAGGTGAAGATCGCCACGGTGAGGATGGCCATGACCGCCGAGCGCCAGCTCAACTATCTGTTCCACGACCGCATCAACGGAATCCTTCCTCCGTTCCTGAATATGGGGACGCTCGGGCTGAACTACGGAATGCAGGCGTGCCAGTTCACGGCCACCTCGACGGCTGCCGAGTGTCAGACACTTGCCATGCCGAACTACGTTCACAGCATTCCGAACAACAATGACAATCAGGACATTGTGAGCATGGGCACCAACACGGCTCTGCTGACCAAGCGTGTCATAGACAACACTTATCAGATCTTTGCGATTCACTTCATCGCCCTTGCGCAGGCTGTGGATTGCCTCGGGATAGCGGATAAACTGGCTCCGACATCCAGAAAGGTCTATGACGATGTCCGGGCCATCGCTCCAAAGTTCGTGGAGGACAGACCGTTCTACGGCCAGATTGCCGATGTGGAGAAATATTTGAGAGACAACCCGTTAAATCTTCAATAGATGGAACTGTTCCCCGAACTTGAAAAGAGGTACACAAAAGACCCATACAGCGCCCGCGAGGCGCAGCGGATGGCGGAGTTCATCGCGTTCGGCCCCGTTGTCTTTCAGGCTTCCCGATTGTTGGTCAAGTACGGAATCCTTGAACTTCTTCGCGGTCATCGCGAAGGTCTGACGCTCGAAGAGGTTGCAGAAGCGTCAGGGCGTTCCGAATATACCGTCAAATGCCTTCTGGAGGCTGGTCTGTGTATCGGGACCGTCCTTGTGGACACGGAGACAGACAGGTTCACGATTTCCAAGGTAGGCTGGTTTCTGATCACGGACGAGGCCACCAGAGTCAACATGGACTTCAACAACGATGTCAACTATGAGGGCTTCTTCCATCTGGACGAGTCTTTCAGGGAGCGTCGTCCGGCAGGTCTGAAATGTCTGGGAGACTGGGATACGATTTATGAAGGGCTTTCAACCCTTCCGGAGCCGGCCAGGACAAGCTGGTTCACTTTCGACCATTTCTACTCCAACCATTCCTTCGATGAGGCGTTGAAGATAGTATTCGACCGTCCCGTGAAGAATCTCCTTGACGTGGGCGGCAACACCGGCAAATGGGCTCTCCAGTGCGTCGGTTACGATCCTGACGTTGAGGTCACCATTCTGGATCTGCCTCAGCAGATAGGGCTTATGCGGAAAGAGACGGCCGGCAAGCCGGGAGCGGAGAGAATCCACGGCTGTGGAGGCAATCTGCTTGACCCGGCAACCCGATTCCCTGACGACAAGGAATATGACGTCATCTGGATGAGCCAGTTCCTGGACTGTTTCTCCGAGGAGGAAATCCTGAGCATCCTGCAAAGGGCGGCGGAGATTCTGCGTCCCGGAGCGAGACTCTGCATCATGGAGCTTCTGTGGAACCGCCAGCGCTTCGAGCCCGCCGCTTTCTGTCTTACAATGACCAGCCTGTACTTCACGGCCATGGCCAACGGGAACAGCAAGATGTACTATTCCGAGAATCTGACAAGGCTTATCGAAAAGGCCGGGATGAAGGTCGGGAAGATCATCGACGGCATCGGTCAGGGACACAACATATTGATTTGCGTAAAAGAATAAAAATCTAGAGTAATGAGCAAGGAAGAAATAATCACCAAGGTCAACGGATTCCTCGTTGACGAGTTTGAGATCGATGCGGCGCTTCTTGACGACAATGCCGCCCTCAAAAAGGATCTGGGCATCGACAGCCTCGACATTGTGGACATCATCGTTCTGATTGATAAGGAATTCGGTGTGAAAGTCAAGACCGAGGAGCTCGGCAGGCTAACCACCCTTGGCAGTCTTTACGGTTTCATCGAGGAAAAGGTTGCCTGAGGCTGCCTCATTGGGTCGGGAATATGTCGCAGAGCGGAGAAAGGCAGTGGCAGGGCACGACTGACGGGGCCTCGTGGATGCACAGGTCCCTGATCGGGATGATGAAGGTCATTCCGCTGTGGTTCTTTTACCTGCTGATGAGCTTTGCTGTGCCGTTCTACATGATATTCAATCACAAAGGGTACATCTCCAATTACTATTACTTCCGCCGAAGGCAAGGTTACGGGTCATTGAGGGCATTCTTCCACGTGTGCGCGTGCCATTGGATGTTCGGGACGGTGATCATGGACCGGTTCGCCTCATATTCGGGTAAAAAGTTCCTGGTCGATGTCCCGAAGATGCCGATGTACGAGGATCTTTGCGCCCGTGACCAAGGCTTTGTCCAGTTAAGCTCGCACATCGGCAATGATGAGCTTGCGGGCTATGAGCTCAAGGCTCCCAAGAATATGAATGCCCTCGTTTTCGCCGGAGAAGGGAAGACCCTCACAGAGAACAGGAGCAGGGTGCTGGGAGTGAACAATGTCCGTCTGGTGAACATTTCGGAGGATATGTCACATCTCGTGATTCTGAACAACGCCTTGGCGGAAGGAGAGATTGTGAACATCCACGGAGACAGGGTTTTCGGGTCGAACAGGACAGTCTGTTGCGGAATTCTCGGCGCTGATGCGGAACTGCCTTCGGGACCGTTCCTGCTGGCTTCGATGCGGAATGTCCCGGTGGTGTCGGTCTTTGTGATGAAGACCGGATTGAGAAGATACCGGGTGCATCTGTTCCGTCCTGATGCGGGGCTTGAGGGCTTGGGTGTCAGAGAAAAGGCCGAGGCGATGGCTCAGGCCTATGCGGACAACATCTCCGAGGTCCTGCGGCTTTACCCTGACCAATGGTTCAACTTTTATGAGTTCTGGAAAAATGACTGAGGAGGAACTGAAGACTTTTGACTTTGCGTCTGTGAGCATAGCGGACCTTCTGCCTCAGCGGAAGCCTTTCGTCATGGTTTCCAGTCTGTTGTCGTGCTCCTACAAGAGGACTGTGACCCGGTTCCTGATTCAGGAGGACAATGTCTTTGCGGAAGACGGAAAACTTGTGCCGGAAGGTCTTGTGGAGAACATCGCCCAGACCTGCGCCGCAAGGATCGGCTTCATCAACAAGTACATACTCCACAAGCCGGTCAGCGTGGGCTATGTCTGCGCCCTCAAGGATTTCAAGGTTCTTGAGGCTCCGGCTGTCGGGGAAACCATCGAGACGGAAATCAACCTGAAAGGGGAGTTCGGAACGATGCTGATGGTCGATGCGGTCACAAGATCAGAAGGGAACATGGTAGCTGAAGGCTCAATGGTCATCGCTTTGGACGAAACCAGGCCTGTGGACGGGCGGAAAGCCGTCGTCAAGGTCGCTGACAACATAATCTCTCCGTTGGGGACGACCACGGAGGAGAATTACGCCGCCGTGAAGGCGGGGAAGTCGTCCTTGAGGCTCTACGAATCCTCAAAAGACCTCCCTGAACCATTCTTCGCATCTTTGATTGACGAAGCCGCATTGGCAGATGAATATGCCGGAATAGCCTCCGCCGCAAAAAACGGAGAATATTCCGGCCTTGACGGCCTCACACGCTTTGAGAAACGCCTGATCCTTTCAGTGTCAAAGGCTTTGAAGGGTACGGGAATTGACCCTGCATCGGATGACGTTTTGTTTATCGTGTCTTCCACGAAGGGGAATGTGGAACTTTTAGACAGAGAGGCCGGACCTTGCGGCGGTGATCCTGCCGAAAGGGAACGGCTTGGAAACTCGGCGGAGAGGATAGCCGGGTTCTTTGGAAATAAAAACACTCCGGTTGTGGTGTCCAACGCCTGCATTTCAGGACTTTGTGCCCAGATCACGGCGATGAGAGAACTCCAGACTGGGAGATTCGGCACGGTGATAGTGACCGGCACCGATGTCCAGTCACGTTTCATAATTTCCGGTTTCCAGTCGTTCAAAGCTTTGTCCGGGGAAGCGTGCAGACCGTTCGACGCGCAGAGAAAAGGCTTGAATCTCGGGGAGGCCGCCGCCACGATAATATTCAGGTACAAGACTCCTGCCCCCGACGATTGGGTCTTGCTCCGAGGAGCGGTCCGCAACGACGCGAACCACATTTCCGGGCCGTCCAGAACCGGTGAGGGAAGTTTCAGGGCGATCAAGGCCGCGCTTGGCGACGTCAAGCCGGAGGAACTGGCTCTTGTGTCAGTCCACGGCACCTCGACCGCCTACAATGACGAGATGGAATCCATCGCATTGTCCAGAGCCGGATTGCAGAATGTTCCAGTGAACAGCCTTAAAGGTTATTTCGGCCACACGATGGGCGCCGCGGGAATCCTTGAGACCATTCTTTCGATGGCTTCTGTGGATGACGGAACTGTGCTCGGGACACGGGGGTATTCAGAGTGCGGGGTTTCTTGTCCGCCGGACATCTCGCCGGAATCGAGAAAGACGGCGAAGCGGGCTTTCGTGAAACTGCTGTCGGGATTCGGAGGCTGCAACGCCGCCGGGATATTCATAAAAGGGGATTGTTTTTCGGAAGGAGGTGAGGAATGAAAGTCAAGGCACGGGTTTCAATCACTCCGGAAAAGGTGGTAGTCGGGGAAAAAATGCTTAACTTTGACTCCGTTGGAGCGGAACTTTTGGTGGAGGTTTACCGGAAGAATGTGGGCGGCTACCCGAAGTTCTTCAAGATGGATCCCTTGGCCCGTCTTGGGTTCGTCGCTTCGGAACTCTTGCTCGGAGAAGAAAGCCCGAGAAGGACGGATTGCGAGGACAGGGCCGTGATACTTTTCAACCGCAGTGGCTCGCTTGCGGATGACGTTGAGTATCAGAAGACTATCGAGGAGGGCGGATTCTTTCCGAGTCCGGCTGTGTTCGTGTACACCTTGCCGAACATCGTGACCGGGGAGATTGCCATCCGCAACAAGTACTATGGGGAGACTTCCTTCTATGTGCTTGAGGACAAGGACGAGAAGGTGATAAAAGAGATTGTGGGACAGGCGTTTCAGGATCCGGTGACGGAATCCGCCATCGCCGGGTGGCTGGAATGCTCCGACCCGGAGCATTTTGAGGCTGAATTGTATTTAGTAGAGAAACAATAATATGGAAGCACTTATCAATGAATTGAAAACCAAGATTATCGAGGCTCTTAAGCTGGACGGCCTCAAACCGGAGGACATTGACACCGACGCACCTCTCTTCCGGGAGGGACTTGGTCTGGACTCCATTGACGCTCTGGAGCTTATGTTGCTTCTGGAGAAGAACTACGGCATCAGGCTGAAGAACCCCGCCGAGGGCAAGGAGGTCTTCAAGTCCGTCAGGACGATGGCCGAGTACGTCAAGGCTAACCGGGCGGAATAAGTGTCAGGCAGAATCGTCATAACTGGATCCGGAATCATCTCCGCCATCGGGGCGGGGAAAGGGGAGACTTTGCGTTCCCTTTTGACCCGCAGGAGTGGCATAGGAAGGCTGAGGCGTCTTCAGACCGCCCACTCTGACCTGCCTTGCGGGGAAGTGGACATGTCCGAGGAGGAACTGAAAGGCCATCTCGGAATTCCGGCCGGCAAGGCGGTTCCGAGGACGGCGCTGCTGGGAATCATTGCAGTCAAGGAGGCTATACAGGAGGCCGGAGTCAAAGGTTCGGAACGTGCCGCCTTGATTTCGGGAACGACGGTCGGGGGGATGGATGTGACTGAACGTCATTTTCTTCAAGGTGATGACCAGTCTCTTTTCCGTCTTCACGACTGCGGAAGCTGCACGGATGAGATTGCTGACTTCTTCGGCGGTTTCGGTCTTGTGACCACCATCTCCACGGCTTGCTCGTCTGCCGCGAACTCGATTATGCTCGGCGCTGACCTCATCAAAAACGGCAGATGTGACATTGCGGTGGCCGGAGGGGCTGAATGCCTGACCAGATACCATCTCAACGGGTTCAATTCCCTGAAGATTCTGGACAGCGGGCCTTGCCGTCCGTTCGACGCTGCCCGTAACGGATTGAATCTTGGAGAGGGGGCCGGATTCGTGGTTCTGGAAAGCGAGGAGCATGCTTTGGCAAGAAGTGCGGAGCCGCTGGGAGTCCTTAGTGGCTACGGCAACGCCTGCGACGCTTTCCACCAGACGGCCTCCTCGGAGGATGGTGAGGGAGCTTACCTTGCGATGTCCAAAGCATTGAATATGTCCGGGTTGAGACCTTCGGACATCGATTATGTGAACGCCCACGGCACCGCCACGCCAAACAATGACGCGAGCGAGAGCCGGGCGATGATCCGTCTTTTCGGAGACAAAGTGCCGCCTGTGTCTTCCACAAAGGCTTTCACCGGCCACACGACCAGCGCCGCCGGGAGCATAGAGGCCGTCATCTGTCTGCTGGCCATAAGGCATGGCTTCATTCCGGCAAACCTGAATTGGAGAGAACCGTTTGACGGCGGCGTGATTCCGGAAGCGGAAGGGCGTGAGGGCATTCGGCTTGGTCACGTACTGTGCAACTCCTTCGGTTTCGGAGGCAATGACTCATCCCTGTTGATCTCGCGCTATGGCAAATAGGATTTACATACGTTCCGCGTCACAGATTTCTGTCCAGAAGCCTCTTTGCGAGGACTGGATGACCGTTCCTGTGGCTTTGGAAGAACCGTACCTCAGAAGCCAGGATCCGGATTTCGGAACGTTCCTGAATCCGATGCAGGCCCGCCGGATGGGCTTGATTCTCAAACGCGCTGTCGCCGTTTCTATGGCCGCCTTGAAGGATGCCGGAATCGAATGCCCGGAGGGAATATTCACGGGCACGGGGCTTGGCTGCATGGAGAGCACGGAGAACTTCCTGTCGGCGATGTGCCGGGACGGGGAGGAGATGCTTCCTCCGACCAGTTTCATGATGTCCACCCACAACACGGTCAGTTCGGCCGTGGCCATCCTGCTTCATTGCCACGGGTGCAACTGCACGTATTCCCAGAAAGATATCTCATTCGAGAGCGCGCTGCTGGATGCTTTCCTTCAACTGCAGACCGGCAGGCTTTCCAACGCCCTCGTCGGGGCGCACGATGAGACGACACCGGCGACTTACGATCTTCTGAAAGGTGCCGGATACTTCGGCGAGGGTGTCACCGCCGCCGAGGCCTCCTCCGCTTTTGTCCTTTCCGCATCCCCGGACCCTTCGGTGGTTGGTGAGCATTGTCGAACCATGGTTGGTGAGCCCCGTCGAACCATGGTTGGTGAGCCCCGTCGAACCACAGGCTCAGGGACCGCCCGTTCGGCAGGCTCAGGGACCGCCCGTTCGACAGGCTCAGGGACCGCCCGTCTCTGCGAACTTGCGGACGTGCGGATTCTTCACGCCCCGAAGAATCTGGAAACCATTGTCAATGAATATCATGCCTCGCGCGTCATCCGTAGTGCGGACTATTCCAAACTCTTCGGCAAATGCTTCTCGACATCCGGATTAGGAGCCTACGAGGCAGCGATGAGGATCTCAAAAGGCCTTGACAAGGACATCCTTGTCGTGAACGACGCCGGAGAGGATGTCGGACTTGTTTATCTGAAAAGCCTATGTGGAGACTGCTGACACTGTCCGTCATCCAGAGCCTCCTGCTGTCCGGAGGCCAGGTTCTTCTCAAGTTCGCTCTTGAGAGGATGGGCACTTTTGAGTGGACGTGGGCGTTCTTCGGCCGCCTGCTGGTGAACTGGTGGTTTCTGGGCTGCGGTCTGTGCTACGCCGGGGGCACGGTACTCTGGATGTACATCCTCAAGAAGTTCCCGTTCAGCATGGCCTACCCGATGATCAGCCTGAGCTATGTGTTCGGGATGCTGGCGGCCATATTCATTTTTCACGAGAACATCCCCGCCACACGTTGGATTGGGGTCTTTCTGATCATCAGCGGGTGTGTGTTTATAGCAAGATGATTATGAGAAGTTTAAGGATAATGCTCATCGGACTTGCGCTGCTTTGCGTCTCTATGGCTGCTTCGGGAGCGGATTATAAGCCGCTTACGGAGGAGCAGACCGCCGAGGCCATAAGGAAGATTGACGCTTCCTGCGCCGGGATCAGGAGTCTTACGGCTGATTTCAGGCAGGTCAAGGACATAGCCATCCTTCAGGAGAAGATGGTTTCGAAGGGAAAGATGTGGTTCGCCGACGGGATGCTGAGGTGGGAATATGTCTCTCCCTACACCTACCTTTTCATTCTGAACAAGGAGAAGGCGCTTTTGCAGAGCAGCCAGACATCCAGCAAGATGGATGTGAACTCGAACAGGCTTTTCAAATCCATCGCAAGGATCATGATGGGCAGCATCACGGGGCAGGGGCTGTCCGGCGGCGGAGACTTCAAGGTGCGGATGTTTCTGGACGGCGGCTGTTATGTCGCCGAGCTGGAGCCGCTTAAAAAGGAAATGAGGCAGATGTTCAAGACTGTGCGCCTTCATTTCGGCAAGGATTTGAAGGTCAGAGAGGTGGATTTGGTTGACAACGGCGGCGAGACGGTCATCACCATCTTGAACGCTGAATATAACAGGGCGGTCGATGCGAAGGTTTTTGTTGTTGATTAGCCTGACTCTGGTGGCCGGAGTTCCCTGCGCGGTTGGTGAGCTCCGCCGAACCACGGTTGGTGAGCC
>CAVERO010000116.1:0-9152 GCA_963617915.1 Candidatus Methanomethylophilaceae archaeon | reverse complement strand
TCCAAGGAGGATAGCGGTGCTATCTGACTGAAGAAGCGGGAAGAAAATGAAGTTATTTCACCTCAAAGAACATTTCAAACAAATCAAAACAGCTTCTAATACTCCAGACGGATGTCATCGACCCACAGGATGGAGTCGGGGCTGCCGGTGAAATAGTCTCCGAGCATGCTGGCGGCGCAGGAGACTATGATGTGTGTCGGGCGGCGTGAAGTGGAGACATATTCAAGAGGAATCTCCACCTTTGTCCAACCCATGTCATGGTCGGTGACGAACTTGCCGTATGCTACGACATCCTTGCCCGAAGGGTCGAAGAATGTTGACTTGTCGGTGGTGTTCACCTCGACAGGGCAGTCCTCCGTCCCGCCATATTTATGGAAATCCCAAGTGCCCAGGGCGGCCCAGACGATGCCGCGGTCATTGTCGCCGACCTTTACCACATCGCCGTCCGGATAGCCTCCGAGTGTCCTCGATTCAATCTTACCGCACTTGTATTTGACCCAGACGGTCAGTTTCCGAGGACGAAGGGTGAACGGACGCCCCATACGGATCTTCCCTCCCGACGTACCGACATTCCCGACATATTCACCGGAGAAAATGTTGCCGGCGGCGAACTTGATGACCACGTACTGCGACTCCATCTTCAATGAATATTTCCCCTCGACCTTTTCCGTGCCATCGGGTTTTGTGATGGCGAACTTTGAACCGACAGTTGTGGAGCCCTTGTTGCCGCTTCCCCACCATTTGGTCTGAAGTTCAGGAAGCGACGAGGCCGGATCATAAAACGAGCAGTATTTGTCAGACTCCGCGTTGGAGAAGGTCTCGAAACCGGAATTCGGCAATTGGACAGCAGCCTCGGTCGTGAACTTCAGAATCTCCGAAGTGTCCTCGCCGCTGTAGGCCAGACATTCATATTCAGTCAAAGGGTCAAGACCTTCAGCGGCTGCGGCGAATGATCCGCCGTCGGAGGTGACTCCGTCAACCTCACTCCAACCGGAATCACCGGCCCTTCTGATGCGGAATCCGTTGTCACGGCCTTCGATGCCGCTTGCCTTGAGCCAGGCGACACCGGTCCAGACATCCGGCTTGGAAATCGAGACCGCCGCTTCGACCTCCTCCGCATATAGTGTCCAGACCTCATTGACATCCCTGTAGGAGACATTCAGCTCCACCGGATTCTCAAAATCATTCAAAGAGGAGATGGCCGGAGAATATGCGGTCTGCCCCTCGGGACCGAGTTTTATGGAAGACACGCTCAACTTCGTGAGGTCGATTCCGGATGGCACCTGAACCACGACGCGTCTGTTCGGGGCATCTATCACAGCGCCGCCAATCTGCCCTGAGAGGGAAAAATAGCGTTCTATCGGCTGTTCTGCCTTGATTGCCCACGAACGCTCGCTCTCGTAGGCGGAAAGTGTCACCGCAAGCGGCTCGGACAGGTCTTTCGTGCCGACAATGGGGTCGGAAGCGATGACAGCCCCGTCATTGAACGACACCTTTCGGATGTTGACCTGGCTGATGTCCACGGTCTCCTCAAGGGTAAGGACCACTTCACGCACATCGGCGCTGATGACCACAGACTTGACTCCGTCAGCCTCAAGACTTGTGATGGCAGCGTCTATCTCGGGATAAGGGACATCGTTCCTGATACACGACACCACCGGAAGCGAGACAATCATCAGTATGGTCAAAATCAATCTGTTCATAGCCTAAATATGGAAACTCATCCCGAACGAGATGTCAAGCACGTCAAGCATGAAACGCACCTTGGAAAAATCCCTCGTGCCGACAATCTCTCCGTTCTTATAATAGTCAATATGATTGTAGGTCGCACCTCCGATGCCAATCGAAACGTGCGTGCTGACGCTGTTGGTCACGAAGATCATCAGGCCGGGATGCACCGCTATCTTGACTCTGTTGGCAACGGAATAACTGTCAAGGCTCTCCTCGTTGTAGGAGAATGAAGTCCTGGTGTAGGAATATCCAAGCGACACATCGGTGAACACACCTATCCTGCTCCGCTTGTCCAACGGAGCATAGGCGCGATGGAAAACCTCCGCCTGAACCGCGCGCGAATCCGCATTGATGTCATTCAAAGAGACGGCAAGGTCATCGCTCAGCATCGAGAAGTCAGCGTTGGAGATTCCTCCTTTTGCCGATGAATACTTCGCCCTCAGACCGACTGCCCTGTTGTTCTTGTACGTGTAGCCAAGGAAAGGCGACAACGTCATCATCGTGCCGCTCGCATCCAAATGCTGAAGCAGCATAAGATATTCACTGTCCGTGCTGTACAAGTCCGCATAGAAGAACTGCACACCGGCGGAGAAATCTCCTTTCGGCATGAACAGCCTGTCAGGCCCGCGTCTTTCATTGACTGACAGACTATCTCTCTCCGCAGCAAACAGGCTGAATGCGGAAAGAAGGACGGACAATATCAACGCTATCTTTTTCACCTGATCACAAATAATAGTAAAGGCTGAATCCTACGGCCAGCAGATTCACCTTGAAATTAATGAAAGTCAAACTCCTGTCCCCTTCCGCCACCCGGTTGTGACTCTGGTCGGTCCAGTCGAAATGGAGTCCCAGCATGTTCACGCTCACGTCGATGGCGAGTTTGTCGGTGACAAAGGCCATGAATCCCGGGCAGAGATTGATTCCCAAAGCGTTGGAAGTCTCGTACGATGCGTTCACCTTGTCGCCGTGTCCGTCCAGCACCTTTCCCTGACCGTATGAATATGACAGCTGCAGCTCGTTGAACAAGCCCAGACGCTTCAACGCCCCCACTGGAATATAGTAGCGTCCGATTCCCTGAATCTCAAAGGCATGGCTAATCTTATGGTAATCGGCCATCTCCAGATTGATGTCCTCGAAATTCATCTTGGCGGAATCCAGCTGGAACATATTCCTTTTGTACCCTACCCTGACTCCGACTCCCATATTGTCCTTGAACATGTAGCAGAACGCCGGGCTGACAGAAAGGGTGTAGCCTGTGGATTTTATGCCGTTGACCACCAACAGACGGGAATTGTCGTTGTCGTGCAGCATATAGCTGGCTCCGCCGCCCACCATCCAGGTGCCTTTCCTGATGAAGCAAGACTGGGATGACAGGTCAATACCCCTGTCCATTTTCTGTCCCTCGGCTTTGAACTGGCCAAAGAACAGAGAAAGGACTGAAAGTATTATGAATGAATATCTTGTCATTATTCGTAAAGAAGTTCCATTCCGTCAAGCCAGAGCTTGCTGTCATCGTAGCCGGAGAAGTAGTCTCCGTACATGCTGGCGGCGCAGCTGATGATGATGTGCGTCGGATAGACAGTAAGGCTTCTGTACTCAAGAGGGATGGTCATCCGGCACCAGTCCTTGGCCGGATTGGAGTCGTCGGAAGAGATGAGCCTTTCTCCGAAAGCGATTGTGGACTTGTCGGTGGAGAAGTCCACGAACGTGCTCTCATCAGTGGTGTTGATGAGGACAGGGCTGTCAGCGTCGCCGCCATATTGCCTGTAGTCCCAAGTGCCAAGAGCGACTCGGATGGAGGCCTTGTCGTAGTTGCCCTTCTTCCCATCAGAAGGGACATTGGAGGACTCGCGGTTGATGACGCCTCCTGAATATTTCACCCAAAGTCTCAATGCCGTAGGTCTGGCGGTGAACGGTCTCCCAAAGTAAACCGTTCCGCCCGTGGTTCCTATGAGTTCTCCGAAATGCCCGCTGAAAAGGTTTCCGGCGGCGAACTTCACGACAACCCAGCGTGACTGGAGGCAGACTGACTGTGAGCCTTCCTTGAAGGAAGAAGCGTCAGGATAGCATATTACGGAACTTGAGCCCACAAGCGTCGCGCCATAATTGCCGTTGCCCCACCATTGTGTCCGCAGTGCCGGATCCGAAGAAGACGGGTCATAGAACGACTTGTACTTGGAACTTTCGTCGTTGGATGTCGTCTCGAACCCTCCGTTCGGCACAGGAACCGCCTTGTCGGTGGTGATGTCGGACGAGGCGGCGAGAATCTCCTCTTCTCCTGACTCAAGAGAAGTGAGCACAAGACGGTACTCGTAGGTGGTGGATGGGTTCAATCCCTTGACATCAGCGCTGAACGTCCCCTCAGACTCCCTGACCGCCGCCACCTGCGTCCAGTCCTGAGTTCCTTTCTCACGGACCTCGAAACGGACCTTGTCCTTGTCATACTGAGTTTCGTCAACGTCAGCGTGGGCGGTAAAGTGGCCAGCCCAGATCTCGTATCCCGCGGACTTGGCTATCCCCGTCGAGGAACCATCGAAAATGATGTCATCATAGATGTTGTTCGTAGAGTCATCCACCAGAAGGCTTAAGGCCAGAAGGCCGTCTTTCTCCGTGTATTTGAGGTTCAGCCTATACCTTTTTCCGCCTTCCGCAGACTTGATCTCCCCGGACTTCGCGAACGCGCTTCCGTCCTTCTTCAAAGTGCCGGAGAAACTCCAGTAAAGCGAAGGCTCAAAACCGGAAGCGATGAAGAAGCCGTCCGCACCGCTTTTGGAAGCGTCATAGACAAGCTGGCCGCCGGACTCCCCAAGGCTGACCGTGCAGGTATAGCCGTCGGCGAAAGCCTCGGCCACAGTCTGGTCGAAAGTGACATTGGAGACTACATTGCAGACCTTGGCGACGACTGTCACGCTGCTTGACGTCCCCGCCGTGACAGTCACAGCGGAAGATCCTTTGTAGCTTTTCTGTTCCCAGGAAGCCGCGGACGGACTGTCCTTGGCCAACTCTCCCGCCACGACATCCACACGGTACTCGTCCGCAGGAAGGTAGATTGCCTCCGGCATCTGTGAATATACATATTCACGAACCTTGCCGGAGAAATCGCCTTTGTAGATGCTGACTTTCGCGGATGAAAGAAGCTCGTCCTGACTCATCGCGGCCTTCGTGGCCGGTTCGCTCATCCGTACATCGAGGCTGAACGCGCCCTTCCCGGCCGGAGTCCCATCGTAGCCGGCACACGCTCCCAAAGCGACAGCAGAGAGAGCCAATGTTATGATTGACAGTTGATTCTTCATATTCATTCCTCCTACTGCACTTCAAGGGTGATAGGAATACTCTTTCGGCAGCCCTTGTTGTCGATCACGTTCATAGTGAATGTGTGCGCGCCTTTGAAAGCGAGAAGAGGAGTCTGCGCCCCGGAAAGGTCGAAATCCACCTCTGTCTTGCCGGCAAGTTCCGCTCCGTGAGGGAACGGGACTATGTCGAACACACCCATCGCCGCATCGGAAGGATTGATAAGATCGAGCGTGGTTCCTCCGACCGTGTTCACTGAATTGATGAAATCAGCGTTTGTGGATGCGATGTCAACTGTGAACTTGCGGGCCCCGTTAGGTATCTTCGCGGTCATCGTCAGCGGGAACGATCCGACTGACGGGACCACGATTGTCTTGGATATGTCGTACGAGCATGTGCTGACAAGTTCAATCCCACCGTCACCGGCCGGAGCGTCAGGATCATAACCGTCGCCTTGCTCCTCGGCCGTCACGGAATTGTCCAGCTCCACGTCTTCAACCAGACCATCGATCTCGACAGAGAAAGAGGCGTTCCCGGAAGCGTCCACTTTTTTCAGGATGGTGACGATGTGCCAATCCTGCGCCTTGACGTTTGTGATGGTCGCGCGCATTCTCTGGGTCTTGCCTTCCACTGAGCCCTTGAAGACCAAGGCTATCGTGGCGTCGGTGCCGTTCACCGCAAAGTAGCCCAGACGGCGGTCATACGTGGGACTGCCATTGGAATATTCAAGTTTATACTCCAAAGGATATCCTGCGGTCAATTCGACCGTAGCCGCGCCGTCCCCGGTCACAGACTTCAGGAAATCATCGTTATACCCGACCGTGACTACTGCCTGAAGCAGGGTGCAGGTAATGGTTCCAAGCGTGGTCGTCACTCCGGCCTTGATTGAGAAACTCTTTGAAGCCCCATAGACAGGCGATGTGAATTTGGCCTGAGGCACCTCCGCACTGGTTGACCTGGCGTCAAGGGTGTAATTGCCGGCGGGGAGGGAAATGCTTGCGCTTCCCCGGACCTCCTGATACGTTTTCTGCCACACAAGCACACCGGCATTGTCATAGAGGAACAACACGTAGTCGTCGCCAGCGGCCTCGGCGCGGGTTGCAACCTTATGGACTTCATCAGAAACAACCAGGGAAAGCCCGTCGAATGAAAGCACCCCGGTCTTGTCACCATGGGCATAATTAAAATTGTCCTTCTTGCAGGACACTGTCAGAAGCATAATGACAGCAATGAATATGTAAGATATCCTTTTCATTTCGTCAGCCGTTAAGTTCAACATCCATCAATTCAACATTTTCCACCGTTTCGTCAAATGTGACGGTGATGGAGTTCCCTCCCGCATTCGACACATCAAACCTGATGGTGTAGCATGTCTTCGGGGCAAGGGATTTATAATCCTTGGAGAAAGACTGCGTCTTTCCTCCCTGGTTGGTCAGCGTGCCGGACACTGAAATCGTGTAGGCGTCGACGAACGCTGCCCTCGTCTCACCTTTAGGAAAAGGTATTTCGGTTCCTCCACCGGTCTTGACGATGAAGGAATAGTCCGTGTAATAAGACTTGAATCGATCGGTACACTCTATCCTGATTATCGAATTCGACAGAGAGACCGGAATGGAAACGGTTGCGGAGCCTCCTCCCGTGACCGCGAACGTCCTCTCCCCTGAAAAGCAAGGCTTTTCAAAGCCTTCATCGTACACGGAGCCGTAACTTGCTTTCACAGAATAGTTGCCTGCCTTCAGAGCGGTGGAAGTGACGTAACCGTCAAGCCGCCCGCTGTAGATTTCTTCGCCGCTGCTGTTCGTAAGGGCGAGTGAAAACTCCCCGACGTCAGGAAGGGCGGCATAGTCGGACACGTTGCTTCTGCTGGCGACCGCAACCTTGCAATCCGCGTCAACCGAAAACTCGACGTTTCCTTCAGATTCAACCAAATGCCGGGAACACGACACTGACAAAGCGGCCAGCGCCAACATCCCGATCATTTTTCCGTTCACATTCATATTCATTCTACTTTTTGATTCTCACTTTTATGTTGTCTATGTAAAGCCAGCAGGTGTTGTTGTTGGCTCCCCAGTTCGTCTCCGGGACAGTCCTCCAGCTCAACCTCAATGGAGCGGTGACATCTGAAAGGACCACGTCGGCCGTATGGTTGATGTTGTCATATGAACCCGTCGTCTCGTTGATGTCAAAGTTTGAAGTGAAGGTACCGGTGTTATCGCCGCTCTTGAGGTTGCCGCTTGTCGTGATGTAGCCGAAATAAACCGTCTGTGCGATTTTCGGGGTGCCTTTCCTGTCCATTGAATAGTCATATGCCACATTCAGGCTCACGGTTTTGCCCTCCTTCAAGCCGGAGAGGAACGGGGAATCGGCCCTGGCTGAATAGTTGGCAAGACCTGTCTCCCTGCGGCAGGCGATTCTGATCGCGGTTCCGGCCTGCGCTCCGGCCCTCGCGGCGCTCCAGCCTGAGAGGAATGTGTGAGGTGACTTGCTTCCGGCACTGGAAATACCATATTCATCATTGGAACTGAAGCTCTCGACACCGCTGAAATCCTCGTAGAAGAGATACGGACAGTTCAAAGCGCAGGTGGCGTTTGAGACCGAAGTCAAATCTCCGAGCGTCAGGCTTTCCGTCACCAGAGCGCTCTCCGACTCGTAACTTACGGTCAACTGCCTGGAGGACAACGCCCTGAATGCGGACTCATCCTTTGTCTCCACAACGAAGGTGTCCCCTGTCTTTATCAGCCCACCGTGCGTTCCTACCAATTCAAGCACGTTCGACCCGCTCCCCGGCCAATTCATCCCGTCCGGAAGAGCGAGCTTTATGCCATACGGATCCTCACCAAGATTGTTGGAGGCCAAAGTGAATCTCAACTTGTAAAGTTGCCTGGCCTCGGACGGCCTCAGGGGGACAGGAGTCAGATGCCCGGCGGCAAAAGTTCTCCCTTCCAGCGAGACAGGAGCCAACGAAGCCCATTTGTTCTCCGAATATATCGTCACAAGCATCTGGTCCGCCGATGAATATTCCGTTTGAGGCGGGAATATTCCGGCGACAGCAGCCCCGTTTTCACCGACAGGCTCCTTAAGTTCAAGAGTCACCGATTTTGTCCCTGCATCAAGTGTAGCCGAGGCGGCATCGGCAATATCCACAGTGACCTTCCCGGCAACCGCCTTCGGCATTGAAAACTCAATCCTTGTGACCGGCTCACCGAGCACGTTCCCCCCTTCGGGAATATAGAACTTCAGAAAATGAAGGAGATGCTTCATTCTGAATTTCATCACATTGTCCGGCAAGACAGGCGAACCGGTCTCTATCGGAGTCAAAGCCTGGCCTTCCACGGGACCCGCAACGATGATGTCAACTCCACCTGAAGCAATGCCATCCTGGACAGAAGGCACAGTGAACATTGCCTTGCCTCCCTCCGCAGAATCCGGAAGCGGATATGCGATATAGTAGGAATATGTTCCTTCAGTCATCCCGGATTGGAGCGTGGCTGAAAAATATGCGGAAGACTTGTCAAGTCCCGTGGCCAAAAGACTGAAAGCCTGACCATCAAGCTCATATGTGCCACCAGCCGATTTCGCCCAGACAGACACTTCGTCACCACTCTGCCAGACGAACCCTCTGCTTTCCGCATCATAGGCAGTTCTGGTCTCCGGGGAACCGCTCACTGCGAGAACAACCTTGACTGGTTTGTGTTCAGACAACGTCCCGTTCGTCTGAACATCACTGCACCCGCATAGCGTGACGCCGGCGGCAAAGAGAATAATCTTATGTACTATTCTTAAATACACTGAATTCATATTATGGCGGACAACCAAAGGCAGACCGCACGAATAACCACAAATGTAATGTTTTTTAGCCACATACAAAAATGAAATTGAGGGGATGTCTTCGTGAACGTCGGCACTGAGACATTGTACAAATGCCGGAGACTGTCAGTTTTATGTGGGAACGTAGTGCAAGGTGACACGGAGAAGATCTCGGGCAACGTTATCGTATGAAAACGCCTTTCAAAGGGGGACGGACGAACGCAAAAAAAAGAGGCCCGGGCGTCTGAGCGACGTCCGGGCCTCCCCGAGTACGGCGGCGACCTACTCTCCCAACTGGTGTGTCAGTACCATCGGCGCGCGCG
>CAVERO010000115.1:0-9173 GCA_963617915.1 Candidatus Methanomethylophilaceae archaeon | reverse complement strand
GTTCCGTATTTGCACGACTCTTTTTTCCGCCATGGCTCATTCATTAAAACATAGGCACAAATATATCTATTTCATTCCGAAAAAACAAGCCCCGGAGCAAAAAAACTGCCCCGGGGCTGAATTATTTGAGGCCTCTCTCAAACTACGTTACAAATGGTCGGGAATTTCGGGATAAAGCACGAAAAAACAGGCGATTGTTTGACAGAAAGCCACAATTCGCAAGCGCTGCACTATGTGGCCGTATCTTGCCGTCGGATCAACACAATCGAAGTGTCAAAAACGGGAAAGTACAAAATCTTTGGTTCTACCAATCACAATAGTTTTGACGCGATGTCGGAGAGCTCGCTCCTCTCACCGATTCTCAGGAATATATGTTCGAAAAGTCTCTGCCCGTCCATCTTCTCGTTCAGATGGGACAGACCGTTGGACCATTGGTCCAGATAAGGCTGGTCAATCTGGAATATGTCGCCGGTGAACACCATCTTTGTCCCTTCTCCCGCCCGCGTGATGATGGTCTTGACCTCGTTCGGCGTGAGATTCTGTGCCTCATCGCAGATCAGGAACACCCGTCCGAGACTTCTGCCTCTGATGTAGGCCAGAGGAGAAATCATCAGCTTCTCTTCCTTTAGCATGGCCTCAATCCGCAACGCCTCCTTGCTGGAAGGACGGAACTGTGCCTTGATGACATTCAGATTGTCCATCAGCGGTTGGATGAACGGACTCATTTTGGCCTTCTGGTCTCCAGGAATGAATCCGATGTCCTGATTGCCAAGCACTATCGTAGGCCTGGTGAGGATGATCTGGTCGAAGTCCCCGGCCTGTTCCAGAGCGGCGGCCAAGGCCAGAAGGGTCTTTCCGGTGCCGGCTCCGCCGGTCATCGATACCAGCTGGACGCCCGGATTCAGGCAGGCCTCAAGCGCGAACCTCTGCTCATCGTTGCGTGGGCGTATCCCGTAGGCCTGTCTGTTCTTGACCAGCACGACTTTCCCTCTTCCCTCATCGAACCGCGCGCAAAGTGTGGTGTCCCCGTTCCTGATTTTGTAGAGCTGGTTGGCCTTGGGCTTTGCCTTTCCGACCATCCTCCAGTCCACGGAAGTGTCCGGGCTGTAGGCCAGTTGCCTTATGGCCTCAGGGCTGACTCCGTCAAGGTACTGAACCTCCTTGTTGGAGTTCTCGATCCGGGCCTCCTCGATCCTGTCGGTCAGGTAGTCCTGCACCTCCATCCCGGCGGCCTTCGCCTTCATCCTGAGGTTGATGTCCTTGGTGACAAGCGCCACGAACCTGTCCGGGTTGTTGTCCCTCGTCCAGATTGCGGTCGCAAGAATCCTATGGTCGGGAATGTCATCGTAGAACATCCCCTTCATGCTCTCCGGAAAAGTATGCCCGGGGTCTATCCTGATGTTGCCCAGCCCCTTGCCTATAGGCACGCCGTCCTTGCCGAAGGACTTTCCGTCGGTGATCCGGTCGATGTCCCGGAGGAATCCTCTGGCATTGAAGGCCAGATTGTCGTTGCCTTTCTTGAACTTGTCGAGTTCCTCGATGACAGCGATCGGAATGACCAGATCGTTGTCCTGGAACTTTCGGATGGCCTTGTGGTCGTGCAGGATGATGTTCGTGTCAAGAACAAAGATTTTGGGCTTCCTGCCGCCCTCTCCGCCTCGCGGAGCGTCTGCGTGTCTTGCCATATTTGTCCTGTCAATGTTCATGTAATGTTGTATTCTTTCGGCAAGTTATGGAAAAAAATAAGAACAGGCAAGGATAAAATGGAAAATAAGCCAGCGCATTATTTGCATACTTGAGAAAATTTTTTCATAATTGCAACCTATAAAGGAAGTACAATGATGAGAATATCTACAGAGGGCGCAGGACGGTTTGTGCGGACATGGACGGGACGTGGATATGAAAGGAGCGAAACCCAATCTTTTTGGTATCAGCTTCTGCATGATGTGTTTTGTGTGGAGGTTCCGGCTGATTTCATTAAGTTTGAACTTCCGGTACATTTAAGGAACTCAAAGTTTATTGACGCTTATATTCCATCCACGAAGGTTCTCATAGAGCAGAAATCTTCGTCAGAAAATCTGAGGAAGGCCAAAAGACAAAGTGATAACGTGGACTTGACTCCTTATGAGCAAGCGTTGCGCTATTCTGTCGGGTTGCCATATTCGGAGCGGCCGCGTTGGATTGTGACATGTAACTTCAGGTCGTTTCTGATTTATGATATGGAGAAACCTGCCGGCGATCCATTTGAGATATTGTTGGAGAATCTTGAGCGGGAATGTTATCTGCTGCGTTTTATTGTTCAAGATGTGGATTTGGCGCTTCGTCATGAAAGGGAGATATCCATCAAGGCAGGAGAATTGGTCGGTAGGCTTTATGATGAACTTAGAAAAGGCTACATAAAACCAGATGCTGCTGAAACGTTGCGCTCGCTAAATATCCTGTGCGTGAGGTTGGTATTCTGCCTTTTTGCTGAAGATAGCGGCTTGTTCGGGGAAGAACATGGCATTTTCAGCGACTATTTGAGTTCATTCAAGCCTTCGCAGATGCGCAAGGCTTTATTGGATTTGTTTGAGACTCTTGATACTCCTTTGGAAAGTCGTGACCCTTACGATAATGAGGCATTGCTGGCTTTCCCGTATGTGAATGGCGGCCTGTTTTCAGAACGTGACATTGAGATACCGGCGTTTACCTCTGAAATCTCAAAACTCTTATTGGAAGAATGTGGGGCAGGGTTCGATTGGAGTGGAATTTCACCTACCATATTCGGTGCTTTGTTTGAGGACACGATGAATCCGGAGACACGTGTAAGAGGCTGCATTCACTATACTTCGGTAGAAAACATCCATCGGGTGATTGATCCGTTGTTTATGAATGGTCTCCGTTCGGAGTTCAAGTCGATTCTTCAGATAAAGGTGCTAAAGATGAGAAAGTCCCGCTTGCTGGGCTTTCAGGAAAAACTGGCTTCCCTCTCATTCCTTGATCCGGCATGCGGGTCGGGCAATTTTCTCACTGAGACATATCTGTCATTAAGGAGGCTCGAAAACGAGGTGCTTGAGGTTGTTTATAGGGGAGACAGAAGTCTGGGAGGAGAATTGAGTCCGATAAAAGTGTCGATTGACCAATTCTATGGAATGGAAATCAATGACTTTGCTGTCAAGGTGGCTAAAGCCGCCCTTTGGATAGCCGAGGCTCAGATGATGCGCGAGACCGAACATATCGTGATGAGGGACCTGGAATTCCTGCCGTTGCGCAGTTACTCTCACGTTGAACGATTCAACGCTTTGACCGGAGAGTGGGATAGTCTTGTAGCCCCGTCTGATGTTTCATACATCATAGGCAATCCGCCGTTCAAGGGGAAAAAGAGCCGTGACAAGAATCAGAAAAATGATTTGCTTATCGCCATAGGGGATGACAGCCCACGTCCGGGAAATATGGACTTGGTCTCGGGTTGGTTCTTAAAGGCCGCCAGATTCATACAAAACACGAAAGCCAAGGTTTCCTTTGTGTCAACCATCAACATAACACGCGGAGAACAAGTTTCCCTGTTATGGAATTCCTTGTTGCATAAGTATAACATCGGAATAGACTATGCTTATCTGCCTTTTGTATGGAATAGCGAGTCCATGAAAAAAGCTCAGGTTCATTGCACCGTGATCGGCTTTGGTGTTGGAGATTCCTCTGCCAGAGTGTTATATTCAGGAGATGGAGAACCTAAGGCCGTAAGGCGAATCAGTCCGTATCTGCGTGAGGAAGAAACTGTCATTGTGTCCTCCCGCAATACTCCGGTATGTAATGTCCCTAAAGCGGGAATAGGAAATAAACCGATAGATGGCGGTTTCTTTTTATTTTCCCCTGAAGAAAAGAGTGAGTTTATTGCCCGCGAACCGTTGTCTGAAAAGTTCTTTATTGAGTGGTGTGGGGCGGATGAACTCATAAACGGTAGAAAACGATATTTCCTTTGGCTTGCAGACTGCTCTCCGGCGGAATTACGCAACATGCCGCTATGTAAGCAGCGGATTGAGCTTGTCCGTGACTATAGACTCAAGAGCGGCGATGCCGGCACACGTTCGCTGGCGGATTTCCCGACTCGTTTCCATGTGACAAACATACCGGAAACAGACTTTATTGTAATCCCGGAGGTGTCCTCGGAAAACCGTCGGTATATTCCGATGGAATATGTACCCTCCGCTTCCGCACCACACAGATTGTTCAGCAATCTGGTTAAATTGCTGCCTGATTCGACTTATTATCATTTTGGCGTCCTTCAAAGTTCCGTTCATATGGCTTGGGTGCGCGGAGTGTGTGGTTATAAGGATTTCCGCCCTCGTTACAGTACCGATGTGGTTTACAATAATTTCCCTTGGCCTACTCCGGATGACCGGTCAAGACGGATAATTGAAGACAGTGCCAGAGCCATAATCGCCGCAAGGGAGAACTGAGACCTCTATGATGTGAATACTATGCCGGATGATTTGAGAAGGGCTCATTTAAACAATGATGCGGCTGTTCTCGCCGCCTATTCATTCAATGAGAATATGAGCGAGGATGAAATAATCACGGCACTTTTGGGAGTGTATAAGATAATGACCAACAATGGCTGAGGATATTGGGAAATACAACGTTATCGACCTTTTTTGTGGCTGCGGTGGGCTCTCGTTAGGCTTCCAAAACGCAGGTTTCAATGTCGTGGCGGCATTTGATAACTGGGATGTGGCATTGAATATATATGCGAAGAATTTCAGTCATCCGGCGATTAAGCGTGATTTGAGCGATCTGAATGATATGGCGGATTTTGAAAGATATAGGCCGGACATCATCATAGGAGGGCCTCCTTGTCAAGACTACTCCACTGCGGGACATCGTGACGAGTCCCGGGGGCGCGCCGCGCTGACTGTTTCTTATGCCTTGATAGTGAAGCATATCCGCCCTAAATATTTCCTGATGGAAAACGTGTCCGCCATCGCGAAAAGCAACACGCTGAAAACAGTCGATGAGATATTCAGGGATGCGGGTTACGGCATTACCAGGCTTACATTGGATGCCAGTAAATGTGGAGTGCCGCAAATACGGAAACGTTGCATAACATTCGGAATCCTTAATGGTAATGATGGCTCTGCGAAGGGATTTTTCCTGCGAGGGTTGAGTGAGCGCAGCATGACGTTGAGGGACTATTTTGGCGACACTTTAGGCTTTGAGCACTATTTCCGTGTCCCTACATCGTACAAAAGACGGGGAGTTTATTCCATTGATGAGCCATCAATGACCGTCAGGGGCGTGGACAGGCCGGTTCCGAAAGGTTACAAAGGACATCCGGCGGATTCCGCGGCCCTTACATCCGACATTCGCTCTTTGACCTTTCAGGAGCGTAGTTGGATTCAGACTTTTCCGAAGGATTATGTGTGGGAAGGGTCAAAGACCAGTTTGAACCAGGCGATCGGTAATGCAGTTCCGGTCAAGTTTGCGGAATATCTTGCCAACTGCATTAAGGCGTATATTTTTGAAAATGAGACTTGTTGATCTTTTTGCCGGCTGCGGTGGCATGAGCCTCGGATTTCAGAATGCCGGGTTTGAAGTGTTGGCGGCATATGACAATTGGCAACCGGCGATTGACATCTATCGTCTGAATTTCAATCATCCTATATATAGGAAAGATCTGGCCGTCGAGGATATCTCGGAAGAGATAGGGGCTCTGGCACCGGACATCATCATAGGAGGACCTCCTTGTCAGGATTTTTCTATTGCGGGCAAGCTGGACCTTGTCGGCAAGCGGGCAAATCTGACCAGAGTGTTCGGCAGAACGGTGGTGTCCGTACGACCGGAATGGTTCGTGATGGAGAATGTGCAGACAATAGAACGTTCTCCGGTTTTTGGCGAGGTATTGAATGCATTGAAGGATGCCGGGTACGGAATAACGAAATACGTGTTGGATGCAAGTTATACAGGTGTTCCTCAAAAAAGGAAGCGTTATTTTGTGATAGGGCGCATTGGCATGGCGGATGATTTTATGCTGGAATATCTGGTCGGCGGCCTGTCCGATGAGCGGATGACTGTCCGGAAGTACTTTGCGGACAGTCCTTTAGACACTGAATTCTTCTATCAGCATCCTAGAACCTACAAGCGCCGCGCTGTTTTTTCGGTAGATGAGCCAAGCAGTACAATCCGCAGCGTGAATCGCCCGATTCCCTCAAATTATAGGAGCCATCCCGCTGACAGAACCGCCGACTTGTCGAAAGTCCGTCCTCTAACCACAACGGAACGCGGTTACATCCAAACATTTCCGCGATCATTCAGATTTGCCGGAAAGCGATCTGACATCGAGCAGGCCATCGGAAATGCCGTTCCTGTGAAAATGGCGGAGTATGTCGGGAAAACCATACTCTCGTTTGTGAAGTCCGGCGATTCCCGCGTCAAGCCGGAATAGAACAGGCAGCTGCAAGTCAGAACGGCTTCTCAGTCTTCTCCTTCAGGGGCCTGGCTGCCGAGGAGGGATTGCAGGATGCCGGCGATTCCGCTGCCGCTGGTGTGCACCTTGATCTCGCCGGTGCCGGTCACGGGATGCCCGACCGGGTAGTAGGCGATGTCCTGAAGCAGGAGTTCGGCATCGACATAGTCATAGTCGGAATCCTTTATCTGGATGATCGCTCCCGGGATTTCGGAAAACAGAACCCGCACATTCTTCTCCTCGCCGTAAGCCCTCATTATCCCGCTGACGTCGATGTCGGCGCCGACATCCACCGAGCACATCGATTTCAGGGCGGCAAGAAGGCCTCCGTCGCTGACCGTGGCCGCTGAGACGGCGACTTTGTCTTCCACGAACTCCCGGATGACCTCGTAGCAGTCAATGAAATAGTCGGCGTCCCCGATTTCCGGAAAGTTGTCTCCGTTCTGCCCGAGGGCGTCGCAGAGAAGCGAGCCGCCGAGCCGGAAATCACACGAGTCGAACGGCACGTAGATGATCCAGCTGTCCGGATCGGCGGCCAGTTTGTCAGGGACCGCCCTGCGACGGCCAAGCGCCGGATGCTCGCTGCCGAACGGAGCGTCTTCCGGCAGGAATATGTCATCTTCATCCTGGCTCCCGCTCTTCTCACACGCTCCGACCTTGAAGAAGGTCTGGCAGAGCCGTCCGCTTTCAGTGAACGAGTACTCGCTCAGGCATATTCCTAAATCATTGATGTAGTCCGCCGCGGCTTCCGCCGAAGAGTAGAACGCAGCCATGTTCCCGAGCGGCTTGCCGTTCCATTTCCATTTCGCGGCAAGGGCCAGGTCTCCGAGTTTGAAATGACCGTTCAGCCACGCCGCGTCCAGAAGAGCCTTTGCGATCCGGCCTTTCGTGTAGGAGTCGGCGAACGCCGCCGGGAACGGTCTAGGCTCGTCCAAAAGCCGGACGACGGTCGCAAGATAGCTTTGAACGTTCTGATTCAGAAACTTTTTCAAAGATGGCGACGGGTCCGTGCTTTCATCCACGACCGGCTCAAGGTCTTCCTTCCCGGCAGGTGTGCTTTCCCTTTTGGCAGCAAGGCAGTCATCAAGCATTTCCGCCGGAGTCAACTGTCTTGTGACCCCGTCGATGATGTACTTCGAATGAAGCGCTGAACTTTTTTCTTTCATCCCGTTAGAATATGTCCGTAAATTTAAGTAAATTTGAGTTCAGTTCAAAAAACAGTTCATCAGACAGAAACCATGGAGCCATTTTCCGGAAAAAAATATCATGATAAGGTCGAGGCGATTTTCGCCAGATTCCCTTCAGTTCAGAAAGTGCCGTTCAAGGATGCCTACAAACCAGGGCTTGAGAATATGCTCCGGTTTGAGGAAGTCCTTGGCAATCCGCACGAAAGCCTGAGGACGATTCACGTGGCCGGCACGAACGGCAAAGGCTCGGTGGCGAACATGCTCGCTTCGGCATTGTCCGCCCGCGGTCTTCGGGTCGGCCTTTACACCTCGCCCCACATCGTGGATTTCCGGGAGCGGATGAGGATTGTCGGCCGCCCCGGCGGCGCGGAACTGGTGTCCGAGGAATATGTCTATGATTTCCTCTGCCGGTACGAAGCCGACATGGATGCCTTGAGTCTTTCTTTCTTCGAGATAACGACCGGAATGGCGTTCAGATGGTTCGCCGACCAAAAGGTGGATGTGGCCGTTGTCGAAGTCGGTCTGGGAGGCCGTCTTGACAGCACGAACGTCATAACTCCCGACCTGTCGGTAGTCACGGGCATCGCCCTTGACCATTGCGCCCTGCTCGGCGACACTCTGGCGGAAATCGCCGGCGAGAAAGCCGGAATATTCAAGAAAAATGTCCCCGCACTTGTCGGAGAGTATCTTCCCGAGACGCGTCCCGTGTTTGAGGCCAAGGCAGCCGAGGCGGGCTGCACGCTGACGTTCGCCGAGGATGCCGAGCCTTCGTTGTGGTACCGGAGCGAAGAGATTCTTGCGAACATGGATCTCCGGGGCAGATACCAGAGGAAGAATCTCCGCACCACACTGGCCGCCATCGACATATTGAAGGATATTCCTGAATATGCCTGCCTGTCGGAGCCGCGTGATGTCGAGGAGGCCATAGTCCACACGGCGTCCAGGATGGGTTTCCACGGCCGTTGGGAGCGGCTTTCCACCCAGCCGTTCATCATTGCGGACATCGGGCACAACCCGGCGGCTCTGAAGGAGAACTTCGCCCAGCTGGAGTCGATGGTGGCGTCCGGGGAGTGCTCCTCCCTGATTCTGGTCTATGCGGTCATGGCCGACAAGGATCTGGACGGCATCATGCCTCTGATTCCGGTGGACGCCACCTGCATATTCACGAATCCACAGATTCGCCGCGCTCTTCCGGAGAAGGAACTGGCGGAGCGGTACCGCGCTTTCTGCGCAGCCGCGGGAAGGCCGGTGAACCGCATCTACGACGCTCAGGATGTGCGTCAGGCGCTTTCGATGGCGATCGGTCTGGCCCGTGAGATTTCCCGGAAGCCGGACAGCTCCCGTTTCTCGCTTCCGCTGATCTACATCGGCGGCAGCGCCTATCTTGTGAGCGAGGCCGTGCAGATCTTGAAATCGCTCAAGGAGTAAGAAGCTGTTTTGATTTGTTTGAAATGTTCTTTGAGGTGAAAAATCTTCATCTTCTTCCCACTTCTTCAGTCAGATAGCACCGCTATCTTCCTTGGAAGAAGCGGTCGAACCTGAAG
>CAVERO010000114.1:0-9258 GCA_963617915.1 Candidatus Methanomethylophilaceae archaeon | reverse complement strand
AAAGACATAATCTGCGCACCGGCTACCACTCCGGGGACAGGGGCGATATCGATTATAAGGGTGAGCGGAGAAGGATGCCTGGAATTGGCGGACGGGGTGATTGGCATAAAGAGAGGAAAAGTCAGCGAGGCGAAGGGCTATAGCCTGCACTATGGCATTATCAGGCAGGAAGATGGCGAGGAGATTCTGGATGAGGTGATGGTCAGCGTGTTCCGTGCTCCGCATTCGTATACCGGAGAGGATTCGGTGGAGATCTGTTGCCACGCATCCGAGTATATAGTGTCGCAGATTATTCAGAGGCTCTGTTCTCTGGATGGGGTCAGGATGGCGCTTCCCGGCGAATTCACGCAGAGGGCCTATCTTAACGGAAAAATGGATCTTTCGCAGGCTGAAGCTGTGGCGGATGTCATCGCCGCCGATTCGAAGGCAGCTCTCCGCGTGGCGCAGAACCACTTGAGGGGTGATTATTCGAAGGCATTCCGTGCTGTCAGAGACGAGCTGGTGAAATTGGCATCACTGCTGGAACTGGAACTGGATTTCAGCGAGGAAGAGGTGGAATTTGCAGATAGGGAGCATCTTAAAAAGACGGCTCTCGCGGCGATAGAGAGGATGCGCACTCTCAAAGAGAGTTACAAAGTGGGAGGGGCGCTGAAGCGGGGAATTCCCGTGGCTATCGTCGGGGCGCCGAATGCAGGGAAAAGCACGCTACTTAACGCTTTGCTCGGAGAAGACAGGGCCATAGTGTCGGATATTCCTGGCACCACGCGTGACACCATAGAGGAGAATATCGTCATAGGCGGCGTGAAATACCGCTTCATAGACACCGCGGGGATTAGGGAGACTTCGGAGAAAATCGAATCTCTGGGGATAGAGAGAAGCCTTTCGAAGGCGCGGGAAGCGAGCATAATCATCTGCCTGCTGGATGCGAGCCGGTTTGACGAAAGCCGGGAGATTCTTCAAAAACTCCGCAGTGATTTGAACCCGGACGAACAGCGGGTTCTGACAGTGGTCAACAAATGCGACATGCTCGAAAGCGGTGAGGATTTTTACAAAAAGCTGCAAGCGCCGGCTTTCGATGACTGCGGGGAAGATATCATCTGTATATCGGCACTGAACAGTGAAGGCCTGGACACGCTGAAAGAAGCGATAGAGCGATACTCCCCTGCCAAATCTGCGGCGCAGGCCATCACGATAACATCTGAAAGACATTATCGCGCCATCAGCAGCGCACTGGAAAGCATGGAGGCTCTTGTGCGCGCCCTTGACGAGGGCATAAGCGCAGAGCTCGTCGCCGAGGACCTCCGCGGAGCCATCTCCGACGTCAACTCCATCTTCGCCTCAACAGAAGACGCCATCACCTCGGACGAGGTCCTTGGAGAGGTGTTCGGGAAGTTCTGCATCGGAAAATAATGGGGTCGAAAGAAGCAGTAGGATAGGGGCAACAATCGGGATAATATATTGAGTTTCAAAGCCGAGGGTGTGGATAACTTTTCGGCTTGTTTCTTTGTTTTTCGGGATATTTCGGGTACTTTTGAACCACATTTGAACCACGGTGGTTCAAGTGTCCGGAATGTACCGCCATATTGGACGAGTTTACATAGATTTACGTAGATTTACACAAAATGGCAACATCAGTGGCTTTTAGTGCCGTGCGGAGGTCTCTGAAAGTGCGTTCCGGAGGGGTTGGAAATTTTGCGTGGCTTTTGACGGGTTTTTATGGGGATTTTGGGGACTGCGGTCTGCCGATGCTGCGGGAGGGTCTTTGAACGGAAGTTCGGAAGGCAGGTGTTCTGCTGCGAAAGGTGCCGGAGGGAGAAGATGAACGAGAAGCGGCGGACTGTGCGCAGACTTGCCGGGGAATCTGCCGTGGAGGAAAGGATTGTGGCGGATTCGGGAGCGGAGCGCGGAGCCAGGTATGTCTCCATCACGGATGCGGCGCTTATGCTGGAGGTGAGCCGTCCGACGATTTACAGAAGGATAGCCGCCGGGGAACTGCATCCGATAAGGGTTTCGAGCAGAACGGTGAGACTCTCCGTGTCGGAACTGATTGCGGACAGCGGAATGGAAGCCGGAACGAATACCGGGGATTTCTCTGTCCCTGTCAAGCTGGACGAAGCACTGGAGCTTTACAAAGTGTCGCGGAGCAAGTTCTTCGCGGCGGTGAGGAAAGCCGGAATAAGGCCACGGCGCATCAAGGGCGTGGATTTCTTCCCGAAGCCGGATCTGGACAGCCTCTTCCCCGCCCCGGTGAAATACAATCGGGGCGATTGGTATTCGGTGGAGGAGCTTGTGGAGAAGACCGGAATGAGCGTAAAGCATATCCGCGATTTCACAAGAAAAAAGTCCATCGGAAAGATGAATGTCGGGCGGCAGATTCTGATAAACCGGAAAGAATGGGACTTGGAGAGGTTCACCAAGGGGCAGCTGGACGAGGAGTTCCTCACTGTGGACCAGGCCAAGAAGCTCTACCGCATCGGCCAGGGACGCTTCTATGAGACGGTGAATGCGGCGGGGATTCAGCGGCACAGGGACGGGGTGAGCGTATATTTCAGAAAGACGGATTTGGACAGGCTCTTCAATCGCACCGGCCCGAATGTGCCGGACTATGTCACAAGGGATTATATCTGCGCCAAGGATGCGCTGAAGGCCTACCACGTGGGGCGGAGGCGTTTCAGCGAGGAGACTGCCGGATTCGGAGTCAGGAAGATGAAGCTCAAGGGCTTTATGTGGTACAGCAGGGAGGATTTGGACAGGATTTTCGGGAAGGGGAAGAAGTGAAAGGACGACACCGGGAACAGGTCCATAAATTCTTAAAACATTGAAAGATATGGCTACAAAAGTAACACTGAGACAAAGAGAGCTGAAGAGCGGGAAAATCACACTCTATCTGGACTATTATCCTCCAGTGCGGGATCCTCGCACCCGCGAATATGTGCGCCACGACTATCTTGGAATCTATCTCGCCAAGAATCCGCGCGAGGGCTATGAGAAACGCGCCAACAAGGAAAAATTGATGCAGGCGGAGGCCATCCGCGCCGAGCGTGAGGTCTCGCTTATGAGGGGGCAATACGGTTTTCTCGACAAGAATGTGCGCAAGATGGATTTTCTGGAATATTTCCGCAACCTGCTTCCGGACCGCGACCAAAAATGGATGAGGGTGTATGACCACTTCGTCCTCTACTGCAAGGGCCACTGCCGGATGGGGGAAGTGACCGTGCAGTTCTGCGACGGATTCCGGAAGTATCTGATGGAGGCGAAGCAGCTGCGCAACGGGGACAAGGCTCTCACGCGCAACTCCGCCGCCGGGTACTGGAGCACATTCAGAGCACTTCTGAAAATCGCCTACCGGGACAAGTATCTCACGGACAACCTCAACGATGACCTCGAAAGAATAGAAACCATCGAGAACAGACGGGAATACCTGACATTCGACGAGCTTAAGGCTCTTGCCGCCACGCCCTGCGGCGAACCTGTGCTCAAGGCGGCATCCCTGTTCAGCTGTCTTACGGGGCTGCGAATCAGCGATATTCTTGAGTTGAGATGGGATAATATTCAAAAATCCCCCGACGGAGGATGGTGCATACGGTTCCGCTCCGAGAAGACCGATGCGGAAAGCACGCTCCCGATTAGCGGCGAGGCTTATCTGCTTTGCGGCGAGCCGGGAGAGGGACTCGTGTTCAAGGGTCTGACCCGTCAGATGACTCAGCACAAGCTTCAAACCTGGCTGAAATCGGCCGGAATCGACGGGAAGAGAATCACATTCCACTGTTTCCGGCACACTTTCGCCACTTTGCAGGTGGCATCGGGGACGGACATCTACACCGTCCAGCATATGCTGAGCCACGCAAATGTCTCCACCACACAGATTTATGCCGATATCGTGGACTCCAGCAAGCGGAAAGCTGCGGAGAGGTTGAGGCTTGACGGAACGAACAAGGAGTAAGTTATGCTGATTCATAGAGCTTTACAGGCTCTGGCATCTGCAAGGCAGGTGTCGGAGATGCGGTTGCGCATAGCCACTCTTGAGAATGAGAACGCCAGGCTCAGGGCCGGACAGGACGGGGAACGGTTTCTGAAGATATCCGACATTATGGGCGAAATCAATAATTATCAGACTTCCGTCCAGATGCAGATGTTCAATCTGCTGCGCACGCTCGTGGCACGCCAGGACAACAACTGGATTGAGAAGATAAGGGCCGCCGAGGAGAGGACCACTATTGCGGCAGTTTCCGTCTGCGAGAGTTCCGGCAAGAAATACCTGTGCCTGGGTGTGGCGACGGACCTTCTGCTCATTCTTCTGAAAAAGGCCAACATCGCCGGTTATGCCGACAACACGAAGATGGCTACATTGATTTCCCTGGTAACAAACTATTCCAAAGACAAGATACGCCAGAGGCTTTCTGACAACTCTCCCCTGTCGAAAAGACATCAGGCGGAGATTGACAAAGTGAACCTCACTCTGGAGAGTCTCGGGATAGAAGACAGACTAAGCGCCGGCATCCGGTAATCTGTAACCGGTTACAGGACCGGTTCAAGTTCCGCTTTGTGCCACCTTTGTGCCGTCAGAATGCGGAGACGGAGAATATGCTGCAAGCCGTCTGCATTCTGAACCCCGCAGGGACCGATATGCAGCGAGGTTATTCCGGGCGGGGATTATGAATTATGACGGACATTACTTTCGAGACACTGCCGAGCGCGGTGTCAATTCTTCTGGAGAAGGTTGAGAAAATCGAGAACAGCCTTGCCGGGATGAACAGTCACCCAGACGAGCCGGACAGATGGATGAACATCGATGAACTCAGGGACTACCATCCGGACAGGCCTGCGAAGAAGACTGTCTATGACTGGGTCACTCTCCGCAGAATCCCCTATCACAAGGACGGGAAACGGCTCCGCTTCCTGAAATCGGAGATTGACAGCTGGCTTATGGGAGCATACCACAAGACCGGAGAGGAACTCTATGAGGAGAGCGTCCGCTTCGTCAATTCGAAAAGGGAGGGGCGAAGATGACAGCGAATATGGAAGACAGTCCGGTGGAGAGAATCAGAAGCGAGGTGGAGGCTAAGGTCGGAAGCCGTGATTTCGGTATGCTGACACTACGCTCTGCCAACAGGACTTTGCAGGAGGCCGCCTTGCGACCCGACCCTGTGAATCTGTATCACGAGCTGTGGTACGAAGGAGAGGTCTGCTGCCTGTTCGCCGATTCCAATCTGGGCAAAAGCATCTACGCCGTGCAGATGGCGGATGACATCGCGCAGACCCGGAATGTGCTGTATGTGGACTGCGAACTCTCTGACAAGCAGTTCCAGCTGCGCTACACTGACCAGGCCAACGGAAAACTCTACCAGTTCCCGGAAGCTCTCACCCGCGCCGAAATCAATCCGGAGAAGATGAATCTGAAGAATTTCGAGGAGGAAATCATCCGGAACATCGAGGAGGCCGCGCTTTCCACGGGTTCAAAGGTCATAATTATCGACAATCTCACCTATCTCTGCAACAATTCCGAGAAGGGCGATGTGGCCGGACTGTTTATGATCAGTCTGATGAACCTGAAGAAGAAGTACGGCTGGAGCCTGCTGATAATAGCGCACACGCCGAAGCGGAGTCTGACAAGCCCGATAACCCAGAACGACCTTGCCGGCAGCAAGAAGCTCTACAATTTCTTCGACTCCGTGTTCGCAATCGGAAAGTCCGCACGAGACGAGAGTCTGAGGTATGTCAAGCAGGTCAAGGTCAGGGCCGGGGCTTACAGGTACGACGGCGACAATGTCATCCTCTACGAGATTGTCCACGACAGGGAGAACGTGCGCTTCGAGTTCAAGGGTTTCGCCAACGAGAAGGAGCATCTGAAAGAGTCTGACGACAAGGAGAAGAACACCCTGCTGGAGAATGTGATGGCGCTTGTCGACAAGGGCAAGTCCTACCGGGACATCGCCCAGGCACTTGGCATAAGCAAGAGCCTTGTCGGCAATCTGGTGAAGAAATCGTCGGTGTCCACATCGTCCACGGTGTCCAGTCCCGTGGACGGAATGGACAGTATGGACAACGGAAATGGGGAGGTGAAGGATGAGACGCTGTTTTAGTTTGGAGAAGTATGCCGGGATAAGAAGTCGGCATACCTGCCCGTCCTGCGGAGGCAAGCGGTGTTTCACCCTGTATGTGGATGAGGCCGGAGAGTCGCTTGCGGAAAATGTGGGAAGGTGCGATCACGAAAGCGGATGCGGATATCACTACACTCCGAAGGAATATTTCCGCGACCATCCGGAGGCGGACGGGAAGGATTGGCGCGAAACTGAACCGGAATGGCTGAAGAAGGCGCTGGAAAGACGGGAGCGGGAGGAGCGGAAGACACTCTGCCTTATCCCAGCGGAGGTGGTCGGGCGGTCTGTGCGTCCGGAAATCCCCAGCACATTCACGACATTCCTGCTTCATCTGTTTGATGATGTGACGGTGGTCAAGTTGGTGACGGAATACCGTTTAGGCGTGGCCAAAGCCGGAGATGTCATATTCTTTCAGATTGACACTGACGGAAGATGCCGGACGGGTAAGATTATGAAGTATGACCCCGAGACAGGACACCGTGTCAAGGATGAACGGGCCAAAGGGCGCATCAACTGGGCGCATTCGCTGATGAAGCGTTCGGGAGCGCTGCCGGAGGACTGGCAGCTGACGCAGTGCCTGTTCGGGGAGCATCTGCTGACGGAGCATCCGGACAAGCCTGTCGCTCTCGTGGAATCGGAAAAGACCGCCGTAATCTGCGCCGCGATGATGCCGGAATACATCTGGCTCGCAACAGGCGGCAAGAGTCAGTTCAATGAGCGGCTCAATGTGCTGCAAGGCCGGGACATCGTGGCTTTTCCGGACGTGGACGGGTTCGAGACCTGGACGGAGAAGGCCGCCCTGCTCCCCCACCTCGGCATCAAGGTCAGCAGCCTTCTTCAGAAGAACGCCACCGATGAGGAAAGGGAGCAGCACATCGACATCGCCGACTGGCTCGTGAAATGGAAGCTGGAGCCGAGGCCGGATGCGCCCGCGACCCTCAACCGCACGTTCCGGAAGGTCGCCAGGTATTTCAGTCCGGAGTACCACTCCGAAATCCTCGCGCTGATTGAAGACTTCGAGCTGGAGGCGTGGTAGTGAAAGAGAAAGGAGATGATTTACTTCATCAGTTCTGAAGTCTTGTACCAGTAGAAGAATGCTTCAGGGTTCTGGCTCTTCAGTTGATTCAAATGTGTAGCGAACGATGATGGAATCTTTGCAGAGGCAAGAGAGGCAATAACCTCGGGGCCGTAACGCTCCGGTGTCGCCACATTGTTCAGGACGCAGGCGGCAGCGTATGCGGCTTTGGAGGCATCGCGGACTGCGCAGGTCATATTGTAGCGTTCACTGTGGATGAAGTTGCGTATGCGCGTGATGCCGTCAGAATAAAAGCGGAAATCCTCCTCGTGCCCGAATCCATTTGTGGATATGCAAAGTGCGGTGGCGATGGTATCCTCGACGACGGAACGGATGTCACGATCCTCCATCCTGCGGTAGTCCATTTCCAAAGCTCCCAATTTCCGGTATGTTTCAGCAGTCCACGTCAAGTTGTCCGTGACATCCAGCAGAGAGGCGATGTCGTACATCTGTTTCATTATTTCCATAGAACAGTTGCGCGTACCCTTATAGAAAGGGATGCCGGTGGTGTGCGGTGCGAAGGCGGTGAGTTTGTCGCCCAGCAGGTCTTCCTTGCAGGGAACATTCACAAGCACATCCGGCCCTTCTGTCAACAGGAATGGACTCTTGATGGGAAGGGAATCCACGGTGTGGTAGTTATTGTCCTCCATAAGAACATCCAGCAGGATGGCATCCACATCCGTACTGGTCTTATAGGACACCTGATAGTGACACTTGGCGTGCGTCTTGGGAACATCGCTCCTGTAAATGCGTTCAACGGCTTCGACCAAGGTGAAACCGTAATCTCCGGCATACATACGCCAATACTTCTCGATGTCCGTTCCGGGCGGGCAGATGATGTCAATGTCTATGCTGAGCCGTCTACTGCTGCCGAAGTGCAGCATCAGTGACGAGCCTCCCTTAAAGATGAAGGGACATCCCGAACGGGCAAGGGCTTCAAGCAGGCAGAAAGCACGGATGACCTTTTCTACGAGTATGGGATTGGAGGCGTGGTTATCCGCCGCTGTTTTCTTTATCCATTCCAGGGAACGGCTCTCGGGTGATATCATTTTTCAATCTCCTTCAATATGTTATTGACTTCTTCCGTACGGTTCCGTCTTCCGGCATAACGGAGCAAGGTTTTACGATTCACGAAATATCGGTCAAAAGCGGCAGCATAGATGGCATAGGATTCAGAACCGGTGAGTGCGTGGAGGGCGTTGTCACAAAGGATGTCCACCAGAATCTTCTCCAGCGCAGGGCAGGTTACGCCGTTCTCCACCTCTACCGGAGCCTGACTCACTTGCGGCGTGACTACGACAAGGTCGCGACCAGGGGCTAGTCTGGAAAGTATATCCTTTTCCGCATCGCGGAGGACCAACCTGTCGGTAAGGTTTTCCAATGCATCTGCCACAGATCCTGTCGAACGGCGTTCCGCCCCGACAATGGTAAGGCTGAAATTGGGAATATCGTGCATCAGTGGCAGGATGGCCTCGGTGTTCCAGATGCTTATTTCCGTGAAAGGAAGAGAGGTTTTGAGACCGTTGAACAGTTTGCGTGTAGCATCGTCGGGATTGGTGCGGAAAATAGGTTTGAAGGCCTCAACAGGGTACAAGAAACCGTCAGTTTTCCGTATCCTCCCCTCTCGGATCAAGCGGTTCAAGATGTTCAACAAACTGCTTTCCGAGGAATCATCTTTCCCCCGGAGCAAATCCATCAACGCAGCGGGGGCGATTCCTTCCGGATACCGTCCGACTGAAGATACTATGCGCTCTGTCAGTGTCATAGCGCAAATATAAAAACAAAATTGTCAAAAACCACAAAAGTTTGACAAAATTGTTTTTAGCAAAAAAAGCGGGACTCATCCGACAAAGAATGAGTCCCGACTTAGCACGTTTTTAAGTGCAGGGTATAGCGACAAGGGCTATACGGGCACTAAAACACTGCAAATGTACGACTTTTAAGCGAATTATCAGCGGCTTCTTAAAAGTTTGAGCGACACCATAATGACGATTGTCAAACACGCCAATGCTCCCGCCCACATCAAGGCTTTCTGCCACCAATGAAGGACATTGACTTCCTTTTCGATGACGGTTTCTATGG
>CAVERO010000113.1:0-9307 GCA_963617915.1 Candidatus Methanomethylophilaceae archaeon | reverse complement strand
CACCATCCGCTAACCAAATCTTTTTCAAGTAAGGTCTAATATTACCAATGAGAACGTCCCCTGACTCATAGTGTATTAAACTCCCATTAGGCACATTTGATGCAATTGTTTTTCCCTGCCTGTTTTGAAGAAGATTCTCAACACTTACATAATTTGATGTTGTAATGGAACTGCTATTCACTCTATTCTTGACATAGTATGCAACTTCTCCCAACTTCTTCCATTCCACATCATTCCTGCCCTCAAAAGAGAGAATACTATCCCGATAATAGTTGTACTGAAGCTTTCTTTTTTGCAGCTCCGCCTGCAGCTCCGCCTGCAGCTCCGCCTGCAGCTCTGTAAAAGTATCTAATATTCTTACAATCTCCTCCTGCACCGGCAGCGGCGGCAACGGGATCACTATCTTCCCTATATTGTCTGGCTTTATGTCTATGACCTTTGTCCCATAGGCATATTTCCTTTTCTGGGACTGAAATGACTCTGTTTGGAAAAAATATGCAACATATTTTGGATTTTGATTGTGATGAAGAACGCAGGAGTGACCGCCGGTTACGATTGTCTCTTTCCCCAACCAAGCCACGGCCTTACATACATCTTCAACATTCTCACTTGTGCAAGCTATCACCAAGTCGCCTGTTTCAATACGCAGTAAATGTGAAGCCAACTCTTCATTCACAAACGTAAGTGGCTTTTCGGCAAATGCTCCAAACTTCGTATATATCTGTCCATAATGTATGCACCCGACACCGGACTTTACAAAGTCTTTCTTCTGCAATCCATTACCCCTTTTGATTGTGCCGATACTGCTCAAAGGGACATATTCCACCCCGTCAGGACAGTATTGCCGTATCAACTCTTCCAACTTACTCATATTTTTTTCTGCAAAGCCTTGCTGTTTCCCAAATAATTCTTACATTTGTAGCGGATATTTTTATGGAGATGATTGAGGCGCTCGTCAAGCTTTATTTTTAAGCATTTGTCTTCGGGCAGATGCTTTTTTATTTAGAGAAATACGGACGGATGTACTCTCAAAGGCCCGCTCTCAGCTCTCAAGCATATAAAAATCATTAATTTAAAACATGAAAATATCCATCATAATAAAGCTTGAAGAGCGCACCTGCCCTGAGTGCAAAGATGCTCACAAGGCCTTTTATGTCAGAGGCCATTTCAGAATGGTCGAAGGCAAAAAGGTTTACGTGAAGGCCCACTACCGCAAGCGGTAGGCGCAAAGCCTTGTCTGCATACCCGTCCGTATCGGAGCCGCCCATACCACTGGCGGCTCCGTCATTTAAGACCATTCTGAATTGGCACAAAGACATTATATCTCTATCTCGCTTATAATCCTGTCAATCTCATCCCTCAACACATTCTCCCTCGCCACTATCTCCGCAAGTTCTGCATTGAGCTTCACGATGTCCACCTTCTCGCGGGTGTCCTCCTGCTCCACATAAGTCGAGACAGACAGGTTGTAGTCGGCCTTGGCTATTTCATCATTCGCCACAATCTTGCTGACATACCGCACATCCTTTCTGTCCGCGAAGAGTTCAAGGATATTCCGGATGTTCTCATCAGTCATCTTGTTGCTGTTGGTGACCTTGACACATTCCTTGGTGGCATCGATGAAGAGGATGCCGTTGTCTTTCTTCGCCTTCTTCAGTACCATGATGCAGGTGGCGATGCTCGTGCCGAAGAAAAGGTTGTCCGGAAGCTGGATGATGCAGTCAACGAAGTTATTGTCAACCATGTACTGCCTGATTTTCTTCTCCGCTCCGCCCCTGTACATCACTCCCGGGAAACAGACTATCGCAGCCGTGCCGTTGACGGCAAGCCAGGAAAGGGAGTGCATGATGAAGGCGAGATCCGCCTTTGACTTCGGCGCAAGGACTCCGGCGGGAGCGAATCTCGGGTCATTTATCAATGTAATGTCATCATCTCCTTTCCACTTGGTTGAGTAAGGAGGATTCGAGACTATCACCTCGAAAGGCTCGTCGTCCCAGTGCTGCGGAGAGAGCAGGGTGTCCTCACAGGCAATGTCGAACTTGTCGTAGTCGATGTCGTGCAGGAACATGTTGATTCTGCACAGGTTATAGGTGGTAAGGTTAATCTCCTGCCCGAAGAAGCCTTGTCGGACATTGTCCTTTCCCAGGATCTTTGCGGCTTTCAGGAGCAGAGAACCGGAGCCACAGGCCGGGTCATACACCTTATTGACCTCAGTCTTGCCCACTGTGGCAAGCTTTGTCAGAAGCTCACTCACTTCCTGCGGTGTGTAGTATTCACCGCCGCTCTTTCCGGCATTGGAGGCATACATGCCCATCAAATATTCGTAGGCATCGCCGAAAGCGTCGATGGTGTTGCTCTGATAGTCTCCAAGCCTCATGGACTGAACCCCGCGAAGAAGCTTCACGATTTTTTCGTTCCTCTTGATGACGGTGGCTCCCAGCTTGTTTGAATTGACATCCAAGTCCGCGAACAGGCCTCTGAAATCATCCTCGCTTTCCGTACCCTTGGCAGAGTTTTCGATGGCGGCGAAAATGCTTTCCAAAGTCATGTTGAGGTCCGGGTCGGTGTCGCAGGTCTTGCACACATTCTCGAAAAGCTGGGACGGCAGGATGAAGAAGCCCTTCACCTTTACCAAGTCTTCCCTTGCCGCTTCCGCATTCTCGTCCGACATCTTCGCATAGTCGAAGTCTTCCATCCCGGCCTCTCTCTCACTGGAATTTATGTAGGCAGTGATGTTTTCGCTTATGTACCTGTAAAAGAGCATTCCGAGAATATAGGCCTTGAAGTCCCAGCCATCCACGGATCCCCTCAGCTCATCCGCAATAGCCCAGATAGTCCTGTGGAGTTCCGCCCGCTCCACTTCCTTTTTATTGTCTGTCATTATGTTGGTTGTCTTGCCTGAGTGATTCCTAAAAAAAAACTTTTCACCATCACTTAACATGAAGTAAAGGTAGGAAAAAATCTTCGAACAGGCAAAACATCAGGTTTTCTCATTTCACCATGCTCATTTACCCTAAGGGGGCGGGGGAAGTTGCTTCATATCAAAAAAATATTTATATATTAGCGAAACAGAAGATACTAATAACCCTGTATAGTATGAAAACTCATTCTGTCTTAACAGCGATTATGTGCTTAACATTGGCATCCTGCGAGATTGTCAAAATAGAAGCGGACATGCCCATGAGCAAGACACAGAGCATTGAACCATCCGATGCTGCTTCTTTCAAAGTCACTTCCGTAAATGCCGCGGATCTGATAGAAATCCTTACCCAGAGAGAGAAATCTCATCCATAGATTATGTGACAGAGGGGCAAGACACAATGGCTTACATCTACAACTTTGACAAAGGTTGGATTGTCATTTCCGGAGACAAACGAGCCAAACCTGTTATCGGTCAATCCGAAGAAGGAACGCTCAAGGCCAAGGGGAATGTCCAAGGAATAGATGTCTGGCTCAGGTCAAGCGTTGGAGGCATCTGTGCTGATTCCGATGAAGCCAAAGAGAACATCAATTTCTGGAATCACGTTATTCCTAAAAGCAAAAGGACATCTGCCCAAAAGACAACACGAGGTTGGATCGATGAGACAAAGTATTGGGTACTTCGGTTTGATTATGAGGATATAGAGTCTAACCAAAACAATTATGTCATACCACACCTTCTTAAAACAAAATGGGGGCAAAATTCACCATGGAATTACAAATGTCCTTTTGGATACGACGAAACCGGCTCTTTTGTCCAGTGCCCTACAGGTTGCACAACTGTTGCTATGGCACAAGTGATATACTACATGCATTACTTCAAAGGAAAACCGACTGGATTATATCATGACATTTCATGTTCTGGAATCTGCATAGATAAAGATCATTATAACATAGAATTTTCAAGGGACAATTACGTTCAAGACTCCCCAAGATGGGACATGATGGCAAAATATGGATCTAACAGACAATCAGGTACTGACTATGTAGGAGACCTAATGATTGACATCGGGATGAATGTGAATATCAAATATTCCGGGACTGGGAGTTCTGCATCACCTTCCAGCAAAGGCCTATCACATTATTCATTATCTTGCAAGAAAGGGGACTATTCAGCTGCCGAAGTCATTTCAAATTTAGCCGATGGAATTCCTGTTATAGTTGTCGCCTTTTCTAAAAAGACATCTAGCTCATGGCCGTTTTCTAACCCACGATACTCCAAAGGTCATGCATGGGTTATTGACGGAAGAGTTGAAAATAAAATAATCTATCGAGAACATTACTACTGGACACTCACAGACACCGTTCTTGACACAGACTCAAACATCTACCCTGAAGAGGAAAAAGAATATTACATCCCTGATGTATATGAAGGAAAAAAAGTTATCGAAAACAGAGTTAGTATAACGCCATACCTTTTAATGAACTGGGGATATGACGGAGAATGGGACAATGGATTCTATTCTTATGCACCAAAATCAGAATGGAAGGCAAACAATGGCACACATGAATACGAAAAAACAATTTACTATGATATTCAATAATATACTAAAAATAACAATCTCCATCATTGTGACAACAGGTCTGCTCTCATGTAGGAAAGCGGAGAATATTGTCGGTGGCGATAGCGTATATCACTATATTCCAAGAGATTGTGATTATTTATTCATTAAGAATAACTCTGTAGATTCTTCAGCCTACTACTCCTTGTCAAAAAAAGAATTGGAAAAGCTTTTGGATGAGGGGCATGAGGCCCCTTTAATAATACGCAAACTATCATCATCTGAAACCAAGGCGAATCATTATTGCATGACATTGGATGTCACGAGCTACACACCAGAGATGGCTGAGGCAAACCATGATGCGATATATTCAGACTTCATGTCAGAACCGGATCTGGAATTAGAGGGAATCATGGCTCAGGAACTTCGGCTCTCCTCAAGGAAGACAAAAAGCAGTTCAATGCCAATGACGAATTTAATACGCCTCGAATACCGCAAGGTGGAACTGAAATCCTTAAAAGTCATGTCAACGTCAACTCTTTTCGGTATTGATCCAAAAATTGATTTGTCAGAGCATTTCGAAATATTCGGGGATGAGAGCAACCAGTTTCTGTTCAACCACAGAAAAAAGTTGCTTGGACGATTGGAAAGAGGTATGGGGATCGATAAGTACCTTGCATTGCGGCCGATTGTTAATCCGTCGTTGTACGTTCATCTGAAAGATGTGCCGCCAGAGGCGCCGGTAAATACCGATTTCATCGTCGAGATGGAGCTGGACGGAGGGAAAGTGCTCCGCGACACGACAACTGTCACGCTTACAAGGTAGGAGCGCCATGAGAAGAATGCTGACTGTCTTGACCGTAGGCTTTTTCCCGATTGTCTCGTGCACGGAAAGCATCGACTTTTCATCCGAGTTCGAGGATAAAGTCACTGTGAACCTTATTTTGGAGAATAAGGAGACGCAGGAGCTAACTCTTTGCCACAACACGGAACCCGGTTATTTCCGCTACAAGGAAATCACAGACGCTGACGTGCGGTTGTTTGACGGAGAAATGGAAGTCGGCAGGTTCACTCACGAACGACGGATGACGTGGAAGCTGAATTACAAGCCGGTAGCGGGACATAGCTATAGGTTATCGGTCAAAGTCCCCGGGGTAGAGGAGATCTCAGCCGAGACCACCATGCCAAGAAATGTACAGATGAAAAGGTTCAGAAATGACCTGACCACGACAGACGACCACAAATACTTTTCACAGATGGAGCCGGCTCCACCATACTGGGTGTTCGTGATGACGCGCGATGAGTTTGACATGATCCTGACCCGAGACACGGTAAGGATAGAGTCTGGAGATCATCTGGATAATTACATAGGCTCAAATCATTTCGCGGTGGACAATTTCAACATGGAGGATGAGCTGATGTTTTCCGAGTTCGGGATGCCCGGAGAGTCGTTCTGCCATCTCGGATACCTCAGAATCCAAGAGACTGACAACAGTGTGGACTATCCCGTGACTTTTTTCATTGAAGCCCGGATGCGTAACGCCATAGCGGTCTTCCGGGCGGCTTCCACCGAGTACGACAAGTATTTAAAGACCAGCCTTATAAAAGCGAACGCCTATCAGGCCGAAGATAATCCAACCGCTTATTTCGAAGAGAATGTCATCTATTCAAACATCAAGGGAGGATTAGGAATATTCGCGGCATGCTCCGACACGCTTATCGCCAGAAGCGCCATAATTGATTATCCAAGATAAGTCCAAGGCATGAAACGAATTTTGTTTGCCATAATATTCATTTGCCTCGTACATCAAATGTCTCTGGCTCAAACACTACAGACAGACACGACATCCGGGCCGGGCATCAGGATCGACAGTTCGGTAGTGTCTGACAGATTGCCGATCTTCAGGAAGCCGAACCGTTACCTTTACACTCCGGAAAGAGCCGCGGCGATTGTGTCGGTCATCGGGGAACCGGATGTTCTGAGACAGATCACCACACTTCCCGGGGTCTCATCAGGCGTGGAAGGTTCTCTGGGACTGTTTGTCAGAGGCGGGAACGCCGGCAACAGCAGGGTTGAATATGACGGTGTCCCCGTCTATGGGACAAGCCACCTGCTTGGCCTGTTCTCTTCATTCTCTCCGGACATGATCAGTATCACGGACTTCAGGACGGGAGGAATAGAGGCATCTTCCGGAGACATAACATCCTCGTTGATGCGAATAAAATCGAAATCCGGGAAATTGATGTCATCCTCATGGAATCTTTCCTTATCGCCATACCTGACAAGCCTTTACCTTGAGACCCCGGGTAAAAAGGGAAAGACTGACTACAGGGTGGCAGGTCGTTTTTCTCCATTGCCGCTCATTGCCGGGATCATTACCGGCTCGGATGAGGATTACGCAAAGATCAACGGCCTGATGCATGACTGGGCCACGACAGTCGAAAGGAGAGTCAACGACAAGAGTGTGATCAAACTGACCGGGCTTTTCTCACAAGACAGGATCAAAGTCAAATACGATGCCAGCGGCGCACTCATGCAGAACATCTCCGGAATGGCAAGACTGGATTTCCGGTCATCGTTGTCCAGCCGTACGGAATTCGATGTCTACGGTTACTGCACTTTCTCCAATGTGCTCCAGAATCAAGACTATTACCGTGGCGGCAAGAAGAATTCATCATATTCAATGTCTTGCGACTGGGTTGAGACAGGGGTCAAGTCCTTGCTCAGCCATAAGGTGTCCGGACATCTTGATGTGACAGGAGGATTGGAGGCAAAGACATTCATGAAAGCCATTTCCGGAGCGACGTTCGCGGATCTCAATTTTCATAATAACAGGTGGGATGTCATGGCCGGTTACAGACAGATTATTTACCATTACGACGGGTGGAGCACGACAGGATTTGACGCTCATGTGAGAGCGGACCGGACTCTGGCCAAGAATCTTGGAATTGAAGTGGCGGCGGACAGAATGTCACAATACATGCATGTGCTTGAAGGATTACCGACTGGCTGGGCGATGAATATCATGAGCCCGGCAGGGAAAGACTTCAAGCCTGAGATTTCAGGACAAATCTATGCAGGATTGTTCTGGCACAAAGATGCAAGACTGAATCTTCTCGGACAGACCGCATTTCTTCTGAACGCTGGAGTCTACGCCAGAGAGATGAACGGAATGATCAGCTACAAATCCTCCATCAATATGTTCAGAATCACGGAGGATACTTGGGAGGATGAGATTGAGAGCGGATCCGGGCGTTCGATAGGATTGGAGGTCTCCGGCTCGATGTCATCGGAGCGCCTGTCCATGAACATCGCCTACACTCTATCCAAAACTGACAGGGAATATTCAAGTATCAATGAAGGAGAGAGATTCCCGTTCAAGTTCGACAGGCCACACATCCTTAACTTCCAGTCCGACCTGACGACCAGAAAAAGAGCGCGAGGGGAACAACATCTGGGCATTGTGCTCTCATGCTACTCGGGGAATCTCATGACGGTACAGAAAAGCCAGTACCTCGGCGTAAAGCCTCCTTACTGGGACTCCGGCTTGAGCGGAATGTATTCCGACAAGTTTCAGGACAACATCTACGACCGCATGGAGATGACCTCGGTAAACGGACACAGGATGAAAGCCTATTTCCGTCTGGATGTCGCCTACACGTTCAAGTTCCTGCGGAAGCGAAGCACTCATGACTTGACGGTGTCAGTGTTCAATGTAACCAACAGACACAATCCGTATCTCATCTATAACGACTACGGCACATGGAAGCAGGTCAGCATCATGCCGGTCATGCCGTCGGTAAGGTGGTCGGTGAAGTTTTGAGAACTACTTCCTGACGGTGGTGCAGATGTCCACAAGGTAGGCGATGGAGACGTACGGGATGCCGGAGTTGGTGGCAAGGCCGATCTCGCAGGTGCGGCTGTTGGAGTAGCCGACGGGGACGCCCTTGACCTGGGCTTTGAGCTTGCGTAGGGCGTACTTGTTGAGCTCCGGGTGGGTCATGCCTTTGTCGCCGGCGAAACCGCAGCAGCCCACGCCTTCGGGGACGATCACGTTGGAAGAGCACATCCGAGCCAGCTCAAGCATCTTGTCGGTCTTGTGCATCAGACGCATCGAACAGGTGAGGTGGATGGCCACCGGGGTGTCGGTCTTGTGGAAATCCAGCCTGCCAGAAAGAAACTCAAGGATGAACTCGGCCGGTTCGTAAAGTCTCATTCTCTTGATTTTCTGCTTCATACGATGAAGGCACGGGCTTTGGTCACAAAGAACCGGATAGCGGCCTTCCTCACTGGCTTTCCAAAGGGCCTCCTCCAGTTCTACGGTCTTCCTGTCAGCGGTTTCGGGCATTCCTTTGCTGTCCCAGATGGTGCCGCAGCATAGGGACGACATGTTTTCCGGGAATATCACCTCGTAGCCCGCCTTTCCCAGCAGCGAGACCATCTCCTCGACCAGAGGCTTGTCCACGGCGTGGTGGTGCTTCGGGAGGCCCATCATCTGGTTGATGCAGCTCGGGAAATAGACTACCTTAGTTGATGGTACGTCCGGGCGCTTCGACAGGCTCAGCGACCGGACAGGTTCAGGGACCGAAGGAGTTGGTGATGCGGTCACTTCGACAGGCTCAGTGACCGTTCCTTGCGGCTCAGTGACCGTTCCTTGCGGCTCGGCGACCGTTCCTAGCGGCTCAGTGACCGTTCCTTGCGGCTCAGTGACCGTTCCTTGCGGCTCAGTGACCGTTCCTAGCGGCTCGGCGACCATCGAAGCGACACCTGTGGCCGAATGCTTACCGGTCGCTGAGCTTGCCGAAGCGACTGAGCTTGCCGAAGC
>CAVERO010000112.1:0-9479 GCA_963617915.1 Candidatus Methanomethylophilaceae archaeon | reverse complement strand
GGATGAATTCGGCTCGGCCGAGATAATAAGCGTTCCCGGTTGTCGGATTGAGGAGGCGGACGAGGCAACTGTAGCCTCAGCCGTGGAGGCCGCCAAGTCCGCTGATGTCGTTGTGCTCTGTCTTGGCGAGAAAACCAAATGGAGCGGCGAGAACTGTTCAAGGTCGTCCATCGCGTTACCGCAGGTTCAGGAGGAACTCCTGAGACGTGTGAAAGCTGTCGGAAAGCCTGTCGTGGTGTTGATAGCAAGCGGAAGGCCGGTCGATCTTTCACGGATCGCCCCTATGTCGGACGCTCTCGTGGCAATCTGGATGCCGGGCACGACGGCGGGAAAGGCCGTGGCCGGAATCCTCAGCGGCAGGTATAACCCATCGGGACGTCTTCCGATGACATTCCCTTACACAACAGGACAGATTCCAATCTATTACAATCGCCGTAGTCCAGCCCGCCGGGGAACGCAGGGACGGTACAAGGACATCCAGACAGAACCTATGTACGAATTTGGCTACGGCTTGAGCTACAGTACATTCGAGTATTCTCCTGTGACCTTGTCTTCCGGCACGGTCTCGAAAAACGGCAAGGTCACGGCTTCCGTGACCGTGAGGAACACAAGCGCTGTGGACGGGAAGGAGACCGTGCAGTGGTACATCTGCGACCCCGTCTGCTCCATAACCCGACCGGTCAAGGAGTTGAAACATTTCGAGAAAGCACTGCTCAAGGCCGGAGAGTCAAAGACATTCACTTTCGAGATCGAGCCAGACAGGGATTTGCCTTTTGTGGACAGAACCGGTGAAAGATTTCTTGAAAGCGGTGAGTATTACATCATTGTGAAAGATAGTAAAGCTGCATTGAATGTTGAGTGATGTGTTTTCCAGAGTATCCTGGATGCTCTCTGTGGCCGGACTTCTTATTGGCTCATCCTGTCTGAGCGCAGCCCCCGCTTCCGTGAGTGCCACGTCTTCCGCCAGATGCGAGGTTTGCCTGAAGGCAGGATGGCGTTTCCATTCCGGTGAGGTAGAAGGCGCTTCCGCAGCAGCGTTCGATGATTCGGCCTGGGAGAAGGTCTCTGTCCCTCACGACTGGGCCATAACCGGACCGTTCAGCATTGAACACGACCTCCAGACCGTGCAGGTCACACAGAATATGGAGACCAAGGCTACATTGAAGACGGGACGCACCGGCGGGCTTCCGTATGCCGGCATCGGATGGTACAGGACAGAATTTTCCGTACCGGACGGAGTCAAGGCCGAGCTTCTGTTCGACGGGGCTATGAGTGAGGCCAGAGTCTATGTGAACGGGAATGAGGTCTGCTTCTGGCCTTACGGCTACAGCCCTTTCCACTGCGATGTCACTCCGTATCTGAACGTTGGCGGAACCAATGTGCTGGCCGTCAGGCTGGAGAATCTTCCGTCTTCTTCCAGATGGTATCCGGGGGCCGGACTTTACAGGAATGTGCATCTTGTCTGCACTTCTCCGAAGGCTCATATTCCTGTGTGGGGGACATTCGTGACTACCCCTTTTGTGAGTGAGGATTTGGCTTCCGTGTCCCTTGACATCACTGTTGAGTCAGATTGGGATAATGTGGACATTGAATATGCCACCGACATATTCTCTCCGGAAGGGAATAAGGTGGCCTCGAGGCGTTCCGTGTCATTATACCATAAAGGCGACAGGCATATTCAGAATTTTTCCGTGGATTCACCGAAGCTTTGGTCTCCGGAGCATCCGCATCTTTATAAGGCATTGACCAGGGTCATCGTCGGCGGCAAGGTGACGGATGAGTACGAGACACGTTTCGGCATTCGTTCCATCGAGTTCATTCCGGAGAAAGGGTTTTATCTGAACGGAGAATTCCGGAAGTTCAAAGGTGTCTGCAATCACCACGACCTCGGGCCGCTCGGAGCCGCCATCAGTGTCCCGGCGTTGAGGCATCAGCTTGACCTGCTGAAGAATATGGGCTGTGACGCAATCAGGACATCCCATAACACTCCCGCCCCTGAGCTTGTCCGGCTTTGTGACGAGATGGGCTTCATGATGATGGTCGAGCCGTTCGATGAGTGGAATGACGCCAAGTGCAAGAACGGCTACCACAGGTTTTTCGACGAGTGGGCGGAAAGAGACATGATGAATATGCTTCACTCGTTCCGGAATTCCCCTTCGGTGGTGATGTGGAGCATCGGCAACGAGGTGCCTTCCCAGTGCAGTCCGACAGGTTACAAGACAGCGTCATTCCTTCAGGGAATATGTCACCGTGAGGATCCGACAAGGCCGGTCACCTGCGGAATGGACCAGGTCAGCTGCGTGCTTACGAACGGTTTCGCGGCATTGGTGGATATTCCTGGCATAAATTACCGTACCTTCCGCTACAAGGAGTGTTATGAGAAGTTGCCGCAAGGACTTGTTCTCGGCTCGGAGACAGCATCCACCGTCAGTTCCAGAGGCGTATATCATTTCCCGGTGGAGAAGGCCTTCGGAGTCAAGCACGAGGACCATCAGTCATCAGGCTACGATATGGAGGCTTGCAGGTGGTCAAATATTCCGGATGTGGATTTCGCCCTGGCCGATGACTACCGGTGGACTCTCGGGCAGTTTGTCTGGACTGGATTCGACTATCTCGGCGAGCCAAGTCCTTATGACACGGACTCGTGGCCTAACCATAGCTCGATGTTCGGAATCATCGATCTGGCCTCCATCCCGAAGGACAGATATTGGCTTTACAGAAGTGTTTGGAACACTTCCAGCCCTACACTGCACATCGTGCCGCATTGGACGTGGCCGGGTCGCGAGGGTCAGGTCACTCCGGTCTATGTGTACACCTCGTGGCCTGAGGCCGAGTTGTTTGTGAACGGAGAGTCGATGGGCCGTCGTTCGAAAGCCGTTCCAGACCAACCATGTGAGGGCTTGCAGGATGAGAATGTCGAAGGACGCTACCGTCTGATGTGGGATGATGTTGTATATCATCGTGGTGAAGTCCGTGTTGTCGCCTATGATGCGGACGGCAAAGCCGTAGCTTCAGAGTCAGTACGTACGGCCGGCAAGCCTTATGCGCTTCGCCTGGAATGTGACAGAGACTATATTTCACGTGACGGCGAGGATCTGGCCTATGTGACCGTGAGTGTCGTGGACAAGGAGGGCAATGCTGTCCCGACCGACACCAGAGAGGTCTTCGCATCCGTTTCCGGTGCCGGAGAGTTCCGTGCTATGGCCAATGGCGATCCGTGCTCTCTGGAGTTGTTCCATTTGCCTCACATGCATCTTTTCTCCGGGAAACTCACCGTGATAGTCCGCTCCCGCCTTGGAGTTGAAGGCCCCGCCAGATTGACCGTCAAGGCCAAAGGCCTGAAATCCGCCACGCTGGAACTATAGGTCTCTGACTCCGAAACAGCTTCTAATATGAATATTATGAAGAATTGTTTGATTGTAACATTGGCTTTTTTAGCGAGCTTGGGAACAAGCCAGGCGGCCGACCTCTTTGTCGAAGCGGAAAGCTTCAGCGCTAAAGGAGGCTGGAAGGTTGACCAGCAGTTTATGGATTTGATGGGGTCTCCATACCTTCTTGCTCACGGAATGGGTGTGCCGGTCGAGGATGCCTCCACAGAAGTGACTTTCCCGGAAAAAGGGGAGTATTATGTATATGTCCGTACCTATAATTGGACTTCTCCGTGGAAAAAGGGTGAAGGCCCTGGCAAGTTCAGTTTGTCGGTCGGGAGCAAAAGAATGAACACCACGTTGGGTGCGGAAGGCTCTGGCTGGATATGGCAGGCGGCTGGCAAAGTGTCCGTGAGGAATCTCGGGACAGTGATCCGGTTGCACGACCTGACTGGATTTGACGGTCGTTGCGATGCTGTTTACTTTACCACTGAGGCTGGCAAGACACCTCCGTCGGACATCAAGAACCTGGAAGTATTCCGCCGTAAGGCACTGGGGCTGCCGGATGAGCCTCAGCCTGCCGGCAAATTTGATCTGGTGGTAGTGGGGGCGGGTATTGCCGGTATGAGCGCCGCTGTGTCAGCCGCTCGTCTGGGATGTAAGGTTGCTTTGATCAATGATCGTCCTGTCGTTGGAGGCAACAACAGTTCTGAGATACGAGTACATCTGGGTGGTCGTATCGATGTGGGAACTTATAAGGAATTAGGCGGCCTGCAAAAAGAATTCGGTCCTGACAAAGGCGGAAACGCGCAACCGGCCGAGAATTACGAAGACCAGAAGAAACTTGACTGGCTTTCCGGTGAAAAGAATGTGACCCTTTTTCTGAACTATCGAGCGATAGGGGTGACGAAGGAAGGCGACAGGATCAACTCGGTGATTGTCAAGCATATTGAGAACGGTCAGGAATTAAAATTCGAGGCGTCTCTCTTTTCGGATTGCACGGGAGACGGCACAATCGGTTATCTTGCCGGGGCTGACTATCTTATGGGGCGTGAGAGCAGTGATGAGTATGGAGAAAGCATCGCACCCGATAAGGCTGACAAGATGACGATGGGTTCTTCTGTACAGTGGTACTCCGTGGAGGACAAGAAGCCGAGCCGTTTCCCGGAGTTCAGTTATGGGGTTGAGTTTAATGACAAGAATTGTGAGAAGGTGACGATGGGAGAATGGACCTGGGAGACAGGCATGAATCTCGACCAGATCAAGGATTTCGAACGCATACGTGATTATGGAATGCTTGTTGTCTATTCAAACTGGAGTTATCTCAAAAACCATCTGAAAGGGGATGACAGGTATAAGAACAGGAAATTGGGCTGGGTGGCTTATGTGGCCGGCAAACGAGAGTCGCGCCGTCTGTTGGGAGATTATGTCCTGAAGGAGGATGACATCGTGAAAAACGTGTTTCACGAAGACGCGTCTTTTACCACCACGTGGAGCATAGACCTGCATCGACCTGATCCTGTAAATGGCGAATATTTCCACGGGAATGAGTTCAAGGCTGTGACGAAGCATATTCTGATATATCCGTATGCGGTTCCGTACCGTTGCTTGTATTCACGTAATGTTGACAATCTGTTTATGGCCGGCCGGGACATCAGCGTTACCCACGTGGCGTTGGGCACGGTCCGTGTGATGCGCACGACCGGAATGATGGGTGAGGTGGTCGGTATGGCGGCGTCTTTGTGCAGGAAATACGGTGTGCTACCCCGTGGAGTTTACCATTATCACCTGGATGAGTTGAAGAAGTTGATGGAGGAAGGGGTGAACAAGAAAGGCTTGCCGAACAACCAGCGTTACAATGAAGGCGGCGCGTTGAAAGACAAACCTGTTGTCCGATAACATCTCGGAGCCAAATAAGAATCGGATTTATGCTGATGGAGAATAGAACCCTGTCACTGATTGTGGACACTGTATGTCCGATGTCAGTGGCTATTTCGGTGATGTCCATCACGTAGGCGGAGTTCAGAGGGGCAGGTGTTGAATGCCCAGCAACGCTTCAGTGTGATAATTCGTGTGTAAATGACTTAACTTTCTTTGTGCACCCGAAAGATCCACCAGTATCAGAACGAGATGATGCCTCAAATCAAGGTGGGCTGACGTGAATATTGAAGACAATCTTTGGCAAAGTCGTTGCGATTACGAAACGCTTTCAGCATAAAGTTGGATAGAAACACCTGCAAGGCACATTGTCGTGAAAATCTTGCTTCCTTGGCTTCGAGTTTTTCAGCCAGATATGGCTTCTGGAGGCATATACACGTGGTGTGGCTGAATGCGTTTTGTAAGATTTTCGTTGTCAGAGAATTTCACGTGAGCTTCTGAGAACAAACTTGTTCAATGATGTGGACTGTATATACCTGCCCTATGTGGTCAGCAAGTGATGTCAAAGCATCATTTAAAGTCTTGAGGACAAGTCACCTGATTGTATGACCAAAGGAGCAAAAACAGACAATATTGCTCCTGTCGAAGGTAAAATAACATACAACGGCAGCATTATATGAAGATAATGCTGCCGTTGTTGTCGCTGAAGGGGAAAGGGGAAGACGAACTTCGAGAAGGATCATTGTCAAGGCTAAAGGCTTGAAATCTGTCACCGCTGGATCAGACCCTCAATATCTCGAAAAATCCACGATGTTTCATCCTTGCATCTAAGTCTCCGGATGAGGGGATTATTTGTATAGGGTGAATTTGCCGTGTGAATTTGCCGATCATTTCTTTTGCGAAAAATCCGGCAAAAATGTAAGTTTGCAGAACCAAATCTATGAATGCGATGAAACAATTGTACATAGCCTTGTTTTTATTGATGTCCTTTGCGCTTGTGACATCCTGCGGAGATTGGAAGATGGAACGCTTGCTTGATGATGTGGACTCATATATCCGTGTCAATCCCGATAGTGCACTGAAAGTCCTGCGTAAGGTGGATCCCCAAGATCTGAATACGAATCGGCTTCGCGCGGAATATTCATTGCTGCACGCTATGGCGTTGGATAAGAACTACATTGACACCACCGATATATCGGTCGTGATGCCCGCTGTGGATTACTACAAACGACACGGTAATGCTGATGAAAAGCTTCGGGCATATTTCTATCTTGGCCGTATTTATCAGAACGACGGCAAGTTGGATAAGGCCGCGGTAGCATATTCATTGGCAGAGGAAGCGGCAGAAGACGCAAGTGATGAAGTTCAAAAAGGGCTTCTTTATATGAATTTTAGCTTCTTATATAATAAGGTACACAACACGAACAAGGAACTTGAATATGCGCAGAAAGGCCTGGCCAGCTATCAGGAAGCCAATGACACAAGTCATATTAACTTGGCGTATGGCGATCTGGCACTTGCTTACCACAGTAAATTAGATTGGCGTAAGGCGGATTCTTTGTATAGTCTTGGAATTGAGAAGGCTAGATATGACACTTTGGTGGAGGTCAATCTCCTTTCCAATTATGCCAAAATGAAGATGATTCAATCGGAACCAGATCCGCAAGGTGCGATTGATTTGTTGGATCAGATGTATAGTGACTATCGCCAGCCTTTGTCCATAATGGACTATGGCGTTTATGCTTATGCATTGGAACTTATAGGACGTAAAGATGCTTGCGATCAAATTCTTTGTCAGTTGGAAAATTTGGATAGTCTGCGTAAGGAGAGTGCTTTGAATTGGTTGTATCGTATATATATGAATAGGTGTGATTATAAAAACGCTTTGTATTATGTGTTGGCGACAATAAAGCAAAATAATAAAGACGTTGATTCTCTTTTAACCGTTCCTGTTTCTGAAGGCCTTAAGAATCATTTTGTGTCAGTTGCTGATGAGAACCGTGCAAGAGGTCAGCGAATAACGTTAATTTCGGTCTCCTTTATTGCCGTTATGATTCTGTTGTTCATAATATTATATCTGCGCCAAAGACTTTTGCGGATGAAAGAACGGGAGAACGAGAACCGTATATCGCTTTTATTGAAGGAGGCCAACGATGTCTTGGAACGTGAAAATCTGGAGTTGAAATCCAAAAACTCGGAATATGAGGAAGAACGTGTCAAACTTCGCAAATCTTTCGCCACAATCTATAAAGACCGTTTTGCCACGATAGGAGAACTTTGCAAGGCGTTTTTTGATTCAAAAGGAAGAAAAGATCAGAAAGATATAATCTACTATCGTGTGGAAAGGCTGATTGCTGGTGTCTCGGATGATAGTAAGCTCCACGCAAAGTTTGAGGCTCAGATCAACCGTGAACTGAATGACATAATCACTCATTTGAAAAATGACCTTGGAAAGATAGATAAGGCAGATGAACGCTTCATTTGTTACATTATCGCTGGGTTTGACCCACAGACCATTTCGTCTATCCTTGACTTGTCCGTGTCGAACATCTATACCAAAAAATCCCGTCTCCGTGAGCGCATCAAAAAGATGGACTCTCCTTACAAGGAGGATTACCTGCAGATGATATAGTCACTTTTTCTTACAAGCCTTTTAAGAATCTGGCAACAGATCGCCCATACATCGCTTCCGAAGGGCGATTTTCATCAGACACTATCCTAATGTGTAAGATTTTTATCTTACACATTAATTTGCTATGTAGTGTATTGTGCTGATTATCAACGACTTGTATAGAGCTCTTCCAATAGATGATGTAAGGAGATAATAGGGGGTGAAATAGCGATTCTTGATGAAAAACAGCATATATTTGCACAAACTAACACACAAAATATATGATGAAAAGAGTTTATATTTTAGCATTGCTGTTGTTAAGCGCATTAGTTGTTCCTGTTCTATCAGTATCAGGAGAGGACGGTCCTGTTATTGTTGTAATAAAGGATTTGGGCACTAAATCAAATCAACCACATAGGGTACCGGCAAAGATCCCTTTCGAGTGCCGTTATGATCCAGGATTGGGAAATGTTGTGGTAATGTTCACAAATCCTATCGGCGAGGTCTATGTTGACATAGATAACAGAACTACGGGAGATCATATTGATGTCACTGTCTCCTCAAATATGGGTGTTCAGATGATCCCGTGCCCTGGTACAGAAGGTTTCTGCACCATAACTTTTACTTTATCAAATGGAAGACAATATTCCGGAGAGTTTAATCTGTAAATTCACTTTTAATCTAAAGTTTTTTATGAAAAGGTTTTTCTTGTTCTTAATTGGCTCTTTACTGATCGTTTCTTGCCAAGAAAAAGAAACGATCAGTATGTCCGAAGACAACAATGTTGAGTTGGATTCAGAATCCGCAAAGCAAGAATTTGCGGTTATTCTTTCCAAAGAGCGTCATAATGGTGTTGATGGTTACAGAATAAAGGAAATTGATACAGGTTTCATCTATATGCTGATAATGCCTCGTTATGAATAACCATATGACCGTACTGAAATTTATTTTGACATTGTCTGTTATTGGAATCAGTCTGGCATCCTGCTCGAAAGAGCGTGATGCCCTGACTGGTTTTGAAAAAGTCGCGGATATGTTATGTGGAGAATATTCTTTGACAGACATTTACTGGACTGGCGCTATCGTTGATTTGGATCAGGATGGCATAGGCCGAAGGGATTTGAAGGAAGAGTTCAAGAATATTCCTGGTTACGTTGACTCTTGGGGAAAGGCCGAGGTTTCAACGCAGGGTGATGATGATAAACTGCTCTTCAAGATAGTGATCCCTGATTATGTCACACTTGAAAAAGATGGAAAATATGTCCTGTCCTCTGTCCGCTATCAAGGAATTGACATAGAAGGAAAATGGCGTGGTGGCGGAGAGAATTCTAAGCTTTCGACAGAAACCTTTGAGCTTGCCCCTGAGACTTCTATGGATGGAACATATATTGTCCACTCTATGAAAAAGGCTGGCATCTATGATTATGGTGACGGCTCTTTTGTGTGTAGGTCTGAATGCTCATTATTAGATAAGACTAAAGGGACGCTGGTTGAAGGCACTATCCTCTATTCCTTTAATAAGCATTAAGTGATTCCTAAAAAATAACTTGGTGCTTTTGTTCGTCTTTTTGGTCTGAATTTATTTGTTCATCAGTCATGTGCCACCGGCACACTCCTTCTTC
>CAVERO010000111.1:0-9537 GCA_963617915.1 Candidatus Methanomethylophilaceae archaeon | reverse complement strand
TGTTTCTTTGCACCTTTTATGGAATCAAAGCCTTGTCCATAGACTCCCGTCACGGAAGAGATGGAGAGGAACGCGTCCGGATCCACACGCTTGATTGACCTTAAAAGAAGATTAAGGTCGGTTTTTCTGGTGATGACCATGAGGACGGAAGCCGGCTTCTTGGTGTACCAGCCTTTTCCGTCGAGGACGGTCACTCCTCTGTGGAAATCCCTGCCGACCATGTCGGCGATCTCCTCGAAATGCCTTGAGAGGATGAACAGCTGCACGCTCTGTTTTGAACCTGAAAGATACAGGTCAACCACGTAGCCGTTGACCGTGACGATGATCATGCCATAGACCGCGATGGAGAACTTTGCGTCGAAAGGAAGAGGTTGACCGTCAGCCGCGAACGAGGGGAACAACAGCGATGAGGCTATGATGAAGACATCGATCGTCAGGATGATGCGCCCCGGGGAGATGTTCCTGAATTTCGTGATGATCATGGCGATGATGTCGGTGCCTCCGGTACTTCCTCCCTGAGAGATGGACATCCCGATGCCGACTCCTGCGGCAGAGCCGCCGATTATCGAACACATCAGCTTTCCGTTCGACAAGGCGAAATCCCGGATGATCGTCTCAGGAATGACGGACTGGAAGATGTTCAGACAGAACGACGCAAGCACTATCGCATAGACTGTCTTGGCTCCGAACGAGGGGCCGATCATTATGACCGAGATGATCAACAGGACCATGTTGATCACAAAATAGGAATATCCCATCTTCAGGCCGGTCGCATACTGGATGATGGAGCTCACGCCCGAGACTCCGCCACCGATAAGGTTGTTGGGAGTCAGGAATATCGACCAGCCCAAGGTGTAGATCACGATGCCGAGGGTTATGAGAAGATATTCCTTTGTCCCTCTTAAGATTGCCGAAGAATCCGCTGCCATAGGCTATTTCAATACAAAGTTCACAATCTTGCCGGGAACGACGACCACCTTGACAACATTCTGCCCGCCGACGTACTTGGAAGTCTGCTCCATCTCTATGACCTTGGCTTCCACCTCCTTAGGGGAGAGTGACTTTGGAAGTTCCACGGTGAAACGCATCTTTCCGTTGAACGAAACAGGGTAGGTCACGTTGTCCTCGGCCGCAAGCGCCGGATTGAACTCAGGGTAACGGGCGAAGGTGATGCTTTCGCCGTGGCCCAGAACCGACCAGAGTTCCTCGGCGATGTGCGGGGTGAACGGGGAAAGCATGACCGTCAACGGCTCCAGAATCTCACGTTTGTGGCACTTCAGCCCGGCCAGTTCGTTCAGGGCGATCATGAAGGCGCTGACGGTGGTGTTGAAGGAGAAGTGCTCGATGTCGTCCTGCTCCTTGGCGATCAGCTTGTGCAGGACCTTGAGCTCGGCCGGGGTGGCCTTCTCGTCCGTGACAAGACAGCTGTCTCCGTCGAAGAAAAGTCTCCAGAACTTGCGAAGGAATCTGTTCACTCCGTCGATACCCTTTGTGTCCCAAGGCTTTGACTGCTCCAGAGGGCCGAGGAACATCTCGTAGAGACGGAGGGTGTCGGCACCGTAGTCATCACAGATTCTGTCAGGATTGACGACGTTGTACATCGACTTGCTCATCTTCTCCACAGCCCATCCGCAGACATATTCACCATTCTCAAGGATGAACTCCGCGTCGGCGAACTCCGGCCTCCAGGCCTTGAAAGCCTCAAGGTCGAGCCTGTCGTTGCGGACGATGTTGATGTCCACGTGGATTTCGGTGGTCTCGTACTGATCCTTCAGGCCGAGGGAGACGAACTTGTTGGTGCCCACGATCCTATAGACGAAGTTGGAGCGTCCCTGGATCATGCCCTGGTTGACCAGCTTGCGGAACGGCTCGTCCTCGCAGACATAGCCGAGGTCGAACAGGAACTTGTCCCAGAAGCGGGAATAAATCAGATGCCCCGTGGCGTGCTCGGTGCCGCCGATGTACAGGTCAACATCACGCCAGTACTCATCAACCTTCCTGTCCACAAGAGCCTCGTCATTGTGAGGATCCATGTACCGCAGGTAGTAGGCGCTGGATCCGGCGAAGCCGGGCATCGTGCTGGTCTCCAGAGGATAACCCTCGTAAGTCCAGTCCTTTGCCCTCGCGAGAGGCGGCTCGCCGTTCTCGGTCGGCTTGAACTCGGTGATCTCCGGCAGCCGCAGAGGCAGTCTCTCGAACGGAACCGGAGTCGGAATGCCGTCCTTGTAGTAGATCGGGAACGGTTCGCCCCAATACCTCTGACGGCTGAATATCGCGTCACGGAGACGGTAGTTGACCTTTCTGTGACCGATTCCGTGCTTCTCCACATAGTCTATGGCGGCAGGAATCGCATCCTTGACATCCAGTCCGTTCAGGAATCCGGAGTTGATCATCCGGCCTTCCTTCGCGTCAAAGCTCTCCTCGCTGACATCACAGCCCTCGATAAGAGGGATGATCGGAAGATTGAACTTCTTTGCGAACGCATAGTCGCGGCTGTCGTGGGCCGGGACGGCCATGATGGCGCCCGTGCCGTAACCCGCAAGGACATATTCGGAAATCCAGATCGGAACCCTGTCACCCGTCATCGGGTTCACTCCGTAGGAGCCGCTGAACACTCCCGTGACAGTCTTGGTCTGGGCGATCCGCTCGCGCTCCGTCTTCTTTTTGACGGCGGCAAGATATTCATCCACAGCCTCTTTCTGCTCCGGGGCAGTCAGCAGCGGGACGAGGTCGCTCTCCGGGGCCAGCACCATGAAGGTCACTCCGAACATGGTGTCAGCGCGGGTTGTGAATATGGTGACATCGTGCTCGGTCTCACCGTTGTAGCATTTGAAGACCGCCTCGCAGCCGTTGGACTTTCCGATCCAGTTGCGCTGCATCTCCTTCAGGGAATCAGTCCAGTCAATCCTGTCCAGACCTTCAAGAAGCCTTCCGGCGTAGGCGGAGACCCTCAACTGCCACTGCTTCATCTTCTTCTGCTCCACAGGGAAGCCGCCGCGTACCGAAAGACCGTCCTTCACCTCGTCGTTGGCGAGCACGGTCCCAAGACCGGCGCACCAGTTCACCGCCGTCTCACCCTGATAGGCGATGCGGTAGTTCATCAAAGCGTCAGACTTCTCTTTCTGCGAATATGCCCGCCACTGCTCCGCCGAGAACGGCTCGTGTTCGGTGCAAGCGGCGTTGACGGCGGCGCTTCCGCCTTTCTCAAAAGCGGCTACCAGATCCTCGACCGGACGAGCCTTCCGCGCATCGTTGTCGTACCAGGAGCCGAACATCTTCAGGAACGCCCACTGGGTCCACTTGTAGTACCCCGGGTCGCAGGTGCGCAGCTCGCGGCTCCAGTCGTAGGAGAAGCCGATCCTGTCCATCTGCTGACGGTAGCGGTTGATGTTGTTCACCGTCGTGACCTCCGGATGCTGGCCGGTCTGGATGGCGTACTGCTCGGCCGGAAGTCCGAATGCGTCGTAACCCATCGGATGAAGCACGTTGAAACCCTTCAGTCTCTTGTAGCGGGAATATATGTCGCTTGCGATGTAGCCGAGCGGATGGCCGACGTGCAGACCCGCGCCGGACGGGTAGGGGAACATGTCCAGAACATAGAACTTCGGCTTGGAAGAATCCTCCTTAGTCTTGAAAGTGCCGTTCTGCGCCCAGTAGGCCTGCCACTTTTTCTCAATTTTCCTGAAATCGTAGTCCATTTTATTGCAATTTGTTAATTATCATGTTTCTTCAGTCCGAAACTACCCTTCTTTTCAAGCCGGAACTCCACGTAGAGCGACATTCTGGACTTGACTTTCTTGCCCCTGAGCCAGCCCGGCTTCCAGTCCGGGGACGCACTGATGATCCGCACGGCCTCTTCGTCAAGAAGCGGGTCAACGCCCTTGAGAACCTTCACGTCACGGACCTTGCCCTTCTCGTCGATCACGAAGTCCACAAGCACACGACCCTGGATTCCGTTCTTCACAGCCTCCTTCGGATACTTCATGTAGGTATAGACCCATTTTTCGAGGAACGTCCTCGGATCCCGGCTGCCGAGGAAAGACGGTTTGTAGTCGCAATCATAGTAAGGCACGACGGAATCGTCACCCTTGGCCCTTGTCAGGCTTGACAGGTCGGAAGGATTGAATATCGGTTTCGGGCCGTTGACCAGCGCCACGGAATAGTTATAGACATATTCAAGTTCCCTCTCCATCGTGTCGTAGTCGATGATGGACTGGGTGTCACGTTCGGTGCCATATTCAGGATAATGTCCTGTCGTGAAGAGAATTGACGGAATCTCCTTGGCGTAGAAGGCCCTGTGGTCGGAAGGATAAGGCTCCTGCGCGGTGAGGGTCGGCAGGATCGGCTGAAGCTGGCCGGCCATGGATTTGACCACCTCGTTCATGTCGGCGTTGGAGGAGGTGTAGGCGTAGAATCCGTCCCCTCCGGTGCCCACCATGTCCAGGTTGATCATCGCGTCGATGTCGGCGACATCGGAGAAAGCCCTGTTGAGGAAATACCACGAGCCGGCGAATGTCTGTCCCGAGGCCCCGAAAGCCACAAAGAGCACCGAACGTCCCAGAAGAGGACTGTTGGTCCGGAGCATCCTCGCCAGCTCAAGCATCATCGCAAGGCCGGAGGCGTTGCCGTTGGCTCCGTAATATGTCCGCTCGACAGTCCGCCCGTCTATCGTCATTGTGTCCGTGCCGAGGTTGTCCATTCTCGCACCGATTACTATATACCTGTTCCTCAACGTTTTGTCTCCGCCCTGAATGAAGGCGATGACGTTGCGCGAAGTCAGCGTGTCACCGCTTTCCTGACGGATGCCGAACACATCGCCGTCCTTTCCGGACAGCACGTCAACACCATATTTCTTGAATATCCCGGTGACATATTCCGCCGTCATCCTCTCGCCTTCGGAGCCGGCCTTGCGTCCCTCCATCGCCGCCGCGGAGATTGTGGAGACATGTTCCTTGAAGGCGCGGACGGTCTCGCTGTCGTCCAGGTCGGCGTAAGAGGCTCCGCTCCTGAGCTGTGCGCCAGCCGGAATGACTCCGATGAAGATGGCGCAGATGGCCGAAAAGATTGTGGTTTTCCCTTTCATCATTGTTTCCTTTCTAAAATCCACGCGCCCTTGGGACAAAAATCCTGCCTTTGCAGCTCGTCAAGCGACTTTTTGGCCTGAGCCTCGTCATCGGTCGGACACACTCCCACGGCCGTGCTGTTGCGGAAGGTGAGGAGTTCCCCCTTGTAGCCCTTCGCCGCGATCTCCTCGACATAACGCTCGGCATTCTCTTTGCTGGAGAACGAGCCCAGAATTATGCAGAAACGGTAACGATGGTTGGCAAGACGGACAGAATCCGCGGCGGCAATGGAATCCGCCTCGGCCTTGCGCGCCTTTTCCAGCGAGTCCTGACGGATCCGCTGAACCTCCGCTTCCTGACGGATGGCCTCAACCTTCGCCTCAATCCATTCAGAATCAGGGCGTCCGGCGAGCCTCCGGAAGAAGTCGCAGCCCGTCAACGCAGTGGCGGCGAGAATCATTACCGCTATTGTCAGAAACGCATTTTTCATAACTTACAAAGTTAGTCAAAATTCCACCCTATTCAAAAATATAATTTTAGGCAAGAAATAAGTATCTTTGTAAACTTTACAACAATCAAGTAAACGGCAAATAATGAGTTGCCTCAGCTTCGGCAAGTTTTTTTTGACGGTTACTTAGACAACAACGAAATCTTATGGCAAGAGAAATCAAGTTTTCCCTCGTTTATAGGGACATGTGGCAATCCGCCGGCAAGTACGTTCCGCGCGTCGACCAGCTTGTGGAAGTGGCTCCGGCCATCATCGACATGGGCTGCTTCGACCGCGTGGAGACCAACGGAGGCGCATTTGAGCAGGTGAACCTTCTTTTCGGCGAGAACCCTAACGTGGCCGTCCGCCGCTGGACCGCCCCGTTCCACAAGGCCGGCATCCAGACACACATGTTGGAAAGAGGCCTCAACGCCCTGAGGATGAACCCTGTTCCTGCTGATGTCAGGGAGTTGATGTTCAAGGTGAAGAAAAAGCAGGGCACCGACATCTCCCGTTCGTTCTGCGGTCTGAACGACCACAGGAACCTGCGCCGCTCCGTCGAGTTCGCCAAGAAAGGCGGAATGATCTCTCAGGTGGCCCTTTCCATCACCGCCTCGCCTGTCCACACCGTCGAATACTACATGGGCATCGTTGACAAGGTCGTTGAATACGGGGCCGACGAAATCTGTCTCAAGGACATGGCCGGAATCGGCCGTCCGACCTTCCTCGGCCGGCTCACACGGGACATCAAGAAGAAATATCCTCACATTCTGGTTCAGTACCACGGCCACTCCGGCCCCGGTTTCTCACCGGCGTCGATGCTGGAGGTGGCCCGCGCCGGAGCCGACGTGCTTGACGTGGCGGTCGAGCCGCTCTCCTGGGGCAAGGTCCACCCGGACGTCATCACAATCAGGGAGATGCTTAAGGCCGACGGATTCCTTGTGAAGGATCTGAACATGGACGCTTACATGGAGGTGCGCCGTCTTACGCAGAAGTTCATCGACGACTTCCTCGGCTACTGGATAAACCCTTCCAACGCCAGGATGAGCTCGCTGCTCGTGGGCTGCGGCCTTCCGGGCGGAATGATGGGTTCGATGATGGCCGACCTCAAGGGCTTCCAGGGTGCGATCAACGCCGCCGAAAGGGCTCACGGCCGTCCGGAAATCAGTCTCGACACGCTGATGGTCAAGCTGTTCCAGGAGGTTGAATATGTCTGGCCGCGTCTCGGCTACCCGCCGCTCGTGACTCCGTTCAGCCAGTACACGAAGAACACGGCTCTGATGAACCTGCTGAACCTTCTGAACGGCAAGCCTCGTTGGACGACCATCGACAAGGACACTTGGAACATGATTCTGGGCAAGATGGGGTGTCTTCCTGGCGAACTTGCTCCGGAGATCGTGGAGCTGGCCAAGCAGAAAGGTCTGGAGTTCTACACCGGAGACCCTCAGGAGATGTACCCGGACGAGCTTCCGAAGTTCCGTCAGATGATGAAGGAAGAGGGCTGGGACGAAGGTCAGGACGAGGAGGAGCTCTTCGAGTTCGCGATGCACGAGCGCCAGTACAGGGACTTCAAGAGCGGCACAGCCAAGCAGCGTTTCAACGCCGAGCTCGCCGACCTCAAGGCCAAGGCGAACGCCCCGATCGAGGTGGTGCGTCCGATTGTCGAGATGCCGAAGTTCGATGTCGATGAATATTCCAAACGCTATCCGCACGCCGTTCCTGTCCAGGCTCCGGCCAAGGGTCAGCTTCTCTGGCAGGTCGATGTGGAGGACGATTCCGCGGCTCCTGTCGCCGGGACCGAGGTCAAGGCTGGCAAGGGCATCGGATTCGTGCAGACATATTACGGAATGGAGGAACTCGTTCCCGCCGTTGACGGGCGCATAGTGGCGACTCTCGGCAAGCAGGGTGACAAGGTCGTCAAGGGTGAGATCGTCGCCTTTGTCGAAGGCTCCGCCGACGCCGCCAATCAATGAATGTTCAGAAGGAATTGAAAACTGTTCCTCCGGTCACTTCGACAAGCTCAGTGACCGATAAGGTAGGCTCAGTGACCGATAAGGTAGGCTCAGTGACCGATAAGGTAGGCTCAGTGACCGGAGGAACTTCTGTCGCTTCGATGGTCTCAGAGCCGGCCACGACGGTCGCTGAGCCTGTCGAAGCGCCTTCTTTGCCTCCCGTTGAGCGGCATCCTTTCGAGCCGTTCCTGCCGGAGAACGCCAAAGTGCTGATGCTCGGCAGTTTCCCGCCGCAGTCCAAACGCTGGAGCATGGAGTTCTACTACCCGAATTTCATCAACGACATGTGGCGGATTCTTGGCCTGATTTTCTTCGGAGACAAAGACCGTTTCGTGGACATCGCCGCCAAGAAATTCAAGCTGAATGACATCGTGGATTTCTGCACCAAGACCGGCATAGCGATGTACGACACCGCCTCCGCCGTCCGCCGCCTGAAAGACAACGCCTCCGACAAGTTTCTGGAGATAGTCACCCCGACCGACATCCCGGCCCTGTTGAGGAAAATCCCTCGGTGCCAAGCGATTGTCACCGCCGGTGAGAAAGCCACGGAGACCCTTTGCCGTACCTTCGGAGCCTCCGCACCCTCCACCGGTGAATATTCAGAATTCCTCTTTGAGGGTCGCCTCCTGCGCCTCTACAGGATGCCATCCTCGTCCCGGGCCTATCCCCTCTCCCTCGACAGGAAAGCCGCCGCCTACCGTCGCCTCTTCACCGACCTCGGGATGGTGTAGTCTCCCGTGCGCGCCCTCCGGCGGCGCTTCCGGCCTTTTCCATCGCCCGAGACCTCCGTTCAGCGCCCTTCGGCGGTACTTCCGGCCTTTTTCGTCGCCCGACGTCCTCAATAAGAGCTTCTGATGAAGGCGGGGCTACTTGTCGTAGCCGAAGAGATCGACTTCGACGATGTACTGCGCGCAACCTTCGGCTTTCGGGTTGTCGAACTGCGACTCGAACTTCTCAAGGTTGAAATCCAGCGACAACCGCCGCGAACCTTCCGGCGGAGTGATTGTCCAGTAATGCACATTGAGCGGATTGCCCGGAGCCCAGTTGGCCCTGTCGTAGAGGTACGTTCCGGCCTGCGGATAGTTGTTCCTGTTGCTGTAGAAGATTCTTCCGGTCTTTTTCTGGGAGACACCGTTGACGACGACGGTGTAGGTGTTCTCATCGAACTCGGCTGCGTTTCTGGTAACGTAACCTGTTCTTTCCGTGAACTTTCCCTGATCGTGGCCATGACCGCTCACAGCCACCTTCATCAGCAGGGACTTGACTTCCGACGGCAGAGTGAACTCTCTTTCGCCCATTCGGGAAGAGTCCTCGATGTCGTGACCCTTCACCCCGTAAGACCAGCCCCTGTAGCCGGAATTGCCGTCACGGCTGGAGTCATAGACCTTGGCCGTCCAGACCACCTTCTTCGAAGGCTTTCCCTCGTAGAGTTTGAAGTCCAGTTTGACGGCGTGACTCCTTGTCGCGGTCGCGTCGAAACCTCCGTAGTACAGCCTGAACTCGGTCTCCCCGGTAAGCATGGAGGAATATTCAGAGACATCTATCCAGAAAGTCTTGTACCAGCCGCTGTCGAACGCGTTCCCGAACGGGGTGAACGCCCTGGTCAGCTCGTACCATTGGCCGTCCGCCTTGTTGCGGACAAACAGCATCGTGGTGTTGTCATAGGAGGAGGGTCCTTCGAAAACGCTCGTCATCGTGTAGGCGACAAAGACCCTTTCATATTCCTTTTCCTTCGGGAAGGTAAGGTTGAAAGTAAAGTCCTTGTCCTCGCCCCATCCGAAGAAATGCAGCTTCATCTTGTCGCTGCTGACAGTGGCGGAGGGAGTCTTTCCGGTCATAGGGTCGGAAGTGTGGAATGGTTTCCTGTCTTCCTTGACGGCAAGATTGTCGGGGTCACGAGGGGCGGGATCCTCGGTCTTGTCCTTTCGGCAGCCTGAAAACATTGTGATGCACCCGGCTAAAACAACGCAGGCAA
>CAVERO010000110.1:0-9554 GCA_963617915.1 Candidatus Methanomethylophilaceae archaeon | reverse complement strand
TAAGTACAATGAAAAAGAGAACAATTCAAATCTTCTTTCATATCTCCGTTAAAGTTGAGATAATCAGACTTGTTCAAGTAAAGGCGTACAAACGCATCCGCTTCGGCAAGGTTGAATGAGTACGAACTACTGCATCGAGCCGCCGACGAGGTCGAGAATCTCAGAGGTGATTTTCTGCTGACGGCTCTTGTTGTACTCAAGGGTGAGCTCCTGAAGGAGTTCGTTGCCGTTGTCGGTGGCGAGCTGCATTGCCATGGTGCGGGCGGCGTGCTCGGCGGCGGTGCTGTCCAGAAGGGTCGTGTAGATTCCGAGACGTACCACCTTCGGAAGGAGAATCCTTACCAGTTCCTCAGGGGACGGCTCTATGATCAGGTCGGGCGCTTCGGCAAGCGTTTGGCAAGCCTGTTCAGTGGCCGGTTGGTGAGCCTGTCGCCCCCCCGGCGCTTCGGCAAGCTCAGCGGCCAGTTGGGAAGTCCGCTCTGTGGCCGGTTGGGAAGTCCGCTCAGCGTCCGGTTGGGAAGTCCGCTCAGCGTCCGGTTGGTGAGCCTGTCGAACCACCGGCCCGGCGGAGTCTCCGGCCAGCGCATTCCCCGCCGCATCCGCCAATGACAGAGGCAGATAAGTCCTACGGACAGAAGGCTGCGAGGAGGTGGACTCGAAGTGATTATAGACGAGTTCCACTTTGTCGAACCTGCCGGAGAGGAATCCGTCCAGAAGTTCCTGGGCCAGAGCCGAAGCCGGCTCATAGGACGGAGAGTCAGACATCTTCGTGTAGTCGCCCGGGCTCGGAAAACCGCGCTTCTTCATCGCCTCTGCCATCTTTCGCCCTACCGAATAGACCACGATGTCGGAATCAGAAAAACCGGCGGAACGGTACTCGTCCACCACCGCGGAAGCCTTCTTGACAACATTGGTGTTGAACGCACCGCAAAGCGACGAGTTCGAGGCGAAGGCGACTATCGCCACCCTGTGCACCTCACGAGGGGTCATCAATGGATATTCCTCCCCACCGACAGTCCCCATCAGGTCGATGAGCATACGGTGAAGAAGCCGGTCGTAAGGCAGCATATTCCCGATTTTCAGCTGAGCCTTGTGGAGTTTGGCCGAAGCGACCATCTTCATCGCCGAAGTGATCGTCAAGGTGCTGCTGACCGAGCCGATCCTACCCTTTATTTCCTTAAGTGACGGCATATTCCCTTACTGACGTACTGAAATTCTTTAAGCGTCCAGCTTCAGATTGCGCCTTCTGCCCGACGCGGAAGACGACAGCATCGATTTGACGACCCCAGAAGCCACATCCTCAATCACTTTGAAGAGTTCAGGATCCACCTTGCCGGCGGCAAGTTTGTCAAGCACATCCGTCTGATGGGTGGCACGCATCCTTTCAAGGAACTTCGTGTCGAACTCATGCACCTGGTCGAGGCCTATGTCCTTCATCAGGGCGTGCGTGCCGCAGTAGAGGATAGCGACCTCGTCGCCCACCGGCATAGGCGAATACTGTGGCTGAATCAGCTGCTGGTTGTTCTTCCTTCCCTTGTCCAGGGCCATCGCCGTCACCCTGTCCACATCGGAGGAATATTTGGAGAAAGACTCCAGCTCATTGAACTGGGCCTGCTCGATCTTCAGGGTGCCCGCCACGGTCTTCATCGACTTGACCTGGGCCGAACCGCCGACACGGGACACCGAGATGCCAACATTGATGGCCGGACGCTGTCCCTGATTGAAAAGATCGCTCTCCAGATAAATCTGACCGTCAGTGATGGAAATCACGTTCGTAGGAATATATGCGGACACATCCCCGGCCTGCGTCTCGATGATCGGCAGAGCCGTCAGAGAGCCTCCGGCCTTGACCTTGCCCTTCAGGGAGTCCGGAAGGTCGTTCATCTGTTCGGCCACCTCCTGCTGGCCGATGATCTTGGCCGCCCTCTCCAGAAGCCTTGAGTGAAGATAGAACACGTCTCCAGGGTAGGCCTCGCGTCCGGAAGGTCGGCGCAGAATCAGCGAAACCTCACGGTAGGCGACAGCCTGCTTCGAAAGGTCGTCATAGACCACGAGGGCGGCGCGTCCCGTGTCACGGAAATATTCCCCGACGGCGGCTCCGGCGAACGGTGCGAAATATTGCAGGGCAGCGGGATCCGCGGCGGTGGCGGCTATCACGACCGTGTAGTCCATCGCCCCCTTTGCACGGAGGGTCTCGACGATGTTGGCGACCGTGGAGCCTTTCTGCCCGATGGCCACATAGATGCAGTAAACAGGCTTCCCGGCAAGGTAATTCTCCCGCTGGTTGATGATCGTGTCGATGGCGATGGCCGTCTTTCCTGTCTGACGGTCGCCGATGATGAGTTCCCTCTGGCCGCGTCCGATAGGAATCATAGAGTCAATCGCCACGATTCCCGTCTGGAGAGGTTCGGTCACAGGCTGACGGAATATTACCCCGGGGGCTTTGCGCTCCAGAGGCATTTCTGTCAGTTCACCTTCGATCTTGCCCAATCCGTCAAGAGGCACGCCAAGCGGATCGACCACTCTTCCGAGCATCTGCTCGCCGACATTGATGGAGGCTATGCGCCCGGTCCTGCGGACGGTCATCCCCTCATTGACCTCGTCGGTCGGGCCGAGGAGCACCGCTCCGACGTTGTCCTGCTCAAGGTTCATCACCACACCCATAACTCCACTCTCGAATTCGAGCAGTTCTCCGGCCTCGGCGTTGGTCAGGCCGTACATTCTGGCCACTCCGTCGCTGACCTGCAAGACTTTGCCGATTTCCTCGAACCGGAGAGAGGTGTCAATGCCTTTCAGTTGCTCCAGAAGCACCTGGGAGATTTCACTTGGTTTTATGTTGTCCATAACTTTCTTCAAAAATATTCGTTCAATCAGAGGCGGCCCGTCTTCACCGCCGCCTGTCAAACTATTCTTCTGTTCTTTTCAATGAATTGACGCCGGATGATGTCCAACTGACGCGTGACGCTGGCGTCCAGGACGGTGTCCTCGACCTCGAAGACAAAGCCGCCTATCAGGGACGGGTTTACTTCGGTTTTCAGAATCAGTTTGCAGCCGGTCTTCTTCTCTATCAAATCCCGGAGACGAGACTCCAGGGTCGGCGCTTCGACAGGCTCAGCGACCGGCTGGGGAGCTTGCCGAACCATAGTTGGTGAACTCTGCCGAACCACGGTTGGTGAGCTTTGCCGAACCACGGTTGGTGAGCTCTGTCGAACCACGGTTGGTGAGCTTTGCCGAACCACGGTTGGTGAGCTTTGTCGAACCACGGTTGGTGAGCTCTGTCGAACCACAGCGGCCGGAGAAAGTGCCGGTTCATCTGTCCCGGAATCCAGCAGCGCAGGGTCGGCCACAACAAGCCGGGCGCGTTTGATGTGACGGGAACGGTAATATTCAGTGATGAAGGTCGTGAATACAAGACGCACGTCGCCTATGCGGCCGTTGCGGAGCAGGAGTTCGACGAACTTGCGCAACTCTGGGGTCAAGGTCGCTTCGACAGGCTCAGCGACCGGCTGGGAAGCTTGCCGAACCACGGTTGGTGAGCCCGGTCGAACCACGGTTGGTGAGCTTTGCCGAACCACCGGCGCTTCGACAGGCTCAGCGACCGGAGAAAGCGCCGCCTCGAAAAGCGAAATTTTCCTGGCCGCCGAAACCGCCGGATCATTCACGGCACGCCGGAAACCGGGCACCTCGTCAAGAGCCTTCCCTATGGTCTGCACCTGAGCCACAACCGCCACACCGGAGCCGGTCTCATCGACCAGCTTCAGAAGAGCCGTGGCGTAACGCGTCGCGATAATTCCTGTGTTCATAATACTTATTTTTCTCTGTTCCAAAGGTCACTATGGTTCGGCAGGCTCACCAACCGTGGTTCGACGAAACTCACCAACCGTGGTTCGACGAAGCTCACCAACCGTGGTTCGATAAAACTCACCCAACCATGGTTCGGCAGGCTCACCAACCATAGTTCGGCAGGCTCACCAACCATCTAAGCGACGGCCCCTTCGACAGGCTCAGGGACCAGACCTGCAGCATCAATTCAAATCCTTCGACGAGGAAACCTCATCCACGAGCCTGTCCACCAGAGCCGACTGACCGTCAGCGTCTGAAAGGTTCTGTTTCAAAACCTTCTCGGCGACGCTCACCGAAAGCAGCGCGACCTCCCTGCGGACATCCCTCAGGGCGCTCTCCTTCTCGGCGGCAATCTGCGTGCGGGCCTGGGCAAGAATCCGGGAAGCCTCATCCCGGGCCTGAACCTTGGCCTGCTCGACGATGGTGTCCCTCGAAGCCGCAGCCTCCTTCAGAATCCTGCTCTGCTCCTGTCTGGTCTCCTCGATCATCCGGGACTGCTCCTCGGCAAGACCGCGGAGTTTCGCCTCGGCCTCTTTCGCCGCCTTGATGGAATCGTTGATCCTCGCCGCCCTCTTCTCGACAGAGCCGGTGATCATGGGGAATCCCCACTTGGCCAGCACGAAGAAGACCACGCCGAAGATCAGCGTCATCCAGACAAGCAATCCGAAATCAGGAGTGATGAGTGACATTGCCTACTTCGCGATAAGACAAACGACGATTGCGAACAGAGCCGCCCCCTCGATGAGGGCGCTGACGATGATGGCCGTCATTCTGTAGTGGTCTGCCTTCTCCGGCTGACGCGCACCGGCCTCAAGGGAAGCCGTACCAATCTTACCGATTCCGACACCGGCGCCCAAAACCGCGATGCCGGCTCCGATCGCGGCACCCAGCTTACCAAGTGACAGACCGGCCTGAAGCAACATTGTTGAAAGTAACATAATTCGTTGTTTTTAAATTAATTAATATCTTATATTCAAAAAAAGCTCTCTTATTCTGCCGCCTCCGGCTTCTGCCTCGCAAGTCCGATGAAGACGGCGGACAGCATCGTGAAGACGTAGGCCTGGATGAACGCGACCAGCAGTTCCAGACAGTCCATGAATATCCCGAGGACAATCGCCACAGCTCCGAGGCCGCAGTTCAGGGCGGTTCCCATCTCCGCCGTCAGGAAAATCACAGCCACAACTCCAAGAATCATGAAATGCCCTGCGAGAATATTGGCGAAAAGCCTGACCATCAGGCTGAAAGGCTTGGTGAATATCCCCACCAGCTCAATGACCGGCATCAGCGGCACAGGCATCTTCAGCCAAGTCGGGACGTCAGGCCAGAAGATGTCCTTCCAGTAGTGGCGGTTTCCCGAGAAATTGACGGTGAAGAAGGTGATCAGCGCCAGCACGAGCGTCACGGCGATGTTGCCGGTGATGTTCGCCCCGCCGGGGAAGAACGGAACGATTCCCATCAGGTTGTTTATGAATATGAAGAAGAACGCCGTCAGCAGGTAGGGCGAGTACTTTCTGTAGTCCTCTCCCACGCAGCTTTTGATGACATCGTTCTCAATCATCGTCACCAGCATCTCCATAAGGCCCACTCCGCCTCGGGGAGCCTCATCCCTCGCGTCGTGCTTCCTGTACCACCGGGCAGTCCCCAGCACGATGAAAAGAAGCAGGGCGCAGTTGATCATCAGGCCGAACACGTTTTTTGTTATGGAGAAGTCCCAAGGTCTGACCTCGGAGCCGTCGGCTGCAGTCTCGACAATCTTGCCCTCGTACTTGCTTCCCGAAGGAGCGATGCGGAAGCCTTCGTACTCCCCTCCTTCCTCCAGATGTCCGGAGCTGAAGACGTGGAAGCCATTTCCTGTCTTGCTCACCAGAATCACAGGCAGCGGAATGCTGACCGGATGACCGTTCACGGTGGTGATGTGCCACTCGTAGGAGTCGCGGACGTGGCCGTAGAGGTACTCGTCCATATCGAAGCCCTCGGTAGCCGGTTGGTGAGCCTGTCGAACCTCGGTTGGTGAGTCCTGTCGAACCACGGTTGGTGAGTCCTGTCGAACCACGGTTGGTGAGTCCTGTCGAACCACAGCGACCGGAGAGGCCGGCCCGGCTGCCAAAGTCAACGGAAGCAAAAGTCCTATGAATATGCTGATCCACTTTCCCATCACAGTTCCACGCAAGCTACAACGTGATTGTCATTGATTTCCACAAAACCGGAAGATATGTCCACGCTATCGGTCCTGCCGCCGGCGCTGTAAGTCACCTGACCTTTCTCCAGCGAGGAAATCAGCGCGGCGTGCCCCTTAAGAACCTCGAAACGGCCCTTGGTGCCGGGAAGCTCCACGGAATCCACCGCCGAGTGAACCAGCGTCCTCTCGGGTGAAAGGACATCCAGAAGCAATCCTGAAGTTTTCTCTGACATATTCTTTGGTATATTCCTACTTCGCCTTCGCGAGGATCGCCTCGCCCTTCTTTATCGCCTCGTCCAGGGTGCCGACATTGAGGAACGCCTGCTCCGGCAGGTAATCGACCTCTCCGTCAAGGATTCTGCGGAAGCCGTCAACCGTGTCCTGAATGTCCACCATCACGCCCGGAACCCCCGTGAACTGCTCGGCCACGGCGAACGGCTGCGACAGGAATCTCTGCACACGGCGCGCGCGGTTGACGGTCAGCTTGTCCTCGTCCGAAAGCTCGTCCATGCCGAGGATGGCGATGATGTCCTGAAGCTCCTTGTTCCTCTGGAGAATCTGCTTGACCCTCTGGGCGGTGTCGTAGTGATCCTGCCCTACGATGTTCGGATCGAGAATCCTGGAGGTGGATTCCAGCGGATCCACGGCCGGGTATATTCCTAATTCAGTGATTTTTCTGCTTAGCACCGTCGTCGCGTCAAGGTGCGAGAAGGTGGTCGCCGGAGCCGGGTCAGTCAGGTCATCGGCAGGCACGTAAACCGCCTGAACCGAAGTGATGGAGCCGTTCTTCGTCGAAGTGATGCGCTCCTGCATCTGTCCCATCTCGGTGGCAAGCGTCGGTTGATAACCAACGGCGGAAGGCATACGGCCCAGAAGGGCGGACACCTCGGAACCGGCCTGGGTGAACCTGAATATGTTGTCGATGAAGAAGAGGATGTCCCTCGGGCCGTCACCCTTGTCGCTGTCCCTGAAAGACTCCGCAAGGGTAAGCCCGGAAAGGGCCACCGAGGAACGCGCTCCAGGCGGTTCGTTCATCTGGCCGAACACCATCGCGACCTGAGACTTCTCAAGTTCCTTGCGGTCAACCTTGGAGAGATCCCAATGACCCTCCTCCATCGACTTCACGAACTCCTCCCCGTACTTGATGACCCCGGACTCAATCATCTCGCGGAGCAGGTCGTTACCTTCCCTGGTACGCTCCCCGACTCCCGCGAAAATCGAGAATCCGTTGTGTTTCTTGGCGATGTTGTTGATCAGTTCCTTGATAAGCACGGTCTTGCCCACGCCGGCACCTCCGAAAAGGCCGATCTTTCCGCCTTTCAGATAAGGCTCAAGAAGGTCGATGACCTTGATTCCGGTGTAGAGGACCTCCTGCGAGGTCTTCAAGTCCTCGAACTTCGGTGGCTCGCGGTGAATCGGCAAGGCATTCTCCTCGCTCAGACCGCCCAGCCCGTCTATGGAATCCCCGACAACGTTCATCACACGGCCCCTGATCTGCGCCCCAGTCGGCATCGAGATAGGAGCGTTGGTGCTCACGGCCTTCATTCCCCGTCTCAATCCGTCGGTCGAGTCCATCGCGACGCATCTGACCGTCTCCTCGCCGATATGCTGCTGAACCTCGATGACCAGAGGCTTTTTTCCATCTCCCCTGTCGATGTCAAGCGCATCGTGGATGCGCGGAAGCTCCGCCTCGCCGGAGACCGAATCGAAATGTACATCCACGACCGGGCCGATGACCTGGGCAATGTACCCTATGTTTCCTTTTTCTGCCATTATGAATATGGTTGTTAACTTCCGGCATCCGGGTAATCGTAAAAAGGTCTGCCTCTTCTTTGACAAATCCCAGGCAACTCTTTATTTGACGTTTACCGGATATCCGCTTACCAAACGGATTCCCTCCGCTGAAAATTTTGAGCCAAATTTACAGAAATTTCCCAAAATGACAAAAAAGCGAGCCGATTTTAACATCAAGCCCGCCTTTTTAAGACTTTTTGATATATTCGATAGCAACTATCGAAACTATCTTACTTCAATTTAGCGTAACCGTACCGAGCGGTCTCGCCGAGTTCCATCTCAATCTTCATCAGACGGTTGTACTTGGCGATGCGGTCGGTCCTGCTGAGGGAACCGGTCTTGATCTGGCCGCTGTTGGTAGCCACGGCGATGTCAGCGATCGTGGTGTCCTCGGTCTCACCTGAACGGTGGGAGGTGACGGTGGTGTAGCCGTGACGGTGAGCCATCTCGATGGCGTCGAGAGTCTCGGTCAGGGAACCGATCTGGTTGACCTTGATGAGGATGGAGTTGCCGGCACCCATCTTGATGCCCTTTTCCAGGTACTTGGTGTTGGTGACGAAGAGGTCGTCGCCCACGAGCTGGCACCTGCCTCCGATGGCGGCGGTAAGCTTCACCCAGCCTTCCCAGTCTTCCTCGCTGAGGCCGTCCTCGATGGAGTCGATAGGGTACTTGGTGATGAGTTCCTCAAGGTAAGCGATCTGCTCGTCGGTCGAGAGTTTCTTTCCCTGCGGATCCTTGGCAAGACCGGTCTTGAGCTGCTTGTAGTCATAGAAGAACTTGTCTCCCTCCTTGAAGCAGAACTCGGAAGCGGCGCAGTCCATCGCGATGGTCACGTCAGAGCCAGGCTTGTAACCGGCTTTCTCGATGGCGGCGATGATGCAGTCAAGGGCGTCGTTGATGCCGTTGAGGGCAGGTGCGAAACCGCCTTCGTCACCGACAGCGGTGGAAAGTCCGCGGCCTTTGAGAACCTTCTGGAGAGCGTGGAAGACCTCGGCTCCCATTCTCACACCTTCTGCGATGCTCTTGGCGCCTACCGGACGGATCATGAACTCCTGGAAAGCGATAGGGGCGTCGGAGTGTGCTCCACCGTTGATGATGTTCATCATAGGGACAGGAAGCACGTGGCCGTTGGTCCCGCCGATGTAGCGGTAAAGAGGAATATCAAGGTAGTTGGCGGCGGCGTGGGCGACGGCGAGTGAAACACCAAGGATGGCGTTGGCCCCGAGGTTGCTCTTGGTGGCGGTGCCGTCAAGCTTGATCATAGCCTCGTCGATGGCTCTCTGCTCAAGGCAGGACATTCCGATGATTTCAGGGGCGATCTTCTCGTTGATGTTGGCGACAGCCTTGAGGACACCCTTTCCGCCGTAACGCTTAGGGTCGCCGTCACGAAGCTCAAGAGCCTCGTTCTCGCCGGTTGAAGCGCCTGACGGAACGGAGGCGACACCGATGATGCCGGACTCGAGTTCAACTTCACACTCGATTGTAGGGTTTCCTCTTGAATCAAGAATCTCCCTGCCTGTAACACGTACAATTCTCATGATAAAATGTAATTATTAACTAACTGTTTTTATTCTCAAAAAAAGGCCGGGGTTTGAAACCCAGCCTTTATAGTCTTTCAATTATCACGCCATATTATTTGACGAGGCAGACAGCGACACGGTTCTCCTCAGGAGTCTCGAACGGATTGACAGTGTCACCGAAGTACTCGGTAATGATCCTGTCCTTGTCGATGCCGGCG
>CAVERO010000109.1:9396-9593 GCA_963617915.1 Candidatus Methanomethylophilaceae archaeon | reverse complement strand
CCAACACCGAAGACCACTCCGACAACCTCGACAAGAACACAGAGGAGTTCTTTTAGGAATCACTTAGCCTTGGCTCATCAAGGCTGAAGACATGAATAAAGAAGGAGGAGGACCAAAATGAACTTTTGGCCCTCCTCCTTTTAGTGATGATGAAAAAATAAGTTGGTAAGCTTTTGTGAAGGATTTTTGCGGATAAA
>CAVERO010000109.1:0-9366 GCA_963617915.1 Candidatus Methanomethylophilaceae archaeon | reverse complement strand
GTGTGCCGGTGGCACATGACTGATGAACAAATAAATTTAGGCCAAAAAGACGAAAAAAGCACCAAGTTATTTTTTAGGAATCACTTAGTAAGCGGTAATTCAGCCCCCCGGTCACTTCGTGACAGCATCCGAGGGCGTGAGGATCCGAACCTATAGTATCAGCAAGATCGCGAATACGTAGAGCATGAAGCCCTGGAAGCGAAGGCGGCTCTTTGTACTGGAATGCAGCATCTCCTCGGTCGGGTCGTCACCGGTCATAGCAAGCAGGTTTTCGGCGGTCGGAATTCTGCCGCGGGAATATTTCCGGATCAGCTGGCCGTCGTTGAACCAGGTCGCTCCGCCGTTCGAGCGGTTGAGGGTGACAAGAGCTTTCCTGTCGGCGAAATATGTCGAGCCCGCCAGCCGTGAATGCACTTCCGGCACGACCACGGGCAACTTGTCAAACTGTTCCCTTGTGCAGGAGACAAGCAGCAGGGGAGTGAAGCCGGCAGCCCGCGCCCCGTCGAGAGCGTCTGCCGTCTTTGTCCAGAAAGTCCCGTTGGCCTTGGCAGGATCATAGACGGAAACCGCAAGCACATTGCCGTGGATGGCCTTTTCGTCCTGATAGTTGCCTAATGAATCCGTGAAGGACAGGGCGGGATTGTTGTCCCCGATGTCCGTTCCGTGAATCAGGATGGTCTCCGTGCGGACGTATGTCCAGGTCGAATCCGGAAGATTGTCCAGATCAAAGGCCCCCTCCTGGCCGTTCTTCTCGTAGATGATTGTGGATTTGTAGTTGCCGGAGACATCCTCTTCATCGTCATCACTGACAGAGGCCAGCAACTCGCTTCCTGGAGTGAACTCAGTGTAGTCCACAAGCGGAATTGATGTCAGTGAATAGACCGCAAAGATGATGATCGAGGCTGACACGATTCCAAACGAAACATATTTCCGTTTCCTATTTTTGCCAAAATTCTTGAACGGCAGAAAAGCCGTCATCGCCAAAGCCAACAGAATCAGATTCTTAAGGAATGTCTGGAAGTTTGTCAGGTGAATAACCTCGCCGAAGCACCCGCAGTCAGTCAGGCTTACAGGATTGAATATTGCTAAAAACAACGTCAGAACCGTGAAGAAGACAATCATCGCTGAGGTGATGATCGCCACCTGCTTTCTCCATACCCCACTGATCATCGCGGCGCCAAGGATGGATTCCGCAAGCGCGAAAACCACAGCGGCGATCTTTGCCGCCGGGAGAAGGAACATTACGTGGAAGAATCTGAAATACCCTTCCATCACAAGCCCCGCCCCGACCGGGTCAAGCAGCTTGAATATTCCGGCGAGCAGGAAAATCACTCCTATGATGAATGCGCACAGCCTTTTGAGCCTGAAGAGAAAAGCGTTGTTCATTTTGCTTCGATATGTTCGTCTATAACTTCCTTGACCTTTGCGAATATCCCATCCGGCGGCAGCATTTCTCCGAACTCGTCCGAGCAGTCTATCCTGATGAAATCCGGATCAAGGGCCGCTTGCTGCCTGTAGATTGCCCGGACCTGTTTCTGGAACTCGATGTCGGCCTCGTGGATGTCCTGCGAGCCGTGGAGATAGTCCCTGTCCTTCCCTGTGCGCGCCGACTCCAACCTGCTCTCCACAAATGTGATGGGTACGTCCAGGAATATGTTCAAGTCAGGCTTCGGTAGACCGAAGTCGCCATATTCAGTGTTGATAATCCATTCGCGCAGGTTCTCTCTTTCCTTTGGGGTGTGCAGCTTGGCGCACTGGTAAGCGATGTTTGAATAAACATACCTGTCGAGCAGCACCGAGCCGCCTTCCAAGGTCTTCTTCATCTGCGGGGCCGCCCCGTGCCTGTCCTCGGCGAACAGCAGGGCCACCAGTTGAGGGTGAACCGTCTCGTTGCTTCCGAAATCCCCGCGCAGAAACCGGCTGATAAGATCCCCATAGACAGGAGCGTCATATCTTGGGAAGTGAATATATTCCAAATCCGGGCATATCTTTTCGAGATAAGCCTTCAACTTCTTGACTTGCGTGGACTTGCCAGCGCCATCCAACCCTTCCAGAACGACCAGCATAACGATTGATTTCTCTGATGGAGATTTTGGAGTAAACCAAAACTTCTTTCAATTCACAAATATATTCAATTTTTATCTACTTTTGTTCAAAAATAATGTCATTATGGGGAACAAAACAGACAGAAATATTCAGGTGATGGGCATCGTCAACCTCACCGATGACTCTTTTTTCGCAGGCAGCCGCAACCTGCGTCCGGACGGTACCTTTGATGTGGAACTTTTCCGCGGCCGGATTGTGAATATGCTCGGCTCGGGAGCGGACATCCTTGATTTGGGGGCGTGCTCGACCCGCCCGGGTTCGGATTCGATAAGTGAAGAAGAGGAATGGAGGAGACTTGAGCCGGCGCTTCGTATTATTGCTGCGGAGCATTCAGGTGTCAGGGTCTCGATTGACACTTTCCGGCCGGAGGTCGTGAGCCGCGCGTTTGACATCGTCGGCCCTTTCATCGTGAACGATGTCAGCGGCGGATGTGAGGAGATGTGGTCGCTGCTCGGTAGGCTTCAGTTGCCGTACATAGCGATGCACACCCGCGGGACTCCTAAGAATATGCAGAGCCTCACCGATTATGACAATGTCACCGAGGCTGTCCGGGAGTTTTTCGTCGGTATTGCCGCCGAAGCTGACAAACACGGTGTGAAGGATTGGATTCTGGATCCCGGTTTCGGTTTCGCCAAGACCGTGGAGCAGAACTGGCAACTGTTGCGCGAGATGTCCGTGCTTCAAAAGTTCGGCAAAGAGATTCTCGTCGGACTTTCCCGCAAGAGTTTCCTGTTCAGGCCTTTGGGGATAACGCCGTCTGAAGCCTTGCCGGCCACACAGGTAGCCGACTTCATCGCATTGCAAAACGGTGCCGACATCCTCCGCGTACACGATGTCGCCGAGGCTGTCCGCACCGTAAAACTCTATCGTCTTATAAATGGTATTTGTTAGTCAAGCGTCTGCTTGATCTCGGTGATCACGAACGCTTCGATGTTGTCGCCGACCTTCAGGTCGTTGAACTTGTCGATGCCGATGCCGCACTCCATGCCGGCGGAAACCTCCTTGGCGTCATCCTTACCTCTCTTGAGAGAGGCGAGCTCGCCGGTATAGACCACGATGCCGTCCCGGATAAGCCTGCACTTCGCGGTTTTGGAAATCTTTCCGTCCCTGACAAGACATCCTGCGATCGTTCCGACTTTCGAAATCTTGAAGGTCTGCTTAACCTCGGCGGTGCCGGTGATCTCTTCCTTCTTGATAGGCTCAAGCAAGCCCACGATACCGTCCTTCACATCGTTGATCGCGTCATAGATGACGGAATACAGACGGATTTCGATTCCCTGCTCGTCCGCCAGCTTTCTGGCGTCGGTTGAAGGACGCACCTGGAAGCCTATGATAACTGCGTCTGAAGCCTCGGCGAGAATCACATCGGACTCCGAAATCGCTCCCACAGCCTTGTGGATCACATTCACGCGCACCTGCTCTGTCGAAAGCTTGATGAGAGAGTCGGACAGAGCCTCCACGGAACCGTCCACATCACCCTTCACGATGACATTAAGCTCCTTGAAGTTGCCGATGGCGATTCTTCGTCCGATTTCCTCAAGGGTCATGTGCTTCTGGGTCTTGATGCCCTGGATCCGCAGGAGCTGCTCACGCTTGTTGGCGATGGCCTTGGCCTCCTTCTCGTCGCTCATCACATTGAACTTGTCTCCCGCGCTCGGGGCTCCGTTGAGGCCGAGGATGGAAACCGGAGTTGAAGGGCCGGCCTCTTTCACTTTCTGCCCGCGTTCGTTGAACATGGCCTTCACACGGCCGTAGTAGCTGCCGCTCAGCACCATGTCGCCGGTCTTGAGCGTTCCGTCCTGCACGAGCACGGTGGCGAGGTAGCCGCGTCCCTTGTCAAGGGAAGACTCGATGACGGCTCCGACACCGTTCTTGTTCGGATTCGCCTTGAGGTCAAGGAGGTCGGTCTCAAGGAGTACCTTCTCAAGCAGCTTGTCCACATTTAGGCCTTTCTTCGCGGAGATTTCCTGACACTGGTATTTTCCGCCCCAAGCCTCCGTGAGGATATTCATTTGTGACAGTTGCTGGTAGATTCTTTCCGGCTGCGCTCCAGGTTTGTCGATCTTGTTGATCGCGAAGACCATAGGAACGCCGGCCGCCTGTGCGTGGTTGATGGCTTCGACCGTCTGCGGCATGACCGCGTCGTCAGCGGCGATGATGATGATCGCAAGGTCGGTGAGCTGGGCTCCGCGGGCACGCATGGCGGTGAACGCCTCGTGTCCAGGAGTGTCCAGGAAGGTGATCCTCCTGCCGTCAGGAAGCTTCACGTTGTAGGCTCCGATGTGCTGGGTGATGCCGCCGGCCTCTCCGGCGATGACGTTTGATTTGCGGATATAGTCGAGCAGCGAGGTCTTGCCATGGTCAACGTGCCCCATCACCGTGATGATCGGCGGCCTTGGAACGAGGTCTTCCTCGCGGTCGGCATGCTCGCTGCTTCCGGCAATCTCCTCGGTGAGGTCGGCCGTGACGAACTCGACCTTGTAGCCGAACTGCTCGGCGACAAGCACAAGGGTCTCCGCATCGAGCCTCTGGTTGATGGACACCATCATGCCGAGCTCCATGCAAGCCTTGATCACCTCATTGACAGGTGTGTTGTTCATGAGGGTGGCGAGGTCGTTGGCGGTAACGAACTCCGTTACCTTGAGCACTTTCTTCTCGGCTATCTCCTGTGCCATCTCCTCCTGGGACTTGGCCGCGGCCTGCTCCCTCTTCTCCTTTCTGTACTTGGCTCCGAAGTTGTTCTTCTTGTTGTCGTTCATCCTGGCGTAAGTCTCCTTGACCTGCTTCTGGATTTCCTTCTGCATCGCCTCCTGCTCCTCCTCGGTCATGGCAGGTTTGAAACGGTCCGCTCCGCGGCCTCGCTTCTTTCCGCCCTTGCCTTGCTCCTGAGCCTGCTTGGCGTTCTTGTTCTTGTCCTTGCGGGAGGAACTGTTGTCGGCCTGCTTGCCTTCCTTCGCCACATCCACCTTCTGGCTTCCCTTGGCAATCCGCTCCCTCTTCTTGTTGCCCTTCTTGGGTTCGAATTGGGACAAGTCTATCTTGCCGAGAACTTTAAGTCCGGGAGCGGAATTCGGCTCCGCCGGCTTCTCCTCCTTGGCCTGAGACTGCTGAGATTGAGGCTGAGGCTGAGCCTGTGGCTGCTGCTGATGATGTCTGGCCTTCGCCTGTTCCTCTCTTTCGCGCGCCGCAAGTTTCCTCTCGTGCCTGCTCATCTGCTTCTCTCCGTTGTGTACGTCCTTTCCCACCACCGGGGTTGTTGGCGTAGGATTGGCTTCCTTCACGTTTTCGGCTTTCTTCTCCTCGCTTTTCGGCTTCGTCTCGGTTGTCGGCTCCACTGTCTCTTCGCTCTTGATCACTTTCGCGTCGGCATTCTCATCCTCGGAATGCTGTTCCTCGGGTTTTGGCTCCGGCTTGACTTCCGGCTCCGGTTGCCTGACGGGCTCCGCGGCCGCAGTGTGAACTTCCGGCACGGGTACTGTCGGCTTGGCTTCCGGCTCAGGTTTTGTCTCCGGTTCCGGCCGTGGCTGCGGCGCAGTCTCCGGCTTTGCCTCGACCGGTGTAAAGATGGTTGTCTTGATGACAGTCTCCCTGACCGGCTCCTCTTCTTCCTCCTCTTTTGCGTTCTCCTGCTGCTTCTTGGAAGTCTTCTCAAGAATTTCGTTGAGCTTGATGTCAACCTTTTCCGAAGCCTGCTTTAGCTCCAGATCCTTTCCGAACTGCTTTTCGATCTCCGGGAGAAGGTCTTCCGAGATCTTTGCGTTCGGATTGGCTTCGACCTCAACCCCCTTGCTGTACAGGAAGTCCACAAGGCTCTGAAGTCCGATATTGTAAGTCCTTATTATTCTGTTTAGTCTGATTTCTGCCATATTCAACCCCTTTAAATTGATTGCCCGATGTCCGTCTGCCGCGGACTAATCTTCAAACTCGGCCTTCAGTATTCTGAACACCTCCGCCACGGTCTCGTCCTCGAGGTCGGCCCTCTTGGCGATGTCCTCCGGCGTGAAAGCGAGCACGCTCTTGGCCGTGTCGCAGCCGATAGCCTCAAGACGGTCGATGACCCACTGGTCGATTTCGTTGCTGAACTCGCTGAGAAGAACGTCCTCCTCTTCCTGGGCCTCGTCCTTAGGAAGCTCTCTCCAAACCTCGATCTCCCTTCCGACAAGCATTCCGGCGAGCTTGATGTTGCATCCGCCGCGGCCGATGCCTTTCTTCACCTCGTCAGGCTGCATGTAAACCTTGATCTTGTCCTCTTCCGAGTTCCCGAGGTCGATGGACGATACCCTCGCCGGGTTGAGGGCTCTCTGGATGAGGAGCTGCGTGTTGTTGGTCCACTGGAGCACGTCGATGTTCTCGTTGCGGAGCTCGCGCACGATGCCGATGATCCTCGATCCCTTCACGCCGATGCAGGCTCCGATCGGGTCTATCCTCTCATCGTAAGACTCTACCGCCACCTTCGCGCGCTCGCCGGGAACGCGGACAACCTTCTTGATGGTGATGAGGCCATCGAATATCTCGGGAACCTCATGCTCGAAGAGTTTCTCAAGGAACTCGTTGGTTGTCCTGGAGAGAGTGATGTAAGGGGTCGTGTTGTTCTTCATCTCCACGGTCTTGATGATCGCGCGGATCGTGTCCCCCTTCTTGAACCGCTCTCCCGGAATCTGCTCGGCCTTCGGCAGGTGCAGCTCGTTGTTGTCGTCGTCGAGGATGATGACCTCCTTCGACCAAGTCTGGTAGATCTCACCTGTGAATATCTCGCCGACCTTGTCTGAATAAGCCTTGAATATATTGGCCTTGTCGATGTCCATGATCCTTCCCTGAAGGTTCTGCCTGATGTTCAGGATTCCTCTTCTTCCGAAAGACGAGAGGGACAGCTTCTTGGTGTAAACGTCGCCGATCTCGTAGTCGTCGTCGCCGGTCTCGGCCTTGATCTGGTCGAGGGTGATCTGGGTGTTGGGGTTCTCGACCTCCTCCACGATGTCGAAATTCTGGTAGATCTCGCAGTCTCCCTTGTCCACATTGATGATGACATCGAAGTTGTCCGCTGATCCGAAAGTCTTGGCGATCTGTGTGAGGAACACATCCTTGAGCACACCCATCATCACCGGTCTGTCGATGTTCTTCTCTTCCTTGAAGTCCTTGAAGGCGTCAATGAGAGTGATTTCTTCTTTCTTTTCCATGTTTATATTCTTGTATATTCTTATTTCTTGAACACAATGTGCGGCACAACGGAGTTGATCTCCCCGAATCCGATGCGGTCCTCATGCTCCACGAGTTCCTTTTTCTTCTTGCCTTCCACCGCTTCTTTCTGTGAGTACCGCAGGCATATTCCCGCCTCGTCCGCCCCCGTGAGGACTCCGACTATCTTCTTCCCGCCTTTCAGCCTTGCCTCCACCGCCGAGCCTATCGCTTTCTCGTATTGTTTGAGAACCTTGAACGGCTGGTCGAGACCGGCGGACGTGACGGTAAGGGAATAGTCTTCCACATCCTTGTCGAAGGCCGCAAGGAACAAGTCGTTGATGCTGACGCAGTCTTCGAGGTCGATGTCGCCGGCCTCCTTCTCGATGGTGAGCACGACATCATTGTCATTGCTGACAGTGACATCGACTATGAAGCATCCTCGGGCGCGCACGGCCTCCTCGATGCTGCTTATGATCTGTTCTTTCCGCATAAAGTCCGGTTTTACAAAGCGAAAGATAGGAGACGCTTTCGTCCCCTATCTCTCACAACGATGCAAAGATAAGAATATTTTAGCGAAAATGAAAATAAATTGCTTACTTTGCAGACCGTTTAGTAAGCGGTAAATAATAAGTTGCCGCGGATTGTAGATAATTATTGCCAGTAAAGATGGAATTTACCGCAAAGCAATTGGCTCAGGTGCTCAAGGGAACCGTTGAGGGAGATCCCGGGGCGACAGTCACCTCATTTGCCAAAATCGAGCATGGAAAGCCGGGACAACTGTGCTTTTTCGCCAACCCCAAGTACGAGAAATACGTTTACACCTGCAGAGCCAGCATCCTGCTGGTCAACAAGGACTTTGTCCCGAAAGAGGCCGTGATCTCGACCATGGTCAAGGTTGACGACGCCTACAAGTCCTTGGCCGACCTTCTGAAATATGTCTCCACCCAGAGGCGTACTGACAAGAGGCACAGGGGATTCCGCTCGTCCTGGTTCCTGACCACCAAGTTCGGCAGGAAGGTCTATCTGGGAAGCCATTCTTACGTCGGACACCACGCCAAAGTGGGGGATTACACCAAAATCTACGAGAATGTCTATGTCGGAGACAACACGGTGATTGGCTCGCACTGCATCATCTACCCCGGAGTCGTGATCTATCCCGGAATGGTCATCGGTGACAACGTGATCATCCACGCCAATGCGGTGATAGGCTCTGACGGATTCGGCAACGCCCCTCTTCAGGACGGAACCTGGGAAAAGATCGAGCACATCGGCAATGTGGTGATAGGCAACAATGTGGAGATCGGCGCCGGCACGACGATCGACAAGTCCGAGATGGAGTCCACGATCATCGGCAACGGTGTGAAGATTGACAACCTCTGCCAGATAGCCCATAATGTCCAGATAGGCGACAACACCGTCATGGCGGCCCAGTGCGGCATCGCGGGTTCCACGAAGATCGGCAAAAACTGCATTCTGGCCGGTCAGGTAGGCATCGCGGGCCATCTGAACATCGCCGACAACACCACGATCGGCGCCCAGTGCGGAGTGATAGGGAATATCCGCAAGTCAGGTCAGGTGTTCCTCGGTTCACCGGCTATTCCTCTGAAGAACTACCTCCGCAGCTACGCCGTCTTCAAACGTCAGGGCGAGGAATAGCAGCCGACGGCTACTAATGGCGGGGTAATCCTTGAATATTCAAAAATCATTACTATCTTTGCAGACTACTGTGTTTTACGCAGTCTGCAAAAGTTAGGTTATGACTTCTTATAAGCAAAGTACCCTTGCGGGTGAATATAAGTTCCACGGTAAGGGACTTCACACCGGCAGGATTTCGACAATGATTCTCAAACCGGCTCCGGAGAACACCGGAATCGTTTTCCATAGGGTGGATCTCGGAGAGACAGCATTCGTTGAGGCTCTCGCGGAGAATGTCTCGTCCACGGCGAGAAGCACCACTGTTTCCAAAGGAGAGGTTTCCGTCTCCACAATTGAACATCTGATGTCGGCGCTCTCCGGAATGGGAGTTGACAACGCTGTCGTGGAAATCGACAACGTCGAGGTTCCGATTCTTGACGGCAGCGC
>CAVERO010000108.1:0-9600 GCA_963617915.1 Candidatus Methanomethylophilaceae archaeon | reverse complement strand
GTCGCTTCGCTCCGATGTGCGTACATTTCTGCATTCTCCCTCTTTGTGTCCCACCATCCAACCCCCCAGTCACTGCGTGACAGCCGCGACTTTCAATGCTGTCAGAATTCTAGGCGTTGACCTCGGTAGAAGTCAAGCAGTCTGGCGGAGAACAGGAACTCGTAGCGGGTGCGGGCCAGATTTGACTCGGACTCCAGAAAACTGTCCCGCGCCTCATTGAATTCGGTGATGTTCGCCTTGCCGTTCTCGTACTTCGCCAGCACAAGCTCGTAGGATTCCTTGGCGCTGGCTTCGGCGTCCAGACTTGACCTGAACTTCTCCCTAGCCGCCACAGCGTTGTAGTAGGCCTGCTGAATCTCCTTGTAGAGGCTTTTCTTGCTGTTCTCCAGCTGGAGCAGCTGGTTTGTCCTCGAAAGCTCGGCGGAGCGAATCTGGTTGCGGGTCTGGAATCCCGAGAAAATCGGAATGCTGAGGCTGAGCCCCAGATACTGGCTGAAATTGTTCTTGATCTGGTCGGCGAACGGATCGCTGGAATGGCTGCTCATCGTGTAGTAATTCGTTCCCAGACCTCCGCTGGCCATCAGGGAAGGCAGACGGCCCCCTTTGGCATTCTTGATTGAATATTCAGTCGCGTCCAGCCTGAACTGTTCCGCCCTGATTGACGGCTTGCAGGCCACGGCCTGGGCATAGATGTCTTCCGGATCGCTCAGCAGCAGACCATCCACCGAGACCGAAGGACGCACGACCGAAAAGCCGTCCGGAGAGGGAAGCTCCAGCAACTGGCTGAGGTCAAGCAGGGACAGCCGTAAACTGTTTGCGGCCTGCGTCTCGGACAGGCGGCTCTGCCCAAGCGCCGCCTTCTGCTGCGCCACCTGAACCTTGCTGGCCTTGCCGCTGCTTTCCATCGCCGAGAGCCTCTCGACCTGAAGGGAGTCGATGCTGACCTGACTGCGGGCCACATCCAGAAGCTCCATGTTGTAGAGAATCTGCACGTAAGCCTGAGCCACGGCCACGCTCACATCTTCCCTCGCTTTCTGAAGGTCAGCAGTCACAGCCTTGAGATTCAATTCGTTGTACTTGATGGTATTATTGATTCTCAATCCCTGGAACACCGGCACCGAAGTCCCGAGGCTCAGCCCCGTGCTGGTGGTGTTGGTGTTGGAATATGTGTTGTCGGCGGTAAGCCCTCGTCCGAACGAGAAGTTCTCGCTGGCGCTGGCGCTCACATCCGGCAGACGGCTGTTTCTGGAAGTGTTCAGCTGGATCTCCTGCTGCCTGACCTGGATCTCCTGCTGCTTGAGGGAAATGTTGTTCTCAAGAGCGTGCGAGATGCAGTCCTGAAGCGTCCACGGCCTGACGCTCTGGGCGGAAAGCCCAATCGTCAGCAAGCCTAAAGCCATCAATGAATATGCTTTCTTCATAACCTCGTTTCTATTTGTCTGTCAAACCCGGCCTTATTTCTTGTCTGTGAATATCCTGTTCCCCCTCACTTTCTGCTCCTTGCCCAGTCCGCTCTTGATCTCTATCTTCACCCCGTCGCTGAGGCCTGTCGTCACGGGCTGGCGCTTGTACTGCCCCTCGCCTTCGGCCAGATAGACGAATGTTGAATCATTCTCGAAGGAAATGGCGGCCTCAGGCACGGCCAAGACAGAATCGGCGCGCTCCAATGTGATCTCGGCGTTGGCGCTGTAGCCCGAGCGGATCTTCACGCTGTCCAGCTGGCTGACCCTTGCCTTGATCTCGAACTGGTTGGCTCCGTTGTTCTGCACGGCCTTCGGTGAGATATATTCAAGGACAGCGTCCATCTCCACGCCCTGCACCGCACCGATTGTGATTTTCATTCTCGTCCCTTCGTCCACCTTGCCTACTTCGGTCTCGTCCAGGTTGCCTTTGAAGATCAGGTCGCTCATGTCGGCCACCGTGGCGATGGTCGTCCCGTCGTTGAAGGTGTTGCTCTGGATGACTGAGTTGCCGACCTTGACGGGAACGTCCAGAATCAGCCCCGTGATGGTCGAGCGGATAAGCGTCGAGCTGGCCGTCGCATTGCGCTTGGACACCCCGTCCCTGACAACCTCCAGTGACTCTTCGGCGGCGTCTTTCTCCTCCTTGGCCTGGTCGAGGGCCTGACGCACCTGATCATATTCCTCGGCGCTCACCAACTGCTTGTCATACAGGGCTTTCTCGCGTCCGAAGTTTGTCTGCGCCTGCTCCAGATTCAGCTCCGCGATGCGCAGACGGCTCTGCGCCGAACTGAGCGAACCCATCTCCGGAATGACCTTGACCTTGGCGATGACCTCGCCTTCCTTGACCCGGTCTCCGGCCTCTTTGTAGATTTCGGAGATGATTCCGCTGATCTGCGGCTTGATGTTCACCTCGTCGCGCGGCTCGATCGTGCCGGTGATGAGGGTGGTTTTCCTGATGTCGGCAATCTCGGCGGACAGCTCATCGTAGCGGATTTCCTGCGGACGGGACTTTTTCCAAAGGAAGAAGAAAGTGCCGGCGAACACCAGAATGACGGCGGCGGACAGAATGTACTTGAAATACTTTTTCATATTTTTAACTTATTATTTCTGAATATGTTTATTCATCCCTCATAGCATCCACCGGTTTGATGCTCATCGCTCTGGCGGCAGGCGCGAGTCCGGCGACTACTCCGAGAGCCATCAGTCCGATGAGTGTTCCCACGGCCGTCCAGAAACCGATCTGGAACGGGGCCTGAAGGATTCCGTCCTTCGTGAAGGCCAGCTCCAACCCTTGCAGGATCAGCACCGTGAACAGCAGCCCGAGCATTCCTGCCACGGCCGTCAGCACTATGCTTTCCCAGATGATCTGCAAGAGAATCATCTTCGGGGTGGCTCCGATGGCCCTGCGTATCCCGATTTCGGTAGTGCGCTCCCGCACCGTGACCATCATGATGTTCGAGACACCGATGATTCCGGCCAGCAGGGTCCCGATTCCGATCAGCCAGATCAGGAAGTTCACCCCTTTGAACAGGCTGTCAATCATCATGTAGAACATCTCTGTGTTGAGGATTGTGACCGCCTGCTCGTCGGTCGGGTCTATGTAGTGGTTGCCCGCTACCGCCTTTCGGATTTTCGGGATTATGTCGCTCATCACAACGCCTTCCTTGGCCGTGACAGCGATCACATCCACCTTGTCTCCCATGTTGTAAACCGCCTGCACCACTGAGATCGGGATTGCGATGGCTTCGGTCTGTCTCCCTCCGAAACTGATGACGCTGTGCTCGTTGTAGTCAACCCCGATCACTTGGTAATATGCCGGGCCGATCTTGATTCTGGTTCCGCACGGGTCTTCGCCTTTGGTGTAGAGGTTCTCGTAGATTTGCTTTCCTATCACGCAGACCTTGCGTTTCTGTGCCACGTCCATCTCGTTGATGTAGCGTCCATAGACTATTGTAGGTGTCTCGATCCGCGCGAAGTCGGCCTTCAGTCCTTTTATGTTGCAATCGGATGATTTGTCCCCATAGATGGCTCCTCCGCTTGACCAGCTGTAGCATTGAGGGGAGACGATGTCCAGTTCCGGAATCTTTTCCTTGAGGATGTCCACATCCTTGACGGTCATTTCCCAGCCGCGTCCCTTGTTGAATCCTTTGTAAGGTTTGGAGGTCTCACCGGACCAGACCATGGCCGAGTTGGAGGCGAAGCCTCCCATCTCGTTGTTCAGCATCTCCTTGAATCCGTCGCCGCCGCCCAGCAGGAACAGCAGCATGAATATCCCCCAGAACACCCCGAACCCTGTCAGCAGGCTCCGTCCCTTGTTCCGGGTCAGCGTGTCAAGGATTTCCTTGAAGCGGTCTATGTCAAAAAATTTCATTTCATGAAATTTTAATAATTTCCTTTCACCCCTCAGAAGCTGTTTTGATTTGTTTGTTTGAAGTTTTTTCACCTCAAAGAACATTTCAAACAAATCAAAACAGCTTCTCAGTCACTTCGTGACAGCTCCCGGTGGGAGCGCCACCCTCCACCGCCTCCCTCGCCGGGAGACCCTGTCGGCACTCCGTGCCTCCGAGTCCTTTATTATCTATGTCGTAAAAATTCATTTGAATATTCCATTAATATATTCATCATTCGCTGCGGAGGGCTTCGATGGGGCGGACCTTGGCGGCTTTTCTGGCGGGAGCGAGGCCGGCCAGAGTGCCGGCTATGACCAGCAGGATTGTGGCTCCGAAGCAGACATTAAGCCCAACTGTCGGGTCTTTGAAGACGGTCTGCTGGAAAAGACCGAAATCCATCACCATGTTTCCGGAAATATGGTCGAGCCACTCGTTGGCCAGCACTCCAAGCACCATCCCCACATAGCCGAAGAACGCCGTGATGATGATGCTTTCTGAGATGATCAGTTTCAGGATGGCCCAAGGGCTCGCGCCGATCGCCTTTCTGATTCCGAATTCGTGCGTGCGCTCCTTGACGGAGATCAGCATGATGTTCGAGACACCGACGATGCCGCTCAGCAGAGTAAGGATTCCGATGATCCAGAGCGCCGTGCGGATCATTGACATTCCCTTGTTCATCTCCATGCTCATTGTCAGGAGGTTCCATATTCCCACAGCCCTTTTGTCATCCGGAGCCGCGTTGTGGTTGTTGTTCAGCGAGGCGCGCAGCCTCTCCTCGAACGCCCTGTTGTCCTCTTCCGAATCAAGGCCGTGGAATGAGAAAGTATATTCATCAATATCCTTGCCCCTGTTGTAGATTGTCCGGATGGTGGTGATCGGGGCGTAGAGGCTTGACCAACCGTTCTCGTTCGGCCTCAGGATGCCGATGACCTGGAACACCGAAGAGTTGATTTTGACATATTCCCCGACCATCGCTTCCGCCGCGGCCGCTTTCTGGAGAGCCGTCAGCCCTTCCTCCTTCTCTCCCGTCACGCCCAGAAGCTCCCTTGCGTCGTTGCTGTCCATCACGATGACCCTCCTTCGCTCCTTGATATCTATCTCGTTGATGAACCTGCCGTAGAGCAGACAGAGTTTGCTGAGTTCCGAATATTCCGGACTCACTCCGTTGACTTGCTTGACGATATATTCCTTGCCGTGGCTGACGGTCAGGCTCGCCTGGTAGAGTATGGTTCCGGCCTTGTCCACATGATCCTCGAAGTCTGGTCCGAGAGTTATGTCTATATCCTTGTCATTCAAATCGATTCGTCTGCCTTCCTGCATTCCGTTGTACGGCTTGGAAGTGTAGCCGCCCCAGACGTTCATAGTGTTGGCCATGTAGTCGGAATTGTTGCCCTCAAGTGCGTGGAGCAGTCCGTTCCCCGCTCCCAGCAGGAAGATGAGCATGAATATTCCCCATGCCACGGCGAAGCCGGTCAGAGTGGTGCGTAGCTTGTTGCGCCGGATGTCGCTCCAGATTTCTTCAAACAGGTCCCTCATAGCCTACTTCATTATTGTGCCTTCTCCGAACGGGGACGCGTCGTGATGGATGTTCTGTTCGATCTTGCCGATGACCCCGTCCTTGATGTGGATGATGCGGTTGGTGAAGTTGGCCACCCCGCTCTCGTGAGTCACCACGATGATGGTCATGTTCTCCTTCCCGTTGAGTTCCCTCAGCAGGTTCATGATCTCCACGGAAGTCTTTGAATCCAAGGCTCCTGTCGGCTCGTCGGCGAGGATGATCTCCGGCTTTGTGATCAGCGCCCTGGCGATCGCCACCCTCTGCTTCTGACCGCCGGACATCTCGTTCGGATAGTGGTCCGCCCACTCTTTCAGCCCAAGTCTTTCCAGAAACTCCATTGCCATCCTGTGCCGTTTCTGTCTGCCGACACCCTGATAGAAGAGTGGCAACTCAACGTTCTCAGCAGCCGTCTTGAACCCTATCAGATTGTAGGACTGGAAGATGAATCCGATCATCTTGTTCCTGTACCCGGCCGCCTTGCTCTCGCTGAGGTTCCGGATCAGGTTGCCCGCTATGCGGTACTCTCCGGAATCGTAGTTGTCCAGGATTCCGAGAATGTTCAGAAGCGTGGACTTTCCCGATCCCGACGCCCCCATGATGGAGACGAACTCTCCTTTATCTATGCTCAGGTCAATGCCCTTCAGCACGTGCAGAGGCTGCGCGCCCTGGTAGGTCTTGTTGACGTCTTTCAGTTCAATCAACATTTTGTCGTTATCTTTTTTGCCCCGTGGGCAGTTGTTCCCTTTTCAGCCGTGCCCTTGCCATCTTTTCAACCTTGCGGTCACTGAGCCTGTCGAAGTGCGGTCGCTGAGCCTGTCGAAGTGCGGTCGCTGAGCCTGTCGAAGCGCCGCTTTGTGTATTAGTTTATTAATATACCGTAAAGATAACTATGTTTTCCGATAATCCAATAGTTTTTGAGAAAATAATTCATGTATTGCTGATAGGCTTCCACACCTAAAACCTCAAATGCTTCACTGTCAGGCCAAAGCGGTTTTAGGTGCGTGAGCTTTTTCACACCTAAGAGGGTGCGATACCAACCGAATGCTCCGACCTTTTATAGTGAGGGATTTACTTATACGGAGACTCTGAAAGATAACGATGATACTCTGGTTAATGTTCCGGGCATTGACCTTGGCGGACAATTATTGTGAAGAAGTTTTCAAAGTCACCGCAATTTACTACCTTTGCCTTTGCCGGTTCCGTTGCGGACAGCAGGCAGTAAACCGGAGGCCGGACCGTGGCCGACAACTGCCAGATGCTCTGCCGGGACTGCAACCGCCGCAAAGGTGTGGGATAGGGTGCATTACCTTGCCGAGACAATGTAGAAGCAGGAGGTGGAGAGGAAGTTGCGGAGCAGAGGGATGCGGTCAAGGCCGAGGCGCAGTCGGGTCGGGCGGAGATGGAACTTGGCCTTGTAGTGAGGGCTGATCAGCCACAGCTTACGCTCGACAATCTGAAAACCAGTCACTTTACAGAGACGCTCGAACTTCTCCGGAGTCATCTTGGAACGCTTGATGCTCAGCAATTCATCGATTTTGGCCGGGTCTTCCTTGAATATCTTCAGATAGCCTCGGTAAAGACTGGCCGGCAGGAGGTGTGCGAACGGGAATTTGGAGCAGAACCCGCTCCGGCAGATCTGCTGGTGGCCGCCGAACGGCATCTGCCATGCCGGGAAGCCGAAGAACACGATTCCATCCGGCTTCAGGAACTTTCTGATGCCGGTGAAGAAGGCCGGTTTGTCCTCCGGCTCGATGTGCTCGACCACGTCGTGGATCAGCACGATGTCGAAACGGTCTTCCCGAGCGGGCATATTCAAGAAGTTTCCGCTGATGAACTCGCCGGGCATATTCCTCGCGGCGAAATATTCCTTGGCGTTGTCTATCTTGTTGGCGGCCAGGTCGATGCCTGTCACCGAGCATCCCGCCTCGGCGAACGGAAGGAGGTTTCCGCCCTCGCCGCAGCCGATTTCCAGGACTCGTGTTCCGGCCCCGATGCCCTTGAATTTACGAAGATAACCGATGTAAAACTCCCTGGAAGTCTGTGCCAACTCCCTGAAGTACCTTTCTCTGTCCGTGTGTCGCGCTTGCATACTGATAAATATGCATAAATATAGAAAAAGATTATTTGACAAAAAAGGGGGCTTGAGCCTCATCTGCGATATTTTTTCAAAAATAATTTGTCAAACTTCCGGTAAGAAACATGAAGAAATAGGAATCTGACAAATCCGAAAACTTTCGAGAAAACGGGAAAACTCCTATCTTTGTAGCAGTCATTGTCAAAAGTTATTTATTATGAACAAACCGTTTCTTAAAGAAGGTGTTTCAATTCTCTTGGGAATTGCCGTTTTTATGGGGTGTGAACACCATGACACAGATTCTCCGTCTCTATCCAATGGAGTGTGGGAAGGTCCGATAACAGTTACAGAAACCGGCGCCACAGTGAAACTTCTCAATGTGACCGGTTCTACCGCCGAATTCTATGACATGTCCTATTCTCTGGCCAATGGCTACACGACCAAGTCAAAGAAAGTCTCCGATATCAAGTTTGTCAGCGGCGACAATGATTCACAGAATTTCGTGGTGACATTGGACGGCAACGAGTACACATTCGCTTCCGACGGCGGTTCCGTCATATATTCTACTGACGGCAAAAGCCTATATGATCTCACTTCCAATACGATGGACTACTATAAGCCATTTGATCAGAGTCCGTTCCTTCTGTCGACCGATAAGGAATATGTCGGCCCGCGCTCGTATGTCGAGCCTTCTTTGACATCCGCTTCCCTTACGGCAGATTTCAATTGGTTAGAGTTCCTTGAGTGGGCGGGAAAGACCGCGGCCACCACGGCTTGGGGCAAAGGAGTTGGCGCGCTTCTGGATTTGCTGTTCCCGCCTTCAGGCGCTACGACCACTCTGGACGAGCTGCTGGACAAGATGAACGCCATAACTGACCAGCTCAACCAGATGACTTATCTTTACAAGAATACTACATACGAGGCCAAGCTCAACGAGCGCAGCAAATATGTCAGCGAGCTCACCAACTACAATTCGTCATACTACGTGCGTCTGAGCAATGCCGAGACGGAAGAGGATGTAGCCAAAATCATAGACGAATGGTCCAGGAACACCGTAGGCGGCAATCCTGTGTATGTACAGGGACTCAATTTCATAGACTTCCTGCTTAATACGGTCATCGAACAGAGGGACATATTCAATATGTATGACCTTTATACATACAATACCACGGCATGGGAGAGCGAGGGATATGCCGTCAGGGAGGCTCTTCGCGCGGGCGACATAGCTGTCGCTGCCGAGAGTCTGTACCTGACCCAGCTCTATTATACTCTGAAGACCGATCTTGACGATAATTCAAAGAAGAAAATACTTGAAAACAACATCAACAAGTTCAACACTTTCACTGAATACATCAAGAATCGTCCTGTAGAGCACCATGATGACAGGCTGATATGTCAGATCGCGGGTTGTCACTTCGTTATGGATGCCGTCAATTATGAGATAGTGACATCAGGACAGTATAAGAACCCGTCCTGGTGCAGCATCCCTCACACATGGTCAGAATATGAGAGTGATATGGATTTCATCTATGGCCCGAACAAGATAGAGCATTACTCCAAGTCACTCACTCCTGACGAGGTGAAGAAGATTCTCGATTACTATAAAGGTTCGGATTTGACCTTGTCTCAGATCTTAAGGAAAGCCGGTTTCAAATTCTCCATAGCCACGCGACCTGAACAGACGCTCATTCTTACTCTTCAGAGTAAAGGCTATTCTGCTGACAAGGAGATCGTGGGACTTGACAATTCCATCAATTATGCCGCGAAAGCATCAAGTGAGGTCGGGCCTAAGTACTTGGGTAAAGGGTTTTTCGAGGTCAAGGGAACCATATACACCTGGTATCTGCAGTTTACGCGTTGGGTCACATTCGACGATAATCAGATCTGGATCAGAACCAACGTTTTGGAAAGGTAGTTTTTCGTAAGGCCTCCGGAGAGGTAGGCTTCGGCAAATTGAACTGCGACTGGCATGGATTCTATGCCAGCCGCATTTTTTCCTCTACTGAGCTGCCTCAAGAAGCAGGCTCTCCATATTTCTTGCTATGTATTTCGTTTCCATTTTAGAAGCTGTTTTGATTTGTTTGTTTGAAGATTTGAGTGTGAAAAACTTCAGGT
>CAVERO010000107.1:0-9654 GCA_963617915.1 Candidatus Methanomethylophilaceae archaeon | reverse complement strand
GCGGTGCCTTTAAGGCAGACTTTGACACTGAATCCGATCTTCTGGCTTAGGCGGAAAACATTCTTGAGCGTCTCCAGCACGCAATATTCGGCGGCTATTCCGCAGACTGTGACTTCGTCTCCGGCTTGGAACAGGTTTGCGATGGCTGTTGTGGTCTGTGTGCCTGTCCCGTCAGCGGAGACATCGGCGAACGCCCCATATTCCTCACGGTCTTTGTCCCGACCTTTCAGAATGAAGCGAGTGTGACCTTCTTCAAGGCCGTCGAGCAGGGTAGGGGCGAGGCTGGATCCCAGTGTGTAGTGCACGCAGTGTTCCGGCCAGATGCCGCCGTTCTCCTTGAACGAGCAATGGTCCTTCGGATGCCAATCCAGAGTGAAATAGATAAGGTCAAAGTCCTTTTTGATCTCGTTGATGACCGGGATTATCCCTTCCGCACCCGGAACGGCAAGAGTCCCGTCGATGAAGTCCCTTTGGACATCCACAACGAGAAGAATTTTTCTTGTTGACATATTCATTGAATATTTTGTCTGTTGTTTTCCGTATTATTCTTTGGAAAGAGAACCTCTGAGGGCCAGTGCCTTGAAAGTGAATTTGTTATGCAAGTCCGGCGAGGACATCATCCCAGACCTGCAGGCGAGAGGTCTCGTTGAGGATTTCGTGGCGCATTCCGGGATAAAGGTGCAGGTCGGTGTTGGTGTACCCGATGCGTTTCATCAGATCCGCTGCCTTGCCGATCGCCTTGTCCGAAATCCGGCACGGATCCTCGGCTCCGGAGATGAAATGGACCGGCAGCTTGGGATTCGACATTTTCCAACCCTTTGGACTGTAGCAATCCTTCATCAGATCCAAAAGGTTCTTGAAGCCGTTCACCGTGAATGTGAATGTGCAGTAAGGGTCATTGTGGTAGGCCTCCAGCGTGTCTGTGTCCGAGCAGACCCATGCTGACGGGTAGCCTTCCTCTTTGAAAGGCTCGTTGAACGAACCGAACGATAGTTTCTGAAGCAGGGGCGAGCGGTAGCGCTCTCCTTTGAATAGGCCAATCACGCTTGCCAGAAATCGTCCGGCCCCGCCCGCCGGATTGTAGCTCGGGCAGCCGCAGACGAAGAGGGTGTCGATGCTGTCATCGTAGCGCTTTGTGAACGAGCGTACCGCCATTGATCCCATGCTATGTCCGAAAAGCGTGTACGGCAAGGCCGGGAAACTGGCCTTTATCTCATTCTGCACCAGACGGATGTCTTCCACAAGCGCTTTCCATCCTCCTTTGTACATATCCCCGAGATCCTCCACGCCGAGAACCGTCTCTCCGTGTCCGCGGTGGTCGTGAATCGCGCAGATATAGCCGTGCCCGGAAAGATATTCCATGAAAGGAATATACCTCTCCTTGTGCTCGCACATCCCGTGGACAATCTGCACTATGCCTTTGGGTTCGCCCGCCGGCTCGCTGATCAGCATCGCGATCTGAAGTCCGTCCGCAGACGCTTCGATACTCCGCTTTAGCATATTCATTGTTTTTTTTATAACTTTGTAATCGTTAAAAAATAACTTGCATCATTTTAGGCAATCTTTTTGGTCTATAGTCCTTTTCTCATCGGTCATGTGTCACCGGCACAGTCCTTCTTCAAAAAGAAACTAGCCTCAAAAATCTTTGCCAAATCTGCGGCAACTTATTTTTTGCCGCTTACGTTACGATTCCAAAGTTAATGAAAATGAATAAACCAGACAATATTGAACGCTATCAAGGTCACTACTCCGAAAGCGGATTCTGGAGCAAGGTAAAGAAGGTGGCCGCGAAGGCGGGTGCCAAGGTCATCTATGTGGCTCTGATTCTGTACTATGAGTTGACCGACCCGAATGTCAGCCCGAAAGAAAAGGCGGTCATCATAGGCGCGTTGGGCTATTTCATTCTGCCTCTCGACCTGATTCCGGACCCCATCCCTGTCGTTGGATTCTCGGATGACCTTGCCGCTCTTGTGGCCGCCTACAGTTATGTCAAAGGGCATTTGACACATGAGGTCAAACTCCGGGCGCGTAAGAAGTTGAGTGAGTGGTTCGACATTGAGGACGATACTTCTTTGGAGCCCGATGAGCAATAGAATCTTCCGATGGTGGCGAAATAATCTGAACTCAAGTTTCGTATGTGCGAAACACCTTATTTCCCCATCACGGCAGTGATGGGTTAGTCCCTGCCATACCACCATCTTATGTGGTATCGGCGTGGCCTTCAAGTTCTAACGAGGATGTCCCGAACTCTTGATTCGAAAGCCTTTTTTCATTTCCCTTGCAATCTGGTTTGTCCGGCAAAACGTAAATCCTTCGGATAAGTTTAGATCCTCAATCACATATCCGGACATTGGGCTGTTCTCCGGACAAACCGATGAAATCGCGCGTTTTCTCCGGCAGAAAGCCGTTTCGGTGGACATTTTTCGTATTGTAGGCATTTCAGTCAGGAGCGACAAGCAAGGACCCATTCTGAAATTTTGCACGTTACCAAAATTTCAGAATGGGACGTTGCTTGCCTTATCATATCCTCTGTACACTATCCTATCCTCGCTGATATCTCTGTTTCGCTCGCGGCGGCGGCATTTGATCTCCAAACCAGACGAGTGCGCCATCCTTTTATACCGGACATAAATGTTATGATTGCCAAACTGTTTGTCATTAATGCGTTACAAAATGCCGGCAGTCAAAATGGAATGGCGACGTTTTGCAACTAATTGAGAGTCAATGTGTGGAGTCCCATCCTTATGTGGCGTTATACTTAAGTCAAGTTTGATTGATATTGCACAAGGATTTAAAATGGACCGGATATGAACCTAAAACTATAGTAATATATTGATATATTTACCAGCCAATAATCTTAAAAAAATGAACGATACATTTGAAGAAATCTTGATGTCTCTTTTGACCGCTTACCGAAATGATCCGCATGCAAAGGTTGATGATTTGATTCTTAAATTTGTTGAGGATTCCAAAGTTTCTGATAAAGGACAGATGGCTGTCATGGAAGCTATGGGCTGCATAGATGAATGTGCCTCCTCTTATAATGATCTGTTGGCGGCGAAGAAAAAAGGTGCCTCCACTTCGATGTGGATGTCATCCAAACTGCAAAAGCCTTTGGCAGATAAGGATGAGAGGACTCAGGAGCGGGTTCTTGACTCAGTAGTGGCGGCTGTTGAAAAGGTGAAGGATAATAATCTCAAACAATCGGAATAGTTATGGATCCGGAAAAAGTGTTCACCTCCGTTAATGAGGTTCTCAATACAATCAGGGAGACCAACCTCATTCAAACTTCCGTTCTGGAAGGAATTGAAAAAGAGGCAGTGAATGAAGGACTTGCGGTAAATGACAATCTCAAGGATATTCTTGACCGTTATCTGACTTCCGATTTCGGCAGCCGGCAAGACTCGGATATGAAGAAAATATTCAGTGCCGCGGTGGCTGTCGCAGCAGACAAAGGTGTCCTGCCCTTTGATCTTCCAGACAAGAAAGGAACCACTATCGCTTCATTGGTCGATTTGGGACTTAATCGGACTAAGGCGCTGTTTTGGGAAGGATCGGGAATGAAGGATCCTGTCGAGATAGCGGATGCCTTGATAGATTATGAGGCAGCGCGGTTGACCGCTGTGGTTAACCAGACTTTGGGGACTGAGGCCGGTAAGGAATTGGTTGCGGAAGTGGTTTCAAACGCCATAGTCGCAATGTGTCCTCCGATGGCATTGGCCAAGCCAGTAATTAAATCTGTGGTCAAGCATTGTGCGGAACCTGTGAGGCGGGCGATAAACAGTGCGATTCCTAAGGTTGCTCAATATGCTAAAAATGCGGCCAGACAGCTCATTGCGAAGGCTAAACAAACTGTAAGACAAGTTTTAAGTTAGTTGATTATGAATCTAGAACCATACGCAAAGCCTGTCCGTATTCGTATAAAGTCCGGTGGGGAAGAACATTCCACGCTCGAATCGTTGAAGAAGAACTTTTGCTTCGAAGATATATTCCCTTTGATGAAACCGGGAAGTAGTTTTTTCAGTTGGGTTAAACAACAATCTGGAACCGGCGGACTGCTTGAAAGAATGGAAAAATACAAACCGTCAACGAATGATGTCGAAAAAGTTACAGAGGAGGACGTGGTCAATCTTTTCTCCGTGTTTTTTGACAGCGTCTATCAGAAGGATGATTTGAAATCAATCGTCACGAAACTGAAAAAGGATCATTGTGATAAAACCGCTGCGTATTTGGAGGAAAGAATAGAACGAAAAGGAAATTCTGGAAGAGACGAAAGAGGAAATCCGAAAGCCTTTTCAAATAATGATGCGGATGAACTGCGGCGATTCTTCGACATTTGCAATCGTTCTAAGGAATCGGTTGATATTGTGGATTTTAGAGGTGTCTCATTCAAAAATTGGCAATTATCATGTAGGCTACATTATCTTAGAGCGTTTTATAAGGCCAGATGTGACCGCCGTTTTGATGAGGCTAAAGAAATTCTCGATGGTATTCAATCTTACGATAGAGCGAAATGGTTGGCAGAAGCCATTGATTCAAGCAGTGTTATGAGGTGGGGTTCAACGTGGGCAAAGTCAAGTGAAGAAACCAAGAATTTCCTCCGGTTAATTCATGGTAGAGGCTATCCGATTGAGGTGGAGGATGTTATGAATGAGGTTGTGAAACTTTATAAGGTAGAAGCAATTAAACTATATGACACAAAGTAGTTCAAGATGTCAGTCTTCTTTGCAAAAGTTGATAGACATCAACATACCTATAATCTATATAAATGATTATGATTTCGCCCGAGTGGATGATATAATATCTTCTGTGTTGGGTTCCAAAAAAATCTATGAGTGGAACCCTGCTACGGGTGTTACAGATTTCAAGTTCAAGCAGTCCAGAGGGGAAGGGTTGGCTGAGGGCCTGGCCGTTTTCTTGAGAAAAGCTTATACCATGGAAGTTATCGAATCTTTCCCGGTGCCTGAAAAGTATCTGCTGCTTAGGGAGATTCAAGATTTTATTGATGAACCGGAGATTAAGACCTTGTTGGAGTTGATTTCGCAGCGGAAACTATATGATAGAAGGTTCGACACCACTGTCATCATTAGTTCCTCTGTGTTGAAATATCCTGTTGAATTGGAAAAATATATCTCTTTCTTGGAAATACCTTTCCCGACTGAGGATGAAATCAATGATTTGATTAATCGTCACATAGAGGTAAATGGATATAACAGTTTCAAGGATGAGGACAGGCAAAAACTTTTGCCTGATCTGAAGGGACTTACGCCGTTTGAAATTGACCGTACGCTTGACGTGGCTATGAGTTGCAACGGAACACTTAGCGCGGAGGATAAGGATATGATCATCCAGCAGAAGAAGTTGATGGTTCGGAAGTCCGGAGTACTGGAACTAATTGAAACCAAGGAAAGTATTAATAATATCGGTGGAATAGAAGCTTTGAAGACATATTTGAAGGACAAGGCGAAGATATTCTCAGATTTATCCGCGGCCCGCGCTTATGGTGTGGCTGTTCCTAAGGGAGTGTTTCTTGTTGGTATGCCAGGCTGTGGGAAATCATTATGTGCCAAAGCAAGTGCGGTGCTGTTCGAATCGCCTCTGCTTAAAATGGATATGGGTAAAATGATGGGCAAATATGTAGGTGACAGCGAGGCGAACCTTCGCAAGGCTCTTAAGATTGCCGAGGCCGCAGCTCCTTGTGTCCTTTGGATTGATGAGATCGAAAAGGCTTTCTCCGGGGTGGGAGGACGTGATGATGTCTTGACCCGTCTGTTTGGCTATTTCCTTGGATGGATGCAGGATAAGGAAAGCGCTGTTTATGTGATCGCCACCGCGAATAACGCTGATGCTTTGCCGCCGGAATTAAAACGCAAAGGACGTTTTGATGAGATATTCTGCATCAATCTGCCGAATCAGGAAGAACGGAAAGCTATATTCAAGGTTCATCTTGATAAGAAGCGAAGGGTAGAGGTGCCTAAGAACGAATATCATTTGTCAGAACTGGCAAAAGCTACCGAAGGCTTTAATGGAGCGGACATTGAATCTGTTGTCAATGAGACTGTAGAAAGGTGCTATTTAAAGGACAATACATCAAAATCAATCAATAACAATGATTTTCTGGAAACTATCCGGAACACGGTAAGCATATCCAAATCCTGTAAGAAGCAGATTGAAGCTATGAAAATGATGTTTGCTGAGAACTGCTTCAAGGATGCCACAACAGGGAAAGCCTCATTTGTCTCCAAAAAATAGAACCGAAAACACCCCGGTCACTGAGCCTACGGTTGCTGGGCCTACGGTTGCTGAGCCTACGGTTGCTGGGCCTACGGTTGCTGGGCCTACGGTTGCTGAGCCTGTCGAAGCATCGAAGTGACCGGAAAAGTTTATTCCTATTTCAGGTTCGTTCAGAAATACAACGTTGCCATTGAACGCCGAGATGACCTGAGGGTTACTCTTCGGTGTAGAATCTGATGATGCGTTCGATGGCTCTCTGGCAGACCGGGCAGAAGGCCTCGGCGGTGTTTGTCCTCATGCGGCAGTCCTCGCACGGTCGCCAGACACCTTTCGTCTGGTAGCCGCCGCCCTCGACAAGGCCGGCTATGCCCTGGTCGTAGAGATCCTTCCATTTGCTCTCGAAGTTCGCTTTCGTGGTGATGTTCTGCTCCCACGGCTCGATGTCAGGGTAGTAATATTCAACGTACTGGTCATCGTAGGCATATTCATCGGTCAGACCGCCGAAGCTGTGGCCGAACTCATGGACGACCACCGGGCCGAAAAGTTTGTGATGGGCTGTGGTGAGAGTGTAGGAATTGTAGATGCCGCCTCCGCCGTAAGTGTCAGTGTTGGCGAGGATTATGATGTGCTCGTAAGGGATTCCGGCGACCGCGTCGTGCATCTTGAACAGATGCAGCGTCGTTAGGTAGCGGTCGGAATAGAACGTGTCGAAATGCGAGTCCACCGCCGTCCTCTTCCAAAGTCCCTCGCGCGGCACGCTCACGCCGCTGTCCTGCGACGGCAAGGCCACGGCCACGATGTTGAACCTGTCTTTCATCGATTTGAACGGCTCGTGCCTCAAAAGATTCTCCACCGTGCTTTCGGCATCCTTGAAGAATATGTCCATTTCGCCTTCGGTGTAGCCTTCGGCGAGGATCGCAATGTCGATTTTCTCCTTGGAGTCACCGCTGTCCAGCAGCATTCTCGTCTGAGGTCTGCCGTCCACAGGTCTGATCAGAATGTCCTTAGGGTCAACAGGATGCGTGAGCTTCGCCGCCACATTTTCGTGGAAATCATAGAGTTGCACGGTGATCTCCGCCGGAGCCGCAGGCATTGGCACAAGGAACACGTTCTCGAAACTCTTGCGTACCCTTGTCGCTTCCTCAGTGGCCTGCCATTCCTGGAACAGCGTGCAGAACGACATCCTGTAAAGAGTGTCGCCCGTGGCCTTGTCCGTCATCATAAGCTGTCCGTTGCCCCGCAGCGGCACTTCCTTCAGATTGGTGCGCCGTCCGTACCACCCGTGTGAGCTGAGCAGCTCGGTCACAGCGATGTCGCAATCCTTGTCCGACCCTGTGAATATATAGTCGATCCTCAAGGTCTTGTCCAAAAGCCTCCCGTCAGAGAACGGGGCCGCGCTGATTCCGTTCATCAATCCCGGCAGCGCCGCCGCCAAAACAATCAGAAATATTCTTTTCATCCCTATCAATTACGTTATGTGATTCCTAAAGCACTTCGCTTCATCATCGCTGGCCGGCATCGCTGCTTCCACCGGCGCCCGCAACTCACGAATTTAGGAATTTTCCTGAATATTCGGAAATATATTCATGATTCGTCAGGCCTTGAAGTAAACGGTCAGATAGATCTGACTCCCCTTCAACACCATCATTTTCAAGCCATAGTAGATGCCGTCTTTCCTTTCAACCTTGTACACTTCGGAATATTCGAAATCCGGATGCTCGGATTTGTATCTGGCATATTCATTCATCACATTGTCAGGCAGTTTGAACCACTTGCCAAGCTTGATGACGGTTTCGATCCATCGGTTGTCGTTGCCAAGCAGCACACGTTTGGATATTCCCTCGTCCTTTATGTAAACAACATTCCGGCCTCCTTCGTTGACCGCGCCGATAACAATCGCGCCGGGGTACTTTGTACGGACTGAAGTCACCGCCTCGTCCATGTCATAAAACCAGATTGAAGGATTGGTACTGGTGTGCTGAACATCAATGACTTCGCCATTCTCTCCGATCAGCACGTGGCAGTCATGAATATATTGAAGGTTCCCGTTGACGTACGGGGCCGCGCAATGGAACTCGTAATATTTTTGATCAAATCCGCTTCTGCTCACCTCTATCACATACGAATTATCACTCGTGTAATCCTCATCGTCAATCCCGGCCCGGATGTAGCCTCTGGCCACTTTCTTAGGCAGTTGGCTTAAAAAGAGGAAGTTGTCTTTGCTGTATTCTTTCCAAGTGAACACCCAGTATTCTCCCTTGTAGATAGCGGTGCAAGGAAGTCCGTCAGTGTCAATGAATTCTATGCGTGAGGTATTGCCGTAGTCCATGGCTTCTTTGACAATGACATCATCTGAATATCTCCGATAGAAATCAGACTTGACGCTCTCCGAGACATTCCCGGCCTCGAATTCGTCCCATGGCTCATAGTTGCCGCATCCTGCGGTTGCCAGAAGGCTGACCGACAAACAAAGAAGCAGAGAAATCCTTTTTATCATAGTAGTTTCCTATTTAGTGCAGTGTGCTTTCGCGTAATTTGTTTGTAGCGCGTTGTCAGTTGACAAAGTTACGAAAAAAGACAGTTCCTTCATCGTATTGTTGTCCGCATTTTTGTTTGGTAATAATATGGATTGGCAAACTTGCCATATCTCCTGCCTGTACTATGAACTGCAAAGGGGCTTGAGACTTTCAGGTGTGCGGAAATATTCACACTTGGAGTGGCAAATCTTTGATGGTTAATAAGATGTATTTCCAGGTGTGCGGCGATGTGGGTGAAAGTAGGTGCTATGCCTTTCGGTTAAGAATGAGCGGAGCTGCAGGGTGACGAAATCGCTCCAAAGTGTTGCCAAAGAGGGAGGGCGGAACCCTTTGTCAGTGGTCGCTGAACTTGTCGAAGCGTCAGGATGGGAACCTGGCCAAGATCTGACCAATAATTGACGGTCACCAGCCGAAGATGTTTCGGGCGATCCACCACGCAATGACGAGGATGCCGATGGTGATGATCACCGGGGCGCTGTTGAGGGCGTTGTAGAATTTTGGGAAGCGGGGTTTCAGGGGAATGGAAAGCAGCAGGGCGAGGATGTAGGGCAGGCTCAGCACAAGGAAGGCGTTGGCTTCAAAGGCTTTGTGAATATTCAGGTTCAGCAGGTTGTGGATGACCCTCTGACTGCCGCAGCCAGGACACTTCAACCCTGTCAGCTGCAGGAATATGCACTTGGGAAACCATGCGTTGCCTTCAGGGCTGAAACGTGAATATACAAACACCAATCCCGCACACGCTGCCGCAAGCAGAATGTACTGGACGGGTTTCTTGTAGGTGTCATTGTACATCCGTCGGACCAGATGATTTCCGATGGTGAGGCTTTTAGTGATTCCTAAAAAATAACTTGGTGCTTTTGTTCGTCTTTTTGGCCTAAATTTA
>CAVERO010000106.1:0-9759 GCA_963617915.1 Candidatus Methanomethylophilaceae archaeon | reverse complement strand
CCACGACTTCTTCGAGCGCCACGCCGGGGAGTTCAGCGGTTAGAGTTCTGCTTCTCGAGGTTCTCGCGCTTGAACCCGTCCCACACCGCGATCCTCCGGCCGTCGGTGATGGGAGTCCTGACTATTGTCGCCCACTGGTCAAGGGAAATGTAGTCGCAGCACACTCCGCACCCGGCCTCCCTGAACGGGTCGAAGACATACCCCCGGCATCGCAGGGTGGTGAACCAGGAAAGCTTTTTCTTTTGTACTTTGTCTAAAATGTCATAGCCGTTCAGGCCATAGAAGGCGCAGGTCGTGCAGATGTGTCCCCGCGCCCATTTCTTGCTATTCTCAGCGGTGGTTTTGACCCATAACAATGCCCTCGGACTTAGATCCTCCGAGCCTCGGAAATCAGAGGTTTTCCGAATCTTAATCCACTGCTCTTCGCCAAGCCTGTCGAAGCAGATTTCATCCGGTTCAAGTTCCGGATAGAAGGAATAGCCGGTACATCCGCACGCCTCCTTCCATACGGCATCGGGGTCTATTACCGCCCCCTGCCGTTTCCCCTCCGGGCGGTGGAAGACACATCCTGCGCAATCCGGGCTTTTTCTGTAGCATTCCTTTTTCATCGTGTGAAGGTTCTGATGCTACAAAGAAAAAGTACTAAACTGCAAAAGGTTGGCAGTGAGGCTTCAATCTCGGTGCCGTTTGCAAAAAAGCGTTATCTTTGCCGGTAATGTAAGACTCCACGCAGCTATGGCACTGCCAAAGTAGTACGACACTTCAAAAAAATCCCAATAGAAATGGATCCGTCAAATAAGTATTATCGGATTTTGAATCCGTCGGAAGAACCATCAGGGCAATGTCTTATGTCTGACAGGCAGTCCCAATTCCGACAGGAAGTCTTTGCATATCGCAAGCTGAGCCATTGCATATACATCCTTTCTCTAAAGACCGGGCTGCAAATCATAAACGCAGTACGTGTAGCTGAAAATTCTCCGGCTTACTTAGATGTCCTCAATTGTTTTTTCCATTCAGGCGAACGACTGTTCAATTTGTCTGAGATAGGGGTTACGGACCCGATAAGAACCATCAGTGGTGATGATTTATATGCCTTTTGCAACAATTATGTGGCGGCGATTAACGAATCCGGGCTATACTATAATTTCGGAAACGAACATTATCTGTGGGAATTCATTTGGGAAATTGTTCGCAAGTATGAATTCCCTTCAATGCCGTCGAGAATGGAATCTGTTTTCCTTTTCAAGGATGCGGAAACGGCTTCAGACTTTCTGAGAGATTGGCGTGATTTAAGGTATTGGGCAGTATCCGTTGACATCGATGATGGAACGACACAGGAGTTCGATATGAACTGGTTCACGGATGTTCCTTATGATATCCCTGTATCTGAAGCGAAGGATTATGCTAGAAAATATTGGAGACAAGAGTTGACAGAACATCCTGTGATAGAGATATTACATTCCGGGACATATTCGTGGACCGAGAAGTAGGTTTCAAATGTTCCAAAGTGCCGGTATGTCGGGCTGCTATGCAGACATCATCATACAATCGGGTCGCCGCAGAATTTCCGCCGTCCGCAGCCCTTGCAGCGGAAGCCCGCCCAGACGCTGTCGAAGTGGTTCATCGCCGCCTGCACAAGCTCGTGGTCATCGGTCAGGATGCCTGCCTCGAAGTTGCGGCGGGAAGTTCCCTTCATCCCGATTCCCGCGCCGGTGAGGTTGGCGGAGCCGATATAGGCGACGGTCCCGTCAAACACCAGCATCTTGAAGTGAACTCTCGGGCAGAGCGCCCTTTCGAGGCGTGTCGCAAGAACCGGATACCTGTCGAACTCTTCGCGGAAGATGGGACCGGGCTCCTTTGCGTGGATGAGCCGGACATCGACTCCCCGTTCGATGAGCTTCGCGAGCACCCCGAGGAACGGTGTCTGCGCCGCCCCGGTCTTCACATACAGATCCTTGATGTCCGCCGTCCCTATCCATAGGGAGGTTTTGACCGATGCCACCCTCGAGAGCACCTCGTTGTAGTGCTCCTCATCGCTTATGTATTTTATCAAAGCCATCCGTCAGGGAATTATATGCGGCGGGGTTAACAGCGTATCTTGTCAGTCGGGGTGACGCGTCATCGCCAGGACATTCCGATATCCCAATGGACAGCATACTTCGGGGCCGTTCTCTCTTCAGGAAGATTGAACTCCTCAAGAATCAAATCGTATGCCTGCGGATAATCCTCCAGCCACTTACCGACAGCCACCTCGTAGGTGTCGGTGTTCATATTGTAAAACACGCGGCCTCTCGGTTTGTCCTGATATGCTCCAATAAACGGACCGTCTCCATTCCTGTGATACCTCTGCTTTCTGAACTCCCTCTTCCAAATGTCTTCGTGCATCTCGGAACAGGTTATCCTGCCGTCCGACGCATTGGCGCGGGTGTAGTCACTGACTTTATGGGACACGACTCCGAACAGTTCGTTGTTCGCTCTGTTATACCAGAAAATCCCGACCTTGGGTTCATTGTCCTTACCTCTGTTGGCGGACATCAGAGCCAGGACGGAGGCATATTCGTCTTCAGAGAACGACTCAAGGTTCAGACTTCCCGGCTTGTCATCCTTGCCTGCCTCATCTTTTTCAGTGAAAGAAATAACCACGAGCCTTTCACTGTCAAAAAAGTAGTACAACTCATCTTTGGCTGAAAGCCGCCTCATCCATACTCCGAGGTATTGGCCTGAAAGTCTGGTAGGCTCACCCAGCCCGGTGTCGGGGTGTTCAAGGGCATCGCGAAGTATTTCCTTGACCTTCGCCGCGTACTCCGGTCTGGAATCTTTCAGAGCCTTGTATGCACTCAATGCGCTTGGCAGAAATTCAAGTTTCATAGCTCGTCAATGTCCACGGAGACGGTTTTACCTTTCTTTAATTCGTCAAGTCCCTCATCAAGGCTTCCCGACAGTCTCGGAGTCGAAATGATTCTCTCCGTCTCCTTGATGGAGTTGTACTCGTCAAGAGAAATCAGAACAGCCGCAGTATTTCCCCGATTGATGATGAGCGAACCGGAGTTGTTAATGACCTCGTCAACATAGCGCTTGACATTGGCGCGGAATTCAGAGATAGTCGCTACTGTCATATAATGAGTTATTATTTTACGCAAAGATATGTACAATATTTTGTACATGCAACAAATGGCGTTACACTTTCCCTTGGAGTACAGGACTTGTCCGCTGCAACGAATCCGGGGATTTTTTTTGGTATGACAGCCGGATAATATTGATTTGCAGTGAGATATGGTAGATATAATAATCCTAATATTATCTGTTTGCCACGGATTACTCAATATATTCTTCCTCGCCCGACCAGTACTCCTCCGGCGGCTCCTCGTCGTAGATGCCGTCGTCGAGGTCGTCAGGTCCGTCCTCTTCTGCGGGCGCTTGTGGAGCGGCCTCCGGTATAGGGTCAGCCTGCGTCGGAGGCTCAGGGCCGGGCGCGGCGCTTGACTCGTCAGGAGTGCTTATCCCGTGCGCTTCCAATATGCCCTGGATCTCGTCCTGTATGCGGCGGTAGTTGTCCTCTATGACCTTGCGGATATGCTCCTGTATGTACTCCTCGGCGTAGGCTTCGAGATACTCCCGCTTCTCTTTCCCGCCGACCTTCGAGAGCTCCTCCTCGATGTCGGAGTCCGTTATCGTGTCCCGCATTCCTCTGGCCCTCAGCCTTCCGGCGGCGAGGCTATCAAGCGCGGCCTTCCGTCTGTCGCCCTCGAGTATGGACTTCCGTATGGAATCCTCCCCGAAGTCCGTCATCCTCGGCAGCGGCCGGCTGTTTTTCTTCCGTTCCTTCTCACCCGCCTTGTCCACGACAATCTCCCCGCAGAAGAGCTTGCGCTCGATCTTCGCCGTGAAGTCATCCGCGACCTTGCCGAAGAAGGAGCCCTGCGAAAGGGTCTCTATGCGGCTCGCGGGCAGCAGCTCGTCCTGCTGGAAGGAGTACTGCATGCTGTCGCTCTCGTCCGACTGCGTGAGGCTGCACCGTTCACGGAACTCCCGTCCGAAGGTCTTGCTCAGCTCTTCGGCGGTGCGTCCGTTCACCTGCCCGGAGAGGATGTTGCCGACGGTGTTGAAGATGACATTGGCGTATTTCTCGCCGTAGTCGCGCACGAACTGCGTCTTGTCCTGCCCGCCGAGGACGACGGCGACCTTATTGCTCCGGGCGGTCGCTATGAGGTTGTCAAGGCCCTTGATGACCACCGTAGGGGCCTCGTCAAGCAGGATGGCGCTCTTGAGAAGCCCGGGATGGTTCACGAGCTTGAAGAGCCGCGAGAAGAACAGCGCGAGTGCGGCCCCGTAGGTCGCCTGGTTGTCCGGGTCGTTCCCGACGCACACCACCTTCGGGTCGTCCGGGCTGTTGATGTCGAGGCGGAAGTCGTCCCCCGAGAGCACCCAGTAGAGTGACGGCGTGGACATCCCCGCGAGCGGCACGGTCGCGGAGGAGGTCTGCCCGGCAAGCTGCTCGTTGGCCTTCTTGTGCAGGGCCTCCTGGAAAGAGGCGACCTTCGTTTTCAGCTCGGGGTAACGCGAGATGAGGTCGATGACGTGCTCCGCCGGGCGGCACATCAGCTCGACGAGGTGCGGGAACGAGCAGCAGCGCCCTTCCTCGTACACCCAGAGGAACGACGCGCAGCAGTCGATGTAGAGCTGGGCGGACTGCGTGAAGAAGTCCTTCCTGTCCGTCTCCGCGAGGTTCTTCATTATGACGTCCGCTATCTCCGTGCAGTCGGTGAGGCTCTTTATATACTGCGGATTGAGGGGGTTGCAGCGCAGCGAGTAGCGCGGGTCGTTGAAGTTCACGACGCAGAACCTCGGGCGTTTCATCCCGAGTGCCCTGTACGAGTCAGCGTTCTGCAGGAGCATGTTGTACGCGTCGAAGGTGAGCGAGGGGTACTTGTAGTCGTAGACGAAGAGGGTGTAGCCCTTGCGCATCATCTGCTCCATCATCGGGAGGTAGACCGAATAGGACTTTCCGGAGCCGGGGGTGCCCAGCACGAGCGTGCCTCGGAACGGGTTGACGATGTTTATCCAGCCCCGGTGTTCCTTGCCCTTGTACTTGTACCGCGTCGGAAGGTTCACGGAGTTGGGCGTGTCCACTAGCTCTCCGCACTGCTCGAAGGTCTCCCGAAGGTCGTTCTCCGGTTTGATCCCTCCTGAAAGCTTGTAGAACGCGAGCGCCGCGGCTGTTATCGTGACGAGGTAGCCCGCGAGCGAGGCCGCGACATAGACGGCGCAGTCCCGGGACGGCGCGAGGTAGAGGACGAGTCCGGTCGCCCCGGCGACCGCGATCGCCGGCCATCCGAGACTGTTGCGCCGTCCGTGCCGGGAGAACACCGTCATCATCGAGAGCAGCAGCGCCAGACACTTGGTGAGCAGCGGGGTGTCGAAGAACCCGCCCAGCCTGAGCCGGAGGAAGACCGTCACGGCTACGGGATGGGTGAACCCTATCCGCTCCCACATCGGGTAGGCGTAGTACCAGAGGTTGGCCGACAGCGTGGCGATGCCTATGATGATGAAGGCGGAGTACGCCCTCTCGTATTCGGGTTTCATAGGGATGGCATCAGTTGTCCTTGCCGTGGCGGACGAACATTAGTGGCGCGTCCTCCCCGCACATCCCGTCCTCCGCGAGCTTCCGGTGTATGCTCCCGCAGTCCCCGGCGAACTCCCGCAGGACCATCCCCATCCTGATGTCTCCGTATTCGGAGATGACCTTGAGCAGCGCCGCCCAGGCCGCCGCCGCGAGGACGGGGTCCGAGGCTATCGCGAGCGTCAGCAGCCCCGCCCTGTCCGCGTCGTAGTCCACCGTGAAGCTGTCCGGCCGCCCGTCCCAGCGCAGCCCCAGAGTCAGCTCCATCGGCTTCGCGCCTTCCTTTATCCACCTGTCAGCCTGCTCAAGCAGGTCACCTATCCTGTCGATATCGATTGTCATATCGTCCTCCTTTTCTTACGTTTGTCGTTCCTCTTTTTCTTCGGCTCCTCCCTCACGCCGCCTCCGCCGCCTCCGCCGCCGGAGAGCAGCAGGAAGGCAGCGGACAGGGCCGCCGTGACGGCGCTTTCCGCATAGCCCATAGACCCGCCCGCCTCTTTCGTCTCCGTCTGCCCGCCGGTCTCAGGGACGTCCCCTCCTGACGGGTGATCCGCCCCGAAGAGGGACAGCATCCGCGAAGACAGTTCCCTTGACAGTTCCGTCCCCTTGAACGCGCACCGCGTCCGGTGGTCGATGACCGTCATCCCCCGTGGGACTCCGTCCCTGTCGTGGTAGACAGCGATGTACACGCCCCTCCGTCTCATCTCCTCTGCTAAGGACTCCCCGTCCGGGGAGGACTTCAGGACGGAGGCCATCTCGTCCCTCAGCGCCGCCTTCTGCCCGGCCACGTCCGCCACCGCCCCGTCGGCGAGCCTTCTTTCAAGCTCCTCCCTCGCGTCGAAGGGAAGCCTTGCCCCGCTCACCGAGCCGGTGCAGGGCCTGCCGCCGTCGTCCAGACCCTGGAACGAGAGGTAGGGCTTCAGGTTGTTCCTGCCGAGCCCCTCGCTCACCTGCACGCTGTGGCTGCGGAGTATCTCCGCGAACTGCCTCCCGGTCGTGAACCGATACGTGAGCGAGTGCCGCACGCAGTCCGCTATGGAGTCCACCACGTCGCCGCCTTCCCTGCGGAACACCGGGAACGGCTCCGCCTCGGCGGCTTTCCGGGAGTTTCCTGCGCCCTTGGTGAACCCGTATTTCCTCTCAAGGGAGACAACGAGCCGGTCGCATCGCCGCTTCTCCCAGTAGTCGTTTATCTTCTTCCCGTCCGCGTCCACCCTCACCGAAACGACGTGCCAGTGCCTGCGTCCCGTGTCCTCGTGGCGGAACACCGCCCAGGGCTGCCGCCCGTACCCGAGCCCTTCCATAAGGTCTCCGATGAGGGCGGGGATCTCATCGTCCCTTATACTGTCGTCCGGCCCGGGGTTCACGGACATCTGGAACGAGACGTGCTCCGCCTCCCTGAGCGAGAGCAGCTCCCGGTCGGAGAGGGTCCTCGCTATGTCGCAGAGGTCCGTCGAACCGATGCCGTGCTCGGCGACCACCTCGGCCACGCCCGTGCGCACCTTGTCGCCGTTGTAGCGCATCGTCCCCGCCGTGGACGGCCCGGACCGGTGGATGGCCACAATCATATCCCCTGCAGCGGGATGCCCCCGCCGATAAGCTCCATCGCCGCCTGCTCTATGCTCTTCTCGCCGCGTCCGAGGACGTGGGTAACGAGGGCCTGCACTGAGGCCTCCGTCCCGCGGATGGCGAGCAGCCCGCTGACGTACACCTCCGTCCCCGGTGAGAGCGAGTTCCGAAGCGACATCTTTCCCGTGGTGACCGTGAAGTCGGATGCGGAGCGCTCCCTGTCAAGTGGCGAGTTCTCGGCCCGCACGCGGAACCGCAGGACCTTCCGCCCCGGAGAAGCAATCTCCTCGGGTGTTCCTATGATTTTTCCTATGAGCGAGACCTGCTGCATGATCTGAATTGGCTACTTGTCGCTATTGTTCTGGATGGCCGCTTCATCCTGGCCGCCTTGCTCCGTCTGCGGGGAGGCCGCCCAGTCCGGCTCTTTCATGCCCGCTTCCCTGGCAGCGACTCCGACGGCGCGCTTCATCTCCTGCAGAGTGTCCACAAGCTCGCGTGTGAGCGTGTCGAGCCTCGCCGCCCGGCGGATGATGAGCCTCTGCGTGTCCCTGCCTTCAACGCTCTTCACGAGCGTGTTCATCACCGAGACCGCCTGGTTGTAGTTCGCCGCCACGCCGCGTATCTGGCGCGAGAGTTTGCCCATTTCCTCCCTGAGCCACTCGGGGATGGAGCCTGCCGGGGCGGCCTCCCTGTCCGCCGTGGAAGCCGCTTTCCTCGGCGTCTCGTAGGTGAGCCTCGCCCTCACGAACCTGCTCACAGAGCCGTAGCCGGCGATGCGGCAGTTGCGCCTCACCGTCTCCATGTCCGACTCCGTGAGCCGCACGCACAGCTCCTTCATCTTCCTTCTGCTTTCGTCCTTTACCGTTCCCATATAGAGTGCCTTTTAAGTCAGTCTGTCCGTCGGTGGGGGAGGCGACTCCGGAGCGTCACCTGCCCCCGTCAGCCCGGAGGTCTCCGGCGGCAAGGGTAGGGCCGTCCCGCCGGCCCGGGTCGAGGTGATGCACGCGAGTGCTATACATCGACACTCCTTGCACGTCTTCGGTCAGGTTCGAAGCCGTCTCCCCCTTGGGGCAAAAATACGAAAATATTTCTTTAAGTATAAAATAATCCTTTTATTTGTATAATTATTTTCATAAGCAAGATAAAATACTCCGCAGATTATCTTTTGCCGGAGGAAGGAAAAGGAGGACACATCTATGGCCGGAAGGAAGCGCAGACAGACCGGTGGGGACCCCCGGACGGAGAGGATGATAGTCGCCGGAGGAAGTTTCATAAGGGCGCAGTACCGTCTGCCGCCGCTCTCGGAGGACATCAAGAACGCCATCGTCGCGCTCTTCCAGTTTCTCGTCGCCGGCCAGAGGCTCGACGGCCCGGTGTCGGTTGACGCCATGGACGGGACGGCCGTCATCCGCACGGCCTACGGGGACGTGTCGGTGAGCAGGGTCGAGCACCCGGTGAACAGGCGGCTACAGACGAAGTACATCTTCACCGTACCCCTCCAGTTCTTCATCAAGGGGCGGCGCACCGACGGGCGCTTCTACCGCGAGATGGAGGCGGCCCTGCGCGCCCTCGCCGGATGCCGCTTCACCTTCGTTGACTCCTCGGACGGCCTGCGCCACACCACGAACACCGGCATCATCAACGACCCCGAGACGCTCTCGCCGCAGGAGGGGGCCGACGGGAGGAACACCATAGTGACCTTCTCGATGACGCGGTCGATGCTCGAGGTCCTCTTCGATGCCTCCTGCGGGTTCCACCGCTTCATAGAGGACGACTGCATGGCACTCACGTCCATCTACGCCAAGCGCCTGTACGAGCAGCTCTGCGGCTGGGACGGAGGGACGGTCTACCGGATGGAGGTAGGGCGCTTCAAGGACATGTTCCGCATAGCGGACAGGTACCCGCACACGGCGGACCTCAGAAGGCGTGTCCTGGAGCCGGCGGTGAAGGAGATCAACGGAAAGACCGGCCTCACGGTGGACTTCGCAATACTCCGGGGCGCGGATGACCCGAAGGCGAGGGTGATCGAGTTCCGTGTCCTGAGGAACTCGGCCCTGCTCGCAGAGGAGGAGCTGTCGAGGAAGTACATCCTCTGGCCGGAGGCGCGGCTGATGGCGTTCCTCACGGAGGAGGTGAAGATGCGCAAGGGCGAGATAAAGCCCCACGCGGCGCTCTTCCGGAGGGTGTCGGGCCTCCCGGCGCTTATGGCGGAGCTGCCGCGCAAGTGGCAGAAGACGCGGGAGAGGATCCCGGAGGACGGGCGCGACAGGGTGTCGAGGGAACTGTGCCGCAAGGCCCGGGTGGCCCACTTCATAGCGTCCGTCCGGGGGATGGCGGACGACTACGGACTCTGACGCGTCCGTGCGGAACCTCTCCGAGTTTTTCAAACTTTTGTACTAAAAACTCATAAATCTCTGAAAATAAACGCAAAAGTACTTGCATGGTTCGATATTTATTAGTACATTTGTGCTAATAAATGCAAGCACGATGAGAACAGGCAGGCCAGTCAAGGCAGACACGATATACAAGATGAGCATCCACATCAACGGCAAGCATAGGTACGCATCCAC
>CAVERO010000105.1:0-9818 GCA_963617915.1 Candidatus Methanomethylophilaceae archaeon | reverse complement strand
CGTGTCTTTTACTTGAAGAACCGGCTGGAAGACCATAAACAGTGATGTCGCAAGGACTGTAAGCATAACGGGTGCAAAAATAGCAAAAGAAAATCATTCATTTCTCCACTTTGACCTTAAAGAAGACGGCATAGAGCAGAGGAACAAAGAAGAGTGTAGCTAGCCAAGCCTACTAAACCCCTATTTCGCGGCGAATGCGAGAGTTGAGTAATCACAGGCGTATCGTTTTTCAGTTTCAAATAACATATTCTCGAAGCGCTTGATAAGCTCAAACAGCCAAGAGACAAATAAAGAGGAGGCATTCTTATTCATCCAATGCCTCATATTGTAAGCAGCAGCGGCCATCAATGTGTTGACGGCATCCCCAAGGGTGCCCTTCAGGTAGTTTCGCATCATCCTGTGGTCGGATTTTAAGTGACCTATCACAGGCTCAATCCCTGCACGCTTGCAGAACTTCTTCCTGGCCTTCGTCTTCTCGTAATAACTCTGTCCGGGAGAGCCGGAGGCCGGGATGCTTATCGCCATTCTGCCAACTGATTTCTTCCCGCGATAGCCACGGTCTGTCAACGCCTCCTTGGGCGTATGGCCGGTCAAGCGAGTTATCTGCTCGTAATGGGCGGATATGGTGTGGCCATCATAAGGATTGCCTTTGAATGCCAATGCGCTTACGGAACTTGGTCAGATCAATCGGATTCATCGGAGGACGCTTCTGGAACACCTTCTCGCCGGTAAAGTACTGCATGTAGGGATTCTCCACCCAACGAGCCACCACACCCTCGTCGCTCAGGTTGTAGATGCTCTTCAGCAACATCATACCAACCATAGTACGAATAGGAACACTTGGACGGCCATTGTCTGCACAGTAGTACTCCGCAAAATCGGTCTCCACAGACGCCCAGTCTATCTGATTTGACAGAAGGACCAGTTCGTGGTTCATATCAATGAAACTTTCCTATGCTACTTCAAATATGGACATCTGATGGTGCTCCGGTTTTTTGCCTATCATTTCGCTCAATAATTTGCAGGTTTCTTGCTACAAGATAAGCATTATTTTGCAAATAATACAAGCGGTTTAGGATAATAATTTGTTGATTTTCAGGCAATTTTAGCTTTAGCAGGGACGACTATTTAACACAAAATCGTCTTCAATTCATAATTGCCTGAACCTCATAGCAATAAGGGAGGATGTTAGTCAACATGCTTGCACGTACCTTGATATAGGTCAAGATGGATGTGTGGAAACTTTCTCAATTCCGTTCTACCGTAAAATGAGTTCTCTCTTTTCTCTCCCAATATGCGCAGACCTATGTGCAGATGCATATCGATGCGGTAATTGAGGATAATTACCACAGGATAAAAGACGACATCTCGATGATGCTCCTATCCCACGGTATCGGTCAGGAATGCGAGAGGGAGGAGACTCCGGAAACCGTACGGTCAGAATCCACAGAAGATATGGATGAAGATGTGTTCGGGCCGGCCGATGGAATCGTCGAGGAGACAGTCCCCGACATTATCCTGCCCGTTGATGACGAGTATTAGGCGTGATTCCACGTTGTTCTATGACAAAAGACTCCTCTTTATTAGCCGCAACCAGTCGGTTTAAGTCGGCCTGGGCCACTAGCAGGTTTACAATTCCAATGAATTGTCCTTCAGCAGGAAATCATAAATGCTTATGGTTGTGATACCGGATTCATCCCTTGTAACCGGACTTTCTTCTCCGATAACGATAATCTTCTTGAATGAATCATCCACTTTCAGCAAAGAAGCCCGTTCCTGTTTTATTTTCTCGTCAGATTCCATACGGTATGTCGACTGTATGTAGTAACGCCTACTCCCCAAATTACAGACGAAATCGACTTCAAGAGTGGACCGTTTTTGTTTTCCGTCTTCATCTTTTGTCACGACAGGAACGACCCCCACGTCCACATTGAACCCACGTGCCCTCAATTCATTGTAAACCATATTCTCCATCAGATGACTTTTTTCCGACTGGCGGAAATTGATGCGAGCGTTGCGCAATCCCAAATCCATGAAGTAATATTTGTAAGGGGAATTGACATACCGCTTTCCTTTGATGTCGTAGCGGGTTGATTTTTCAATCAGGAACGAATCACAGAGATAATCGATATAATCCTTGACAGTATCGTAGGATATGACGGATTTCTTCTCGCTTCGGAACGTATTGGCCAGCTTGCTCGGATTGGTCAACGCACCGATTCCAGAGGCCATGATGTTGATGAGTTCTTCCAAATCGTCGTCTTTGCGTATGTCATAGCGATCCTTGATGTCCTTAATGTAGGTTTCATCGAACAGTGATTTCAGGAAGCGTACTTTTTGCTCTTCGGTTTCATACGACAATATCTGCGGAAGTCCGCCATACAACATATATTCATTGAATCCGGCCTGCACTGTTCCGGAATAAGCGGACATATACTCCTTAAAATTTAAAGGGTACATTTTCACCTCAAAACCGCGTCCGCGAAACTCCGTGATAATATCTTTGGACAGAAACTTCGCATTACTACCGGTTACATAGATATCCACATTCCGCATCTTCAAAAAACCGTTCAACACATCTTCAAAGTCATCGAGCATCTGAACCTCGTCCAACAGGATATAATACATCCCATCATCAATGATATGGCTCTCCACGAAGGCGTAAAGCTTATCGGGATTTCTCATGCTCCGGTTCTTATAGTCCTCCAAGTCTACTTTTATGATATGGTCCGGAGCAGTGCCGTCTGTCTCGAGATAAGAGGCGAATATCTCAAAAAGTAGATAAGACTTGCCGCATCTGCGCATTCCAGTTATGACCTTAATCATCCCGTTATTTCGCAGAGAAATGAGTTCGGCCAGATATTTTTTTCGTTCAATGGCTTTCATCGCTAATCGAATTTTGCGTCACCGAGCGACGTGGTTTTCGATTACAAAGGTAGTTGTTTTCTTTAGTTATCCAAAAAGCCAATAAGAAAAAGTGTCATTTGGTGATATAGTTTTCGATTATCTGCTCTTTCTTTGATATAAATTTACACTGTTACGGGTGCCCCTCCCTTTCATGGTTCGCATTGGCGAATTTACGGTGTTCCTCTCTTGAAAGACCTTTCTTGCAGTCAGCCCTGGCCGGGTGCGGTCTCGGAAACTCCCGTGTCTTTTCCGAGCCGTTCTTTCCGTCCGGAACACCGTCGCCATTGCCAAGCGAATCCGGAAGGCCCGGAAGGCACAACAATATCTAAATTGTGAATATGAGGAAAGAAAGTCTTAAAGTCCTTGGAATAGAGGTATCCAGGGACTTGCCCGCAAAGGAACTGCTAAGATTGTCTAACGAAGAAGTGATGGATCCGCAAGTGGCCTACAAAGTTTCGGTTTTGAGGGAACTCTGCGAGGAGTTCTATGAGACATCACTGGAGGATCTCACGCCAATCCAATCACCGACTGAAGCCGTGGTGGTTCTTTCCCCACACCTTAGATACCTTGACCACGAGGAGTGCTGGGTGGTTCTTCTTAACCGTGCGAATAAAATTCTGTCGAAGCATAGGATGTCGTCAGGAACTGTAAGCGCATGCCAAATAGATGTGGCAAGAATCGCAAAGATGGCGATAATTGCGGGGGCTACAGGCGTGATTCTGGCCCACAATCACCCGAGCGGTAGCCCGAAGCCAGGCTTGGCAGACATAAACGAGACATCAAATCTCAAAAAGGCTCTCAATACCTTAAGCATCAATTTATTGGATCATATCATCTTCGCTGACGGCAGATATTTTTCCTTTGCCGAGGATCGGGAATTCAGTCTCCATGAGTGACCGCACAGAGTTCTATTCTGATTCATGTACTTACGCAGGCATCTTCTGGCTAAGGATGAAATGATTCTTACGGACATATATTATCTGTCCAGCAACTCCCGCAGCTCAGCGGATTTCTCTTTGCTCAGCGTCAATGGCTGGTCACATCCCTTGAGCCGGATCCTGAGGCGCGAGTTGAAGAACAGGCTTATGCGTGTTATGGAATCGATGTTCGCGATGTATTGCCTGTTGAGCCGGAAGAACATCTTAGGGTCGAGTTCGTTCTCCAATTCGCTCATTGTGAACCGGACGGCGTTGGCGTCGCCGTCCGCCGACTTGGCATACACGTGCCGCTGATCAAAATAAAAATACAGGATATCCTTCACATTGACCGGAATCAGCTCATCTCCTTTCCAGATCAAAATGCGCTCCCTGTAAGTCCGGAGCTCGCCGACGACCGTGTCAAGCTTGTCCTTGTCGAACGCTTTCCGCCCGGCGATGCTTTCAACTTTCTTAAGCGCGGCGGAAAGACTCTCTTTCTCGATGGGCTTAAGGAGATATTCAATGCCGTTGTTCTTGAACGCCTTTAGCGCATATTCGTCATAGGCTGTGGTGAATATGACCATACATTCCGGCATCACCGCCTGGAACGCGTCGAACACATCATGATCCCGCAACCTTATGTCCGAGAAGATAATGTCATATCCGGAATATTCCGAAAGCCTTGATATGACTTCCGAAGTGGTGGTCAAAGGTCCGTCTATCTCCATATCCGGCCGGAGGTCCCGCAGCATCCGTCTCAACCTGCGGAAACTGATCTCCTCATCTTCTATTATCAATGCTTTCATGATGTTTGGATTATGGGAAGGCTCACCTCGAAGAACCGTTTATCGCCATCCCCGGTTATGCTTATCACAGGCTCCCTGCCACACTCTATTGAATATCTCTTCTTTAGATTCTTAAGTCCTATGCCGTTGCCCGGAATGTAGGACGCTGAGACCTGGCCATTGTCATACAGGCTGTTGCTTACCACAAGCCGGTCGCCACGTCTGAACACCCGGATCTGTAGCGGGTGTTCCGGTGACGGACAGTTATGCCTGACAGCATTCTCTATCAGCAGTTGCATACTCATCGTCAGAATCTTTTCATCGCCCCGGCACACAAGGCCACCGTCACTGAAATCTATGCTTGCCGGGAAACGGGTCTGCAGGATTGACACATACTCCTTGGCGAATGTCATCGCCTCCGAAACAGGGACAATGTCTTTCTCAAGACTATTGATGATATATCTGTATATCCTTGACAGAGAAACGGTGAACTGTTCCGCCTTTTCAGGATCCTCTTCGATCAACCCTGAAAGGATATTAAGGCTGTTAAAGACAAAGTGAGGATCCATCTGTGATTTGAGAAGTCTTTTGGTCAAGAGAAGATTCTCCTCTTTTTGCTTGATGACGATATCCGTATATTCTCGTAACATATGGAATTCGGCCACAAAACTGGCAACGATGCAAAAAATATATAAACTTCCCCAAAAGTCATCTGTTTCAGGTTTATATATAAATTCAGCGATAAACGTCTCATATAAAACAGCAATTAGAAGATTTAGGCAGATTGTTAAAAAACCGTTGATAATTAGCCTCTTTGGCGTTGTTCGTTGTGACTGTTTCTTGCGTAGCAAAAAATGTTCGAGAAGTAGACTGGTGAGAGTGAACGTAGCGCAATATCCGAAATCCACGAAAATTCCGTTTATATTTATAGACCAAGCGTTGTAACCGACATAGATGGCGCTCCATAACAACGCATAAATGACGTATGCCGCTACGGAGAGGTACAACCATTGTTTTAAGAAGGTTAACCACATTAGAAAGAACCCTTCCTTAATATATTGCAATGCTTTCATTCGTCACGTTTTTCACAAATTTACACAAACAATCGCTAATTGCATCTTATAGCAACCCGAAACGGAATTTTATTGTCATATTCAGGATAAATCCTGTATCAAATCATCAAATATTCCTATTCGACACGTGAATATTCCTGTTCATACATCCCATTAATCATAATGCCACTTTTTCGGGTACATTTGCATACTAACTTGAATAATAAGTATATACTATTTGTTCGTAACCTTTCGTTCTCTCTGACATTAGGAAGAAGGGGAAAAGGGACGGCACGTCCCTTTTCCCGTAACCCTGAATGTAACCTGACCGAAAAGAAAAAATACGGTCAAAAGAAAAGTCCCATTACAATGTCAGAATCTTTGATGTCCAGTCTGCGAGCGGTAACGGAATGTTGAGAACGGCCCCGTCTCGTTTCAGATTGTTCATGGAAAACCTCAATGCTGTCGTGACTCCGAACCGATTGATGTAAAGTCCGAGGCTCTTGCCGCCAAGCCGTGTTCCGGATTTAACCTCGACAGGAATGATTGCCGTATCGTTCTGCACAAGGAAATCCACCTCTGCAGTCGCTTCCGAAGTCCAATACCTTGGCATCACCTCAAACTGCGCGACAAGAGACTGTAATACCATGTTCTCCGCCATTGCTCCTTTGAATTCCACATAAAGGGGGTTCTCTGTCCAAAGGACCTCCACGGGAAGCTGAGCCAGACGCCGCAAAAGACCACCATCACAAAGGTACACCTTGAATGCCGACAGGTCATCGTAGGCACTCAAGGGCAAGCCTGGTTTTGATGAACAGAATACACGGTAGATCATTCCGGCGTGTTCCAGCCAAAGAAGGGCATCCTCATATTCTCGTCCTCTGGCTCCGGCCTTCACCAGCTTATAGATGAATTTTCTGTTTTCTCTGGCCAATTGGGACGGAATGGAACTCCAGATGGCGGAAATTCGCGGTATATCCTTCCCAGGGGCGTGCTTTGCGAAATCGAGCGAATAGGCAGTCAATATGGAATTCTGGATATTCTCAATCTCCTTTACGCCGCGTCTGTCCAGCATAGCGACCACAGCCGCAGGCATCCCGCCACTTGCCTGATAGCGCCGATACGACTCGGCAAGTCTATTCATGACTATTTCCGGAAGCGGGGCCATCTCGGAGAGATTTTCAACATAATCGAACATTTTAGGATCATCCGCATTGAGGAACTCCCTGAAAGTCACTGGATACATCCTCAAGAAATCCACTTTTCCGACGGGAAACGAATCACCCTTTGACAATGCCACTCCCAACAGGGAACCAGCGGCGAGTATATGATACTGTGGTGCCTCCTCGCAGAAATATTTCAATGAATTAAGTGCCTTGTTGCTCTGCTGTATCTCATCGAAAATCATCAATGTCCGCCCCGGCTCAATCGGGCAGTCCGTATAGAGCCGAAGTATGTCAATCAGACGTTTAGGATCCTTCGTGTTTTCAAATTCACGGCACAATTCCTCCGATGAATCAAAGTTGAAATATGCCACATAGTCGAAGTTCTCCTCTCCGAATCTGCGCATAGCCCAGGTCTTGCCGATCTGGCGGGCTCCGCGGATAATAAGAGGCTTGCGGTCCGACCGTTGCTTCCATTGGAGCAAGTCATTTATGATGTCTCGTTTAATTTCTGCATTCATTGGGCAAATTGGATGTCTATCACATTTTTCAAATGTGTTTTGTGCAAATATACACATTTCCCCAATATTATAGATAAAAAAGTATACAAGGGAAAGGGGTAGGTTAACATCATTAACTTTGCATCCAAGAAAATCACTCTGATATGGCTGGGTATGGTATGAATGTGGTGGTCACCTATCTTCTGAAGGAACGTAACACAGGACAGGAATGGCCAGTTGTCATCGACAAAAACTGATGGATTGGAGACAATGTGGCCATTCTTCCTGGCGTGACGATGGGAGAAGACTGATCTATCGATGCAGGAAGTGTTCTGGTGAAAGATATTCCAGCCCATAGCGTCGCCATAGGCAATCCCCGTATCGTAATCAAGAAACTTAATGATTAGCTATCAAATAACCAGAATTAATATCAAAAATAAAAGTGGGGGCCAACTCACTTTTGAGTCAGTCCTCTTTTTTAGTTAATAAGTGCCCTCTCTCTATTTCTTCATTCCACCTCCGATCGCAAGGCCAACCTGTAAGCCAAAGCACTCATTAGCCTTGTCCTCAAACTGATAAAACAGGGTCAAACGCAATCTATTAAAAAATTCCGCTCCCACACGAGGCATAAAACAGAATGATTTCGATTTCCCATTTCCGACATATAGACTATAGCCAGCCCTTTCAAGACTGGAATTTTCCTCAAAAAAAGCCATCCCGGCACCAGCACCAATGAACATGGACACAGATTGCCCTCGTCTGAAGTTGTAATCAGAAACAAGAAGGACATTCGCCGACAAATAGTTCAACTTTTCTCCAGCATACTTGTACTCATCAGAGGCAGACTCAGACAACGATTGCCTTCCCCATATCTGCCCTCTCCCCTGTATACCAATATCAACAGGAACGCCATGAAAATTATACCGTAATTCTCCAGCGAAACCAAGTCCCGGCCGACTCTCATCAAATATCATATTATGTGAAGCCCTCACTCCAGTAAAAGCCACTTCCCCCTCGATGGCACGCACAACGCTTTGAGCTTTCACATCAAAGCCAAATGCACATAACATCAGCGCCATACACATTACAATATTCCTCATAACAATCCAACAAAATTATTTATGATTATTTCTTAATCAATCTAACCCCCTTAGTCTCGCCATTTTTTGTGGCAGCCGAACGTATTTCGCCTTGAATGAGTTTAGGGGACTCTAATTCTTGAGCCGAAATCTTGTTTAGCCATTCTTTTACATCATATTTCAAGCCAGGGACAAAATCTTTCACTCCTACTTTAAAGTGGAAATCACTTTCAAAATTACAAGTTATCTTCTCCTCATTACTTTCATGTATTCCATAAGGTCGAATTATCGTCCATACAACATTATCACAAACATATCTTATAGCTCCAACTTGTCTTGGATTCTTATCAAAATCTTTGTCAACCTGCATCTTAAGATCGATAACAGCCTTTAAATAATTTTCCGTAGCCAAAGACTTTAATTCCTTATCGGACAGCGGCTTACCCACATAATAATCGACCGTTCCCTTGACATTTGTGCCAGGGATTTTTTCAATGTTAGACCCTACAAAAATTCTGGTAGTCGGCTTAAATGTATGTGGATATTCAATAGCATATGGCAACTTGGATTTTAAAATCACATTACTCCAAATCAAATATAGATGATCTGCACTCTTTCCACTCCAACCTATAAGATTTTTTTTTGGAATTTCGCCTTCGCACCTATCGACGTGTGTCCTAAATAATTGTAATAATATAATTTAGTTTTCAAACGTCGGTTATTCGCAAATGAGACATTAAACGCCTTATTTCTGCCAAATAATGATTGTATCCATTTGCCTGCCACAGTATGAGCATCTGTCGTATAGGAATCGAAAGAATCCCTATCAATATCCAAAGCCGCTATCCAATCATCATCAAGATTACCATCGGGCAATGCAGTAGAGCGCGTGTCGGTTGGATTTTCCTCTCCTGATCGTTCGTACTGCAGCCTTATAGCTACCGTACCATTGCCGAATGTATCATAAAGGCGGAGATTTGCACGCAAGTCCTTGCTTATGCTGTCGGATTTGCTGAAATCATAAAATCCGTCTCCGACTTTCGACACTTTCTCTTTGTAAACCTTGGCATACTCTTTCTCAAATGTATTCACAAGTTTTTTAGGCATACAGAATGTTCCCCTTGGAGAGACCTTATAAACCGTGTCATTCACAGCATACTCTCCTCTGTAGTTCAATGCAGCCGCAAACGATTCTTCAGGCAATAGTGATTCATACCCTAAATCAGTATAAAGGTTAACATCGCCCCCATCAATAACCTTACGCAGAGAATCCGGAATCTCAACAGACAGGACAAGATCCCTATTTACCAGTGAAACCGGGATTACAGAACATATCGAGTTAATCTCCTGACTAGCAGTTCTAGTAGCTTGTAACATCTAATTCTTGATTTCAATGATAGGGTACAGGTGCTTGA
>CAVERO010000104.1:0-9865 GCA_963617915.1 Candidatus Methanomethylophilaceae archaeon | reverse complement strand
CCGCTTCTTCAGTCAGATAGCACCGCTATCCTCCTTGGAAGAAGCGGTCGAACCCGAAGTTTTTCACTCTCAAACCTTCAAACAAACAAATTAAAACAGCTTCTCAGAAACCTTCAATTTATTATTTTCATATTTCTAAAGATTAGATTGCCAGTAGTTCTCTTTCTTTTCAAAATGATAATCCCAATAAGTGTCACAATGGCCACGGACAGAAATCGCGGCCCTCGTCGTGCTATATTTTTCGACTATTGTCTTGTGATTGCCGAGAAGCAGATTGATTTGAGCCGTAGTCTCTTTATCCTTGCTCAATGCAAGCGCTTGGCGGTACAGTTCATAGGCGCGGGCGAATCCTTTATCCTGGGCCGAAGAGAAAAGTGTAGGACCGTTCCCGGTGTCCGTGTCGCTACAAGATAACCCATAGAACGACAATGCCCAGCAGTAGCCGACGGAATTCTTGACCCCGGTGGCAAAGCGGGTCATGAGCAGAGCCTTTCTTTCCGGGTCCTTGGTGTTGTTTATCGTTTCTTCCAATGACGCCATCTCGCGCGCGAATTTGAACTTATAGTCCGAAATATCACGGACAAGCGTTTTCTCCGGGACGAAAGGATCAAAACGGAAGTATCCTTCCCGATAGGTATTCAGCTGATTTTGGAATGAGGCCGGAACCTTTGACAGCCACTGTTCGGCTTCGGCATAGCGCATTTGCCTTATCATTCTTGTGCCGATGATTTCCCGGAAGTAGGCCACGTCATCGTACCCCTTGGAATTCAAGTATCTTTCCTGAGTGGTTTTCGGACGCTCAAGTGACCCGACATACTTTATGATATCTTCGACAGGCATCCTGTCCAAAAGTCTGAAAGTTTGATTGCTATAGTCAAGACCATTGAAGCAGCAGCCGGTTCTATATTCCGCAAGGGTGACCATACCATGGCCGCACCATGAAGTGTCAATCTGGTTTACGAGATTGAAAATGAGGTTGTCAGCCATATTGGAGTATGCGATGGCAGCAGCTCGCCTGCCCGCTTTCTCGAGTGTAGGAACAATCCCGGCATGAACAACTTTACGAAGCATGTCGTTCCAATAGAAGTAGCTATAGTTGATTTTTGTATAATATCTGCCATACAACGCTGTCTCTTCACGGGCTTCATCGATATGTTCAACGACCTTCCTTTCCAGCCATTGCACATGGGAGAGCATCCTGTTCTCATACGATGTGTTGTATGGGTCAAGTGCGTCCAGATAGATCTTCAACACTCTGACGGATTCTTTGATGTCATCGCTCCCGGCACTTTTTTCAGCCAGAGTGGCAAGTCGCGCCGCCTCTTTATTCCGTCCCAAGAGGTGGTTCGCAAATGCTGCATTGTAGTACCAAAGGCCAGGATCACCAACTCTGCCTTCCGTGGCAACGCGCAGGCTAAAGTCACGTATTTCCTGTAAGTTGGAGACCACGTCCTCATCTACCACACGGAATTGATTCTGCCCGACATTTCTGACATATATTTCGGCGTCAACCATCGCTCTCTTCACAGAGGCTCGTAGAGCCGGAGTCTCCGGCATATACTCATACAATGCATCCCAAGAGTCCGTGTTGCCCTTTCCGGCACAAAAGAGCAGGGATTCAACGTCTTTGGCCTCAGCGTATAACTTCTTTGCGGATGCAACTTCACCGATATTGTAATACGCCCCGGCAACATAGCGGAGCGCCAGCCTTCGAATGATATTGTCGCTCATTACGGACTCTCTGTCATTCCAATAGTTTATGCAGTCATCGAAACGGCGAAGAGAGAACATGGAGCGGAGAGCCTGAAGAACATAACGGTCGGCAAAACGCCCTGTTGAATGCCTCTTGGCCTCTTCTATGATGCCGGAAAGCGACTGTTTCTCCGGTTGTTTTTTAGTGGGGTAATACCAGGGGTCATTCATCTTTTCGCGGACTGCCTCGCATTGCTTGGCCAGCAGGAGAAAATCTGCCGCCTCTTCATCGTGCCAAAGCCATTCGGCAAATTGGTTTGGGCCGTCTGAAAATGACCACGAATCGCCAAGATGATGACGGAGACATTCAATCCATCTGACATCAGCCTTATATACAATCTTGTAGATGTCACTTAAAGGGATGGCGCGTGAAGTTTGGTTCTGCCATAAAATGCAGTTCTCATCGGAGCCATAGTTGAAGGTCGAGTTAAATCCGGAGCCGTCAAGATATTTGTCGCTTACCCGGTACATACAATATTCACCCGGCTCATAATAGAATGGCCCGCAGGCAAAAGCGGGCAAGCATGACAATGCGAGGATGGCGCTAGCGGCTGTATATATATGCGATTTCATCGGTGGTGAATTTTGAAAGATTGTCTGAATCAAGGTGATAGAGTATAGAGTTGTGCGAAGCCTTGGGAAATGACTTTGAAACATAATCCGCGACTTCTTTTACTTCATCAGCTGAAGGATACTCAAGACGTACCAAGTCTCCTTCATAGAGACAGTGCCCTTCGACAACATGCTCTTTGATTACCTTGAAATAGCCGTTCTCCTCTGCCGTGTAATAGCGTGTGTCATTGAAGTCTGTCTTATGGAGGATTCCGAGATACTTCCCCTCGCGGAACAGGGCGCCCCAGCCAAAGACCGGGTAAGCGAAGTCGAGAGGAAGTGCGTACCGAACCGGGGTTGACTTCAGATACAGCTTCACGTCGCGCATTTCCAATATGGAATTATTGGTGTCATATCCGCGGACGGCTCCTGTGTTATAAACCATGAGTACGCCCCGGTCAACGGGTGGCGGGTCTTTCGACAATTGATGAAGCCTTATCGTTGAGCTTATCTGTATGGTGTCTTTCTCCGCAAGAGCTTTTATCTCCCGGCAAAGACTATAGAATGCTTCTTTCGTATTGTTCGTCCAATCGCAATCAAGCTGAATCTCATTTATTTCCCCCAAATCATTGTAGTCGGACATGTTGCATACCCTTGTGTATATTCTCTCGGCAAGTTCTTTCAAGTCTCCGGATTCCTTTGCGGTGTGCATGAGGGACCGTGTCGTTATGAAGACGGCGGGCACGACCTCGATATTGTCGGGGACGGGACTCTTGAATATTGTCGTCGCAACAGGCACGCACGAGGTCTGACGATCCTTCGGAATTGTTTCCATGTCGACATCGAACAGCCGGAGGTACATCCTTTTGACCGAGTGCGATTCAAGAAACGCCAAGTCTTCCTCGGACAAGCTGAAGGTGGTCTTCCAATGGTAGATGCCGTTGCCCTCTGCCGCCGTCGGAGATCTCATATTCGTTATTTGAGGTTGCGACAATGAGTCGGCAGTCTTTTGGTTGCCGCCATGCTTCCTGCCGCAAGACGGGGTTGCCAGCATGGCGAGGAGCAATGCGATTGAGAGTATAGTCCTGTTCATCGTTACGATTGTTTGCACTTGAATTTCTATGCAAAGGTCACTATATCAGTCCGGATTTCAAATGGTTGAGACATGGCGATGTATGGAATGAATCAGCGCTGTACGGATGCTGTCAAGGGCTGTCATTTCATACAGTATATTGGCGTTTCCTACATTATCATTGGCAAAAATCATTAATTACTGGACGGAAATCGTTAAATTTGCATGGTTTGGGTTTCGTGGAAGGAATCATCGTCATATCAAAAGGAACGGAGCTGCTTCGCGTTCCCGCCGGCAGATTGGTTTATGTGTCGGCAGACGGGAATTATTCCCACGTCGTGACGCAGGACAATCGCAAACAGCTTGTGTCCTTCCAGCTGGGTCAGATTGAGGATTTGATAGGACTCCAGCTCGGCGACGCCGGCAACAACTTCATAAGGCTGGGCCGGGGGCTTATCATCAACCAAGACTTTGTTTACTCCATCGACATTGCCAAACAGAAGCTGGTGCTTTCTGACTGCAATGGGTGCTGCCATGAATTATCCGCCTCACGCGAGGTGTTGACCAAGCTTAAGGCTTACATAGATGCAATGACGAGACATGACTGAAAAAGGAAAGGACATAAGGGATGACGAGTTTCGGGTAATCGGAAAGCCTTCGACAAGAGATGCCGGAGGCAAGAACCGAGCCCTGATGATCTCCATCCTGTCGCTGATTCTTGTTATAGGAATTGGCATTATCGTCATGACCAAATGGCCAAAGGAGAAACCGGAATCTCCGGAAGGGGGGCTTTTCGAGAATACTCCGGAAGTTGCGCCCCCCGCGGAAACAACAAAACCATTTGGCATCCAGACCGACAAAGTTTTCACGGAAAAGATTGACACCGTCATCAACGATGCCCTGCTTACCCTTTACATCCCCCATAACGCAACCCCGGAACTGACCGTAGGCGTGCCCGACAGGAATGACAAGGGCATCATATTCGCTGCCCAGGCGGCCGACATCCGCAAAGACAACCGGAAAATCCTGGGAGCCTTTGTCCTCAAGGGCAAACCTCTTGCATGGGGGCTTTCCAAGAAAGGCTTCTGCGCAATCATCGATGGCGTGGTGACGGTGGGCGTGAGCGAGAATTCCCCTTTGTTCGAGGAGGCGACCGAAAAAGGTGGATACTTCTTCCGGCAGTACGCCTTGGTCGACAACGGGGTCATGGTTGACAACGACCTCAAGAACAAGACCATGCGTAAGGCCCTGTGCTCCCGTGCAGGACAAGTCTTTGTCGCCGTCAGTGAGTCGGATGAGTCAATGCACGACTTTGCCGAAGCCTTGGTTGACCTTGGCGTCGAGAATGCAATCTACCTTGTCGGAAGCCACTCATCGTTTGGGTGGTACATCGACGAGACCGGAGAGAAAACCCTCTTTGCGCAGGATGTGCATAGGGGGGCTTATAAGAATGAGAACTATATTATGTGGAGATAGTCCTCAATTCAGAAGCCGCTTCCGGAATTGTTGTCAAACCCATCAATCGGGCACATCGCTCCGCCCTCGACACGGCAATCCTCTGGGGACCCCTTCTGCACCTTATCGGACAGAACTGACGGAGTCCCGAACATCAATAATCCGCAAAAAGTGAAGTTTCTCCCGTAATTCTCATAACATCTGTCACCTGTGCCGTCCGTAACTTTGCACCATCAAATAAAGACAGATGAATATGAAAAAAGAAATCATTACAACTTTTGCGACGCTGGCCACGATGACGGTCGGCACCGCTTTCGCACAGGACAAGGAGGCGACGGTCGCCGGTGTTCCGGTAGTTGAACTGAACAACGGCTCGCTGATGCCACGATTTGGGCTCGGGACTTATCTCCAGCCGTCAGACGATGTCTGCGAGCAGTCCTGCCTCTCGGCATTGAAGGCCGGGTATCGCCACATAGACACGGCTCACGCCTACAATGACGAGCGCGGTGTAGGACAGGCTGTGAGGAAAAGCGGAATTCCGCGTGAGGAAATCTGGATTACAAGCAAGATCTGGCCTACGGAATATGGCGAGGGCAAGACTCTTGAGGCCATAGACAAGATGCTGGAGAGGCTGCAGACCGACTACATTGACCTTCTCTATCTTCATCAGCCGGTCGGAGACTTTGTCGGCGCGTGGAAAGATATGGAAAAAGCAGTGGATATGGGTAAGGTTCGCACATTGGGTATCAGTAACTTCGACACTGACAGCGAGGCCTTTGAACGCCTTATGAAAGAGGCCCGGATCAAACCTGCCGTTCTCCAGATGGAATGTCATCCGTATGCTCAGCGCATTGATGTACGCGAGACTATGAAGCAGCACGGCATTCAGGTGGAATGCTGGTTCCCTCTCGGAGGAGCGATGTCAAACGGGATGATTTTAAAAGACCCTGTGATTAAGGCCATCGCTGACGCGCACGGTAAAAGTGCCGCCCAGATAATCCTGCGTTGGCATATTCAGGAGGGATTCTCCGTCATCCCGGGATCCAAGAATCCGGAGCATATTCAGGAGAATATCGAGATTTTCGATTTCGAACTGACTGACGATGAGATGGCACAGATCCGGGCGCTGAACAAAGAGGAAAGAGTGTTCAAAATGTCCAAAGGGGACGCGGAAAAGGTCTTTATGAGCGTACAGCTGCCTGACTAAAATATGGAATACCGAACACTTGGACTGAGCGGGCTGAGGGTGTCGGCGGTAGGGCTTGGATGCATGGGAATGAGCCACGCGTACGGAGCGCCGCCTGACCGGAAAGAGATGAGCAAACTGCTGGCATACGCCGTCGATATGGGCTACACCTTCTTCGACACAGCGGAGGTCTATGGCACACCGGACAGGCCGCACGACAATGAAGAACTTCTCGGAGAGGCTTTGCGGCCGTTCCGTAACAGGATCGTCATCGCTACAAAGTTCGGGCTGAGCTTTGACGCTCCACAAGCGGCCGGCCCTCACAAACTCATACCGGATTCAAGACCGGAGACAATCCGGAGATCAGTGGAGGCATCCCTCAGACGCCTAAGGACTGATCACATTGACCTCTATTACCAGCACCGCATCGACCCGCACATCGAACCCGAAGCGGCCGCCGGAGTGATGGCTGACCTGATCAGAGAAGGAAAAATCCTGCATTGGGGAATGTCTGAGGCAACAGAGGACTATCTTCGCAGGGCGCACAAGGTCTGCCCGGTCGCGGCGGTACAGAACAGATATTCAATGATGGCAAGAAAGCACGAGGCGTTGTTCCCGGCCATTGAGGAACTCGGAATAGGATTCGTGGCTTTTTCTCCTTTGGCCAATGGTCTTCTGACGGAGTGCTACAATGCCGAGTCGCGGTTCGACCGCAGGACGGACTATCGTGCGTCGATGCCACAGTTCAGAAGCGACAGCTATGAGAAGAACAAGTCCCTTTTCGCCCTTCTTGACCATCTGGCTGAGGGACACCACGCCACCCCTTCGCAGGTCGCTCTTGCCTGGATGATGAGCAAGTGCTCGTGGATTGTCCCTATCCCGGGTACCAGACATCTCTCCCGGCTGAAGGAAAACGCCGGAGCCGTGGACATCCATCTGGACAAAAACGAATTGCAGAGCATAAACACCTCACTCGACTCAATGGAAATGAGCGAGGTCTTCGGTGGCTCGCCGATAAAGCAGAATCATCAATTTACCCATTAGCGGAATTAATTGCCGGAGTACAGGTAACAATAAAAGAAAAGGGGTGTTTTACCTTTGTGAAAAATATTGAATATGAAAAAGTTAGCCACAATTATCATCGCAGTCATCGCGGCCTACGACTACATATTCATCGGTTGTCCTGTCTGGTGGGGCGAGGCTCCGATGATAATGCACACATTCGGTGAAACCTACGACTTCAGAGGCAAGACCGTGATCCCGTTCTGTACGTATGCTACATCAAGAGGCACGACAATAGACAAACTTAACAGCCTCACGCCCGGAGCTACACATCTTTCCGGATTCGGGACAAGCGGGCGTAACACCGGCGGCCTCGAAGAGTGGCTCAAGACCATCAATATGATGGAATAGGAATATTTCCGGTCTTTGCGGGAAGACCGGAAATTTGTATATTCGTGGTTCATAAGACTATGATTCGTTTATGGAAGGGCAGAAAGACATAATGGTCACCAACCGGCTCGGCGAGGTCCCGCTTGATTCGGAAGCTGAGTACCTTGCCCATCTCATATGCCTTGAGGGCACCTGCCGCTACCGATTCAACGAACGCGACTTCGAGCTGCGCGAGGGCGACCTGTCCATCGTCAGGAAGAGGAAATTGATCGAGAATATTCATTGTTCGGAAGATTTCCGATGCAAGGTCATCTATGCCAAGCCAGGGTTCATAGAGCTGTGCACACCGCAGACCAACTATGGCATCAAAGGGTCACTTTCCCTGTTCCTTAACCCGGTCATACATCTTTCGCCGCAGCAGCAGATAACCTGCCGTCGGGATTTCGACCAGTTGGAAATGCGGATTGCGGACACCGAACACCGTTTTTATAAGGAGGTGGTGATGAACGCGATGCAGACAGCCATTCTGGATTTCTTCGACTTCCACGCCCGAATTCACGGTGAGGGCGACATTTCGACCCAGAGCGCGTCCATAATGAACCGTTTTCTCAGGATGCTGGAAGAGGGCACATACCGCGAGCACCGCGAGGTGACATATTACGCCGACAGACTCTGTGTCACCCCGAAGTACCTTTCCGAAGTGTCCAAGAAGGCCAGCGGCTACGGAGCCAACTACTGGATAAACCGCTATACTATCCTTGACATTACCCGGCTGCTCAGAGACAAGTCATTGTCATTCGTGGACATATCCGACATCTTCAACTTCTCTTCACCGGCCTATTTCAGCCGTTATGTGCAGCAGAACCTGGGAATGAAGCCGTCCGACTATAGGGATTAGACGAATCTGCATTCTGCAATACAGCCAAGTCACGCTCGACAGTGCAGTGTGTTGCCGACAGTGTTTCCGATACGTTTCCGACATTTACACCGGCAAAGTCTCCATTAATATAGCAGACCGAACATCCATAAAGGGATGCGGTTGTGGTGTCCGATTTCTGTGTCGTCAACAGCCAGATAGCTGTCGGCCACGTCTTTGATTTGTTCAAATGATTTCTTGCGTCCCCCAACTTCAAACAGATATTTTCCATCCACAAGGAAATCTCCCTTTGCGGGATAAGTAACGGAGTGATCGACTGCCAATTGGCTCAAAAAGAAAGTCTCCCGTACAGTCCCGATGTTTGGATTCGTTGCGTATGCGTATTTCGCCAAGTCCTTCCATACGCCGTAACACTATGATTGAAATAATGTTTGCAAACACTATTATTTCATAAAATTTAGTATCTGTAAACATTAAGATGAGCGTGCGTCACATTTCGTTTAAGTTCTTGGATGTTATTTACATATCTCTCAAACAATCAATATTCCCGATTCCGAAAAAATGGAAAGTTAATCCGCATTTTTTGTCCTATACGTCCAGATGAATCCAAATAACTTTGCAGCTGAAAATAATAAGGAGAAAAATTTATGAGAACGTTAGCATTCAGTCTTGTAGCGGCTCTTGCCGTCGCATCGTTCACGTCACTCACGGCGTGCACCGGTGATGACAAACCGCAGAAACCGGACACGGAGATTCCGGATGGCAACGGAAACGGTGACAAGGATAATTCCGGCAATACCGAAACGCCGACCGATCCTGACCAGCCGGGAGAAACTCCTGGCACACCTGGTGGTGACAATCCAGACACACCCGGTGGCGACAATCCTAATACTCCCGGTGAAGACAAACCCGGCAACCCTGGAGAAGGAAGCGATATTCTTGTAGCCTACTTCAGCTGGAGCGGAACCACTCAGCGTATGGCGCAGGAGATAGCGGTCCAGACTGGGGCGGACATATTCCGCATAGAACCCGTCACTCCATATCCGACTGAATATACCCCTTGCACGGAGGTCGCCAGAGCGGAAAAGGAAGCCAACGCGCGTCCGGCAATTTCCGGAAAGGTCGAGAAATGGTCTGAATATGACACCGTGTTCATCGGATGCCCTGTATGGTGGTGGACTACCCCTATGATCATCTGCACATTCGCTGAAAGCTACGACTTCGCCGGCAAGACTGTCATACCGTTCTGCACTTACGCATCGACATATCGTGATGAGACCCTGTCAAGAATTGTGGAGCTCACACCGGCAGCCAAACATCTCGAAGGAGAAGGGCTTACAAGCGGACGTGTCAATGCCGCGAACATAAGTTCCTGGCTGAAGAGAATAGGCATTGTCAAATAGAAAAAACATCATTCACATTATATATTATACCACTATGATCGGAGACAGAAAAATCACAAGGCGCGCCGCATTGAAATCAATGTTCGGGACAGTCGCTATGGGACTGGCCGCCACGGCCGTGGGTGTTCCGGGCCTGACATCCTGCGCCGGGAAGAAGACCAGGCGAGTAATCCTCT
>CAVERO010000103.1:0-10052 GCA_963617915.1 Candidatus Methanomethylophilaceae archaeon | reverse complement strand
TTCTGAAGATTGACGCTCCGACGGATGAGCTTGCGGCCCGGATCAACCAGCCGCAAGGGGAATATCATGTCGAGGATGTCATCTCCGACCTGATGGGATTCGAGGGGAATTTTGTGTTGCAGACAATGTTCCTGAAATCTCCGTCCTTTGACTCTTCCTCTCCGGAAGTCCTTGAAGGATGGATGAATATAGTAAGAAAACTTAAACCGAGGGAAGTGATGGTCTATACCCTTGACAGGGTGGCTCCGGCGGAAGGATTGGAGAAATTCACCGTGGAGGAGATGAGGGAACTGGTGAAACCTTTGATTGATGAAGGATTCACGGTCCAGACAAGAGGTTAGACGTTGCACTGTCCTGTAGGATGATAAAACAGTAGTTAATAAAATGGTATCTTTGTTCGCAAAGTATGGTTACGCTCCGGATAAGGAACGGATCAGTAAAAGGTTGGACGCTATAGCTGCCAACATTGACAACGTGACTTCTCCGGAAGTCCTCAGGAATTGCCTGTCGTTGATGGATCTCACGACCTTGCGCACCGAGGACACACCGGAATCTGTGAAGAAACTGGTCGGGAAAGTGAATTCCTTCATGAAGGATTTCCCGGAATATCCGCTTCCGGCTTCGATTTGTGTGTTCCCTAACTTCGCTTCTGTCGTAAGGGAAGGCCTTGCCGGCACCGGGGTGCATGTCACCGCTGTGGCGGGCTGTTTCCCTACATCCCAGAGCTTCATCGAAGTCAAGGTCAAGGAGTGTGAGATGGCTGTGGAGGCAGGAGCCGATGAGATTGACATTGTCCTGGCTCTCAACGCTTTCCTTTCCGGTGACGAGGACACTGCCAGAAATGAGATACGCACAATCCGCGCTGCCGTCAGCGCAGCCGCCGCGAAGGTCGGCCGCAAGGTTGTCTTGAAGGTCATCCTTGAGACGGGTCTTCTTGTCACACCTGAAAACATAGCGAACGCCTCGTTCCTCGCCATGGAGGAAGGCGCTGACTTCATCAAGACCTCAACCGGCAAGGTCAGCGTGAACGCCACGCCGATGGCCGCGTACATCATGTGCGAGTGCATCAAGGCTTTCTATGATAAGACAGGCAGGAAGGTCGGCTTCAAGGCCGCCGGCGGCATCTCCACATCCAAGGATGCGGTGTGCTACCATTCAATAGCGAAATCAATCCTTGGAGGCGAGTGGGTAAACAAGGAGCTGTTCCGTTTCGGAGTCAGCCGTCTGGCCAACTCGCTGATGTCCTCTATCGAGCAGAAGACGGTAGTCTATTTCTAGGCTACAGGCCGGTCACACCGGTACGTTCCTTGTCGCCGTTGTCCTTGACGATATGCTCGTCAGAGATGGCGGCGGCTGTTTTTACGAGATGCTCACGAAGGTCGTCCCATTTGTGGAAGACTCCGTTCACAGTTTTCACGGCGGGGATGAAGGTCTCCCTGTCGTTGTAAACGAGTTTGACGAGCACATCTCCCTTCTTGTTTCCGAAGAAAACCATCTGAAGGTTCGATGCCATCGGTATCATCTGAAAATCAAACCAATGGCTGTGCACATCCAATGATTTCCAACGCTCCTCCATCCCAGCTATGCCGATTGTGCCCACAAGCGGAAGAAGTCCCACGTCGTGGCCGAACCGGAGGTCCGCCGCCCTGTCGCTGCCGGGTTTGAGCGCTTCATCCGCCTTTGCCACGATGTCCTCGATGAGAGGCTTGGCGATGGTGGAGACATATTCCCCCTCTTCGGCGGAAATGCCGTAGGAATAGTAGAACTTGTTGTTCCTCGAAATCCAGAGCCCGGTCAGCTCATCCTCATTGAAATGACTGAATATGTCCGGGTGGGCAATGGTGTTGGGGCTGATGCTCCCTGCGATGAACACATTGTCCATGAACTCCTTAGGCTTCGCGATGAGCTCCGCGGCCTTTGCCGGGTCCGTGAATATCGCCCCGAAGAACCTTTCGTAGGAGACAAGACTGTCCAGCAGATGCCGCCTGAGCGCGCCGGACTCTTGCGAGACCTTTTTCGTGTCAAGGTCCATGCAGATGTAATCCAGGTACTTGGGACCGGTCACATAGTGGAAATCCAGAGCCCCGTTCTTTTCCCTGATGGCGGACGTGAAGTTGGCCATGCTGACCAGACATCTTGGCCAGTAGCTTGAGACGCATTCCACCTCGGCCCGTTTCCCTTTGAACACTTCCGGATAGTTGGCGGACATCCTTCCGGCGATTCCGCGGTGCTCCGCCGCCCCCCTTTCCGTCAGCATTCCGAACATCCCCTGATGCTCGGCGTCGAGGGAGTCGATCTTGCTTTTCAGCAGTTTGCCTTCATCTGTAAGCAGCCCCGCCTTCTCGGCGATGGAGAGTGCCTTGACAGATCCCTTGAGCAGATTCCCGTTGGTGTGGTAGCGCGAGCCGTGCCTTCCGTAGTGGCTGATGTAGAATGGCTTGTATCCTTTCGGGGCTTTTGTCAACGCCGAAGGAACATATTCATAATAATGATACACGCCTCCCGCTCTTTCAGGGTTGGCTACAATCAGATCTTTGTACGGCTGCGCTTTTGCGGACAAGCAGAACGCGCTGACCGCTAATGCTATGGATGCCGCATATGTGGCGGATTTCCTGAATATTCCCATATTTTTCCTAAAAAAAGTTGTTCGCAAAGATAGAAATAAGCCCTTTAATTGCCAAGAAATGCTGATTCTTCAATTAGCCGTGGAATATTTCAACCCACGGATAGCCACCGCTACCTTTGCATCGTAACTAAAAACCTACTGAACGATGAAATGGTTCTTCAAAATGATGCTGCCGGCCCTGGTGCTGGTGTCGTGCAGCAAGGAGGGTGGATCTCTGGTTGAGGTCGATCCTGTCAGCACAAAGGAGAAGGTCGAGACCGTATCGCACGAGAAGATGGAGCTCGGCCGCAAGCTTGAGAATCCGTACTCGGTGAAGAATGTCGGAGCGGCTCTTGCCGCGCTGTACCCGACGAGAGCCGCAGTGGACGTCCCCGTCACGGACCGCTATGTGCGTTTCCTGCCCAAGGACAGCGAGGAGTACAACCGTCTGTCGGACCTCGGGGTTGAGATGTTCGATCATCCGATGGACCGGGAAATCCTGAAGGATGGCGACTATTACCACGACCCGGCTGTGCCGGAGGACGCGATGACATGGCAGTATGCTGTGGTGCCGCAGGATTTCGAATTTCCGCAAGGGATAGACTATGAGCTTCTGGATGAGTGCTTTATCCCTGATGAAGGTGTCTCGACAAGAGGCCTAGGAGACCTTGACTGGGAGCAGGTCGAGCGGAAGGCTTTCGAGATTACCGACAATGCAGACCTGCTGGTCCCTCAGACAAGGGCGAAGTCCAAGCCGTCAGGCAGGATCACGATTGTCGATGACAAGCTCAAAAGCAAGAAGACGGTCGGTGTGGCCGGAGTGAAGATGGTGGCGAATGTGTTTGTCAAGGTGGCCACAACCTACACTGACGAGAACGGAAACTACGCGTTCTCGAGCAAGTTCTCGGCCAAGCCTCATTACCGCATCTGCTTCAAGAACAGCATCGGATTCTCCATCGGACTGAATCTCATTCTGGTTCCGGCGTCCATATCGACCATCGGCAAGGGCTCTCCGACGGGCATCGATCTGGCAATCGACAAGAACTCTGACGCCACCCTGTTCCGCAGGTGTGCCGTCAACAACGCCGCCTACGACTACTTCAAGAAATGTCAGACAAGCGGTGTCACCATGCCGCCAAGAAACCTGAGGTTCTGGATTCTGAACATCCTCAGACCGTCCAGCACACTGATGATGCACCACGGAGCATTGCTTGACAACAAACTGGTCAGCAAGTATATAGGGCAATACACAGCCATTGTCAGGATCTTCGCTCCGGACATCACAATCGGCTCCAAAGGCAAGAACGGCAACTATTCCGAACTGTATTCCACGACAGTCCATGAGATGGCTCATGCCAGCCATTTCCAGAAGGCCGGCACGGATTATTGGAAGAAATATGCCACCTACATTCTGACTTCGTACATCTCCACCGGTGACTGCTACGGTACCGGAAGCGGTGACAACGCGGGCTACTGCGAGGTAGGCGAGATGTGGGCCTACTACATCGAGAATATGCTGTACAAGGAGCGTTACGGCAGCAATCCGGGAGCCGGCGCGAGCTATTGGTTCAAACCTCAGATTCTGACGGAGCTTGAAAACGGTGGAGTCTATCGGTCTGACATCTGCGCGTCGCTTGGGCTTTACTCGAACGACATCGTTTCCTTCAAGAATGCGCTTCTCGAGAACTGTTCCGGCAAGTCGGCGCTGATTGAAAAGACTTTCAGCAAATATTCCAAGTAGTTTTATTCGTCCCCCGCTTGATTTTGTTTGCAGTTTCGTAAATAATCAGTATATTTGCAATCCACTTCAAGCGCGGGTGGCGAAATGGTAGACGCGCTAGTTTCAGGAGCTAGTGTCAATTGCGACGTGTGAGTTCGACTCTCATCCCGCGCACAGGAACGGGGACGACCTATTAGGCCGTCCCCGTTTTTCGTACCGCGGGTCCGCAAAAATGCTTGGTTTTTTTCAGGAATCACTATATTAGCGGAAAATTATTGAAGAAAATGAAGATAGTGTTTCTTGACGCCGCGACGATGGGGGCTTCGTCATTGGCTCCGATTGAAAGGCAGGGGGAGCTGGTCGCCTGGCCGAACTCCACTCCGGAGGAGGCCCTGGAACGCAGCAAGGATTGCGACGTCTTGATTGTGAACAAGATAAAAGTGAATGACCGGTTGCTTGACGCGGCTCCGAAGCTTCGGCTTGTCTGCGAGGCCGGCACGGGCATAAACAACATTGATGTGGATGCCTGCGCCCGTCGCGGGGTGATTGTCAGAAATGTGGCCGGTTATTCCACAGACTCCGTTGTCCAGGAAACATTCATGCATATTCTTAACCTTCTGGGCAACGGAGTCTATTTTGACAATGTGGTGAAGTCCGGGATCTATTCGCGCAGCGGGCTGTTCACGAATTATTTCAGACCGTTCGTTGAAATGACCGGCAAGACTTTGGGAGTCATCGGCCTGGGCACAATCGGCTCCAAGGTCGCCCGGGTCGGTACGGCCTTCGGAATGAATGTCATCTATTATTCGACTTCCGGCACGAACCATAGCGATGAATATCCCGCCGTGGACCTTGACACTCTTATGAGCGTGTCCGATGTGATTTCCGTCCACGCTCCTTACAACGGGCGTACCGCCGGCCTTGTCGGAGAGAGGGAACTCAGGATGATGAAGCCAAAGGCGGTCATAGTGAACATGGGACGCGGAGGCATCGTGGCGGAGGATGCTCTGGCCAAGGTGATAGACGAAGAGGCCATCGGCGGCGCGGGCCTGGACGTGTACTCCGTCGAACCGATTCCCGCCGACCATCCTCTTCTCCACACACGGCATCCCGAGCGTCTCAGCCTGACCCCGCACATAGCCTGGGCCAGCGTCGAGGCGCGTGAGCGTCTCATCCGGTCCATCGCCGACAACATCGCCAAAGGTTTTTAGATGCCGCCTACCTGATGTGCGCTATTGAATGCACAGGCGCGATCTTTTCCAGCCTGTTGCGGCCGTAGAGGCCGTCAAGCTCGGCGAGGAATATGAACTCGCTGACCTTGACGCCATATTCCTTCCCCTCCACAGTGATCTTCAGGGCGTCCAGAGCCTTGGCGATTCCTTTTGCGGTGCCGCCGGTGGCCAGTACGTCATCGATGATCGCGATTCTGAACATCCCGTCCTCGGCCTTGCCGGCCGCGATGTCGGACTTGCGGAAGTAGAGATTGTCCGGACCGTATTCCTTCATTATCTCGATGTTCAGAAGGTCATCCCCGGAGTGCGGCAGTTTGCCCTTCTTCCGGAACGGAACGACATTGGTCACGCAGCAGTCTGTGGTGAGGAGAGGGGCGCAGAACAGGAACGCGCGGGCTTCCGGGGCGGCGACCGTCGGTGCCGTCACGAGTTTTCCAATCTCGCCGATCAGCTTTGTGAAGACCTCCTTGTCCTGCATGAACGGTATTATGTCAACGAAATTGATTCCCTCCTTCGGGAAGTTCTGATAGAATTTCAGTGTCTCTTCAAACATGGCTGTTGATAACTTTGTGAATATTGAACGGCAAAGGTATGGACTTTTAGCGACATTTGTGCTAATTTTGTTTTTTAATAATCAATAAAGGAACAAGTCAATTTCCTTATATTTATGTCAAACAAATCAATCATCGCCGCCATAGTCGCAGCGCTCGCCCTTGCTCCAGGAGCAATGGCACAGACCAACCTTCAGACGTTCTATGATTTCGGCAAGGACCGCGGTCACGTCACCACAACTCTTGAGGGTTTCTACGGGGACAAATGGGGTAACACCTTCTTCTTCGTGGACTATGACTACAACTCGAAGACATCCAAAGACAAGGTTTACGCCCCTAACGGAACCTATTTCGAGATCGCGCGCTGTCTAAATTTTTGGCAGAACACCAAACTTGCTCCTTTCAGTCTTCACGTTGAATATAACGGAGGGGTCTATAACGGTTACACAATCAATAACGCCTTTCTTTTCGGCGTTGACTGGTTTCTCCACAGCAACGATTTCAGAAACACGCTGAACCTTAAGGTTCTCTATAAGAACATCAACTATGGTGACAGCAGACATGCGGACGGAAGCCGGCTCAAGAGTGATGTCCCGCTTCAGTTCACCGCTGTCTGGGGTATGCAGGACCTGTTCGGCGTGAAAGGCCTCCGCTTTTCCGGATTCGCTGATTTCTGGTGGGAGGAGCATACCGTCTGCCCTTACATCAATGACAAGTCCAACGGCTATCGTGACTGGACAAAGTCTGAGACTTCCAACGTTGTCTTCCTTACCGAACCACAGTTCTGGTACAACATCGGTCAGCACTTCGGCGTTGACAATCTCAACATCGGCACGGAAATCGAACTCTCCTATGACTTCGGAACCGGAAAAGGCTTCTTCGTGCGTCCTTGCCTCGGTACAAAGTGGGTATTCTGATATTCAATAACACAGATAATCAAGACAAATGGCTGAAACAAAAACACAGACCAGCGGGTCTAAAGGCTGGCTGACCAGACTGTTCGGATTCGATCCGTCAACGATGAAGGTATCCACCGAGATCGTCGCCGGCATCACCACCTTCCTCGCCATGTCCTACATCCTCGCCGTCAATCCTTCTATCCTGGCTGACTGCGGAATGGACAAGAACGCCCTCTTCACCACCACGGCGGTGGCCTCCATCCTCGCCACCCTCGTGATGGCATTCTACGCAAAGCTTCCGTTCGCCCTCGCTCCGGGGATGGGTCTGAACGCATTCTTCTGCTACACGGTCTGCCTCGGAATGGGCTACACGTGGCAGTTCGCGCTGACCGCTGTCCTTATTGAAGGCATAATATTCATAATTCTCACTTTGACGAGTGTCCGCGAGGCGATCGTGAACGCCCTGCCGCTGTCGCTGAGGAAGGCGATCGGAGCCGGCATCGGCCTGTTCATCGCCCTCATCGGCCTGAAGAGCGGCGGAATCGTCGTTGACGACCCGGCCACCCTTGTGAACCTCGGCGACATCACCAGCGGCGTCGGACTGCTCTCCATCATCGGCCTCCTCATCACGGGCGCCCTTGTAATCTTCAATGTTCCGGGCGCTCTCCTCATCGGAATCATCGCCACCGCGGTCATCGGCATCCCTATGGGAATCACCCAGTTTCAGGGATTCGTCGATACCCCTCCGACGATGAAGCCTATTCTCTGCCAGTTCACCACGGACACAACGCAGATCTTCAGCCTCGACATGCTGATCGTCGTGTTCACCTTCCTTTTCGTGGACATATTCGACACGATCGGGACGCTCGTCGGTGTCACGACCAAGGCCGGCATGACCGACAAGGCCGGCAGGCCTGTCCGCATGAACCAGGCCTTCATGGCTGACGCCATCGGTACTGTAGCCGGCGCCTGCCTCGGAACCAGCACCGTCACCACCTACGTCGAGAGCGCGTCAGGCGTGGCCCAGGGCGGACGTTCGGGTCTCACCGCTTTCGCCGTGGCTGTCTGCTTCGCGCTGGCTCTGTTCTTCGCTCCGGTCTTCACCGCCATCCCGGGCTCCGCTGTCTGCCCTGTGCTTGTGATAGTGGGCCTCTTCATGCTCAGCCCGGTCAAGGACATCCCGCTCGATGATTTCTCCGAGTCCATCCCGGCATTCCTCACTCTGATCCTCATGCCGATGACCTATTCCATCTCCAACGGCATTCTCCTTGGTCTCGTCGCCTATGTTGTCCTCAACATCTGCACGGGGAAGGTGAAGAAGATCAGTTGGTTCATGTATGTGCTGTCAATTTTAGTAATTCTAAAATACATCTTCCTTTAATTTGCTGATTCGCAACAAATTAACAATTAAGTTACGTAATTGTTAATAACTTTAGGGAGATTTTTGCCCATAAGGCGGAATTATCTGTTATCTTTGTGAAAGTCGGTTCGACCCCCTTGAAAAGGATCGGACCGACTTTATAACCGGAGAAAACTCTCTTTTCAATACTTTGGGATACAACTGTTTTTTGCTGAAATAATTAGCGAATTTGGATATGGATGTTACTGTACGCAAGACCAACGGCTCATATGAGGAGTACGACAAGGTCAAACTGATGAACGGCATACGCGAGGCCTATAAGACCGCCGGGGAGGAATGTCCTGAGGCTGTGGTCGTCTCTATCGCGGAGAACCTCTATATTTACGACAAGATCACCAGCCGTGAGATCAGGCGTCAGGTCGAGGAAAGTCTGATGTCCATAAACAAGAAGGTGGCCGTGGCCTACATCGAGAAGTTCGACGCCGGTCTTGACCTTCGGAAGAAGCGCGACTTCATCCGGGACTACATCGCCGCGTCCAATGCCGCCACCGGCTCCAAGTTCGACGCCAACGCCAACGTGACCCGCAAGAACATCGTGACCCTCGGCCAGGAACTCTACAAGGAGAACAACATCAAGCAGAACCGCTACATCATGAAGGACAAGATCAAAGCCCTTTACGGCCGTTCGCTCGCCAGCCAGTACATCAAGGACCTGGAGAGCCATGTCCTCTACAAGCATGACGAGAGCGGCACTCCGGGCTACCCTTACTGCGTGGCCATCACGATGTATCCTTTTCTGGTGGACGGTCTCATCAAGCTCGGTGGTGTCTCCGTGGCCCCGACCGACCTCAAGTCGTTCTGCGGCGAGTTCATCAACCTTGTGTATTCAATCTCGTCCCAGTTCATGGGCGCCGTCGCGACTCCGGAGTTCCTGATGTACCTTGACTATTTCATCCGCAAGGACTACGGCGACGACTACCTCGATCACCTTGAGGACGTGGTGGAGATGAACGCCAAGAAGAGGACTCTCGTCAAGGTCATCGACAACTACTTCCAGCAGGTGGTGCATTCAATGAACATGCCCGCCGGCAACCGAGGCTACCAGACCGTGTTCTGGAACATCAGCTACTTCGACGAGAGCTATTTCCGCGGCGTGTTCGGAGACTTCCGGTTCCCTGACGGCAGCGAACCGAAGTGGGAGACCCTTTCCTGGCTGCAGAAGCATTTCATGAACTGGTTCAACGAGGAGAGAAACCGCTACATCCTGACTTTCCCTGTCGAGACGATGGCCCTGCTGACCGACGGCAAGGACGATTTCATCGACAAGGAATATGCCGACTTCACCGCCGAGATGTGGTCCAAGGGACACAGCTTCTTCTGCTACCTGTCCGACAGCCCGGACAGCCTCGCGAGCTGCTGCCGTCTGCGCAACTCAATCACAGAGCTGGACAAAGTCGATGAGTCGCACAACCACACCACGCATCAATATTCAATGGGGACAGCCTCAGTGTCAACAGGCTCCAAGTCCGTGATGACCATCAATCTGAACAGGCTCATCCAGCTTGCCGCCAGACGCTACTTCCTGGAGAGGAAGGGTGCGGTCATCGACGGCTCCAAGGCCCTTTCGAGAGGCGACTATGACAAGAACCAGCTTTATGAATATATCCGCGAGGCCGTGACCGAGG
>CAVERO010000102.1:0-10106 GCA_963617915.1 Candidatus Methanomethylophilaceae archaeon | reverse complement strand
CTAGAGCTAATGACCGAATACTTGACTTTTGGGGCCATAGAACTGGCTTCGGCTATTATCCATAAGCTGCTTGATATATATCATAGGCGATTCTCGTGAGAAAGTCATTCGAATATGATAATCTGGTCCACGTCCGGGACATCCTGGGTTTCGGTACGCAGTTTCGCCTTCCGCTCTTCCGGACTTAAAAGATGTCTGGCACATACATTTCTCGCCTCCACTTCTCCCGCCAACCTCATATAGCGCTTCATCCCCTTCGATGGGTCGCCGCCCCGGGCGAAATCCTCCTCCGCCTGTATCAGATGCTGAACCTCGTGGAGCAGCACGCCCTCGGTCTGGAGGTTGAAAGGGGCTGAGGCGGTGCCCATACAGACCACCACCGCGTACCTTTCCGGATCGAAATATCCTGCGATGCTCCCCCTTATCGGTCGGTACAGGCCGAACAGGAGCAGTCTCTCAAGCACAGGATAGGCGGTCAGCAATGCGGTATCCTTCAGACAACGCCTGATGTTGATGGGCTCCCCGTAGTGCCTTTTCAGATGGTCCTCCAGTTCAGCCGTCATATGGAACGGGTCGTCTATCTCGTAGCGCCATTTCCCGTCCGCTCCTCTCTCCCACCCGGTCAGCGACTTGATTTCGTGCATATCGGCGCCCTCCTTGAGCATCAGCGCTGCCGTTTCCTTACGCCCCAGCACTCCGGGCAAGCCGTCTTCGCATCCGTCCAGCCTGGCGGCTCCTATCACACCTATATAGCTCATAGCTTTACAAGTAAGAAGGGGAATTAATCATATCGGTCCGGCCTTCGATGTAGTCCAGCAGGCATCTTTTGACCCCGTCCAGACGCGGGGAACACGGCATCGCGTCGAGGAACGCCTGTGCCTCTGACCTGTCCGGGGAGAGGAAAAGCATCCGCTCGTCGAACTTCTCCAGATATTGATTGCAGTCATCGAGATACTCGCGGTCGAGAATCTTCTGCAGGATGCCCGTGACCTCATAACTGAAGTCCACCTCGGCAGCCTTCGCTTTGTTCTCAGTCACATCACGCAGTTCGCGGAGAACCGTCATACACTCGTTAAACTCTTTAACCGATCCCGTGAAGTCATCGGTTGAACGATGATAGAACCTTTTCCAGCCTAGATAGTTACGCCGCAGCGCGTCCAGAGTGCTGCGCCGGCCGAGCGGCAGTCCGGCAAGCGACATCGTCTCCTCAGCAAGGAGATAGCGGTCGCTGTGTTTCTCCACCGCCCGTCCCGTCCGCGCGCCCCGCACCACGGGGGCGGATATGCGCAGCAGCAGTCTCTCCCTGACCGGCGGCATCTGCACCTGCTCGCTGTCCTTCCAGTTCAGGACCGGCCACGGCTCGTCGGCTTCCTTTTCCGAACGGGAGGAAAGCTCCCGGATGTCGCCATAGCGCATCTGGTCGCGAGGGATGATAATCACGGCATCCATTTGCGAGAGGGTCTGCATCACCGCCTGGAAAGGTTCGGAGTCAAAGGAGAGCATCACGGTCTGATAGTGCATCACAGGACTGCGCTTCTTCCCTTCTGGCTTTTCGTCACGCCTGTAGACGGATGTCAGGGGCTGGCCGCTGAAGTACTGTCTGATGCCGTCAAAACGCCGGTCCTTCTCATAGTTCTTCGAATCCCTGTCCCGGACACTGATGAGGAACTTAACACCTCCGCCTGTCTCACGGCTGGGCTGCAGGAAGAAATTGACACCTGTGCCGGCTATGGTATAGCAGGTGTTGACGCTGCCGGCGTATTTCAGGCCTTCGTCAAGCGGCACGGTCACCGTATTCAGGGTCTCGCGGACCTTCCGGTCATCCATCGGCAGCAGCAGCCCCATCTGAGTCTTCTTCCCGTCCGCTGATGCCGTTTTCAGAGAGAAGGATATGAAACGCGGCTTCAAGTCATTTATCGCCGGATGGACATATGCCCCGAGTATGTTGCCGGTGATGATCCGGCGCTCGACTATCCTGTTGTTGTTGCGCGCGATCTCGCCATCCCAGTTCCATTTGTCAGCACTCCACCCGCAGGAGCCGAGTATTCTCTTCAGCCTTTCGTAGTTGCTCCACTTGGCGTTGTGCACAAGGTTGATGTGAATCTCCTTGGCCACAGCCGTGAGGGCGAACACCAGCTCCACCTTGCTCGGCAGGAACCTGGTCCTGTCGTCCTTGCCGAACCGGATGTCGCACAGGACGGCCCTGACTCCCTGCGGACAATCCTCATTTGACAGCGAGTCGCTGACATCCGCGTATCCCTTGCCTATCTCCGCGCGGTAGAGGATATCAAGGAGCCTTTTCCTCTCCTCCCTGTATTTCTTGACATCCGCCTTCTCCCTGTCCAGAAGAGAATTGTACTCGTTCGTGAAGGCGGTCTGCCTGCCGGGGTTTCGCGACCTCTTCGCCCTTTCCTGCAGCAGGACGCGGCGCTCCCTGTATCTCTCCTGGATTTGCCTGGTCCTGAAAGAATAATACTTTCTCACCTCCTGCTGCAAGGCTTTGTTGTAGCCATAACTGTCGCCGTAGCGCGCCTTCGCCGCTTCGCACAGGCGCATCAGTTCATCGTAGCTGTAGGGGAATGTCTTCTGCCTGCAGCGGTATGTCGTAAGATAGGAGCACCCTCCCAGTGGAGTGTCGGCTTTTGCCGTGGTGAATAGCTCCTCACGCACGAACTCCGCCTCAAAGTCCCGGAAGTCACGTTCAAGGTCCCATTGATTGAGGCGGCGGAGCTCCGACTCAAGCGCGGTGTACGCGGTCATAAGGTCGTCGATTATCTCCTGCTGCGCGGCGACGCTCAGCATCGCTATGCGGGCGAGCAGCCTGCTTGCCGTCACCGAGCCGGACAGACCCAGAAGCAGCGCGAGTTCCGGATGGTCGGCCATATATTCCTTAGCGACCTCGTTGCCGTACTTGTTGCCGATGTCGATGAAGTCGGCCTGTTCCTTGTCCTGGTCCTGCCAGGCCGCGGTGTTGGCGCTGAGCGAGCGCAACTTGGCCCGGAGCATCATATTAAGCCGTTTCTCGGACGGTATCGCCGTGATTATATACTCGTACAGGGGCGGCAGGTCCTCCCGCTGCCCGGTGCGGTTGATGCGGCCGCGCTTCTGAAGGTCGATGTTGACGTCGAGGTCATTCTGGACGATGAGCATCTTGCGCTGACGCACCCCGCTCTCGGGGACATCGGCGGTGGAGACGGCGTGCGCGCTCGCTCCGATGGCCCCGCAGGCGTTAATGAGGATGACGTCCAGCCTGTTGTTCTGAAAATCGTTGAATATGTGGTTCGAGTGGCGCTTGCGGCGGGGTATTATCCGCGCGTTCACGAAATCATCGTCCCCGTCCGGGGACAGGTACTCCAGACAATGGGCGCGGCCGGTGCATTCCTCGAAGCGGATGTTGAGAGTCTCTCCGTCCGGAGCCTCGAACGACTCCCTTTCGATGAGCTGCCTTATCACATCAATCGGAGACATAGGGAGATGGAACGCCTCGTCATTGATGCCAGACATAATGTCGCGGTAGCCGCTCCGGATGTCTTCCGCCAGAGACTTGATTGCCCCAGCTAACTCCGGATCCTCGATGGTGTCGGCCACATACTTCACCAGGTCGAAGATGGGACTCGGGTTCTCCTCCTTCCCGGACGAGTCCCGGACGGTCTTGTTCAGAAGACGTAGAAGCAGCGTGGAGAAGTCCCCGCGGACGGAGCCGTCCTCGTCCGCCCTGACATCCTGAAGGACGCACTCCAGCGTGTCGCTCATCCCGATTACGACGCTGCGTCCCCGCCTCACATCCTCCACGGCCGTCCGCGCCACCCTCACGGCCTTAAGCGAGAGAAGCAGCACCTTGTTTATGTAGAACAGCTGCGCTCTCGCGGGGTAACATTTAAACAACGGCAGCAGGTCGACCGCAGAGCAGAGGCTCACGAGATCGTACACCTGGGCGGAGAGCTTCACGATGTCGCGGAAGGATAACATCACTTTGTCGAACAGTTCCGAATGCGCGGCAAGGTCCTCGTCCAGATAGGTGTACGACGGCAGCGGAAGACCCTCCGACGAATGCTCGCGACGGATCATCTGTCCCTCAGCCGCGAGGCGGGTCGACACATACTCCTGCATAGGGACGCCTCCCGAGTGCAACGCGACTTCAAGGGTGCTCTCGGTGGCCAGCGCGCTGAGCGCAGTGCGCCGCATGAAGGTAATCAGGCTCTCCGGACGCTTGGCGAACGTGGCCGAGAGGAAAACGCACTGGGTCCGGGGTGACTCCGAGAGGATCCGGTTTATGCTCTGCGTGATGACGGAGATTTTCCCGCCGCTGACGCTGCTGCTGCGGTGGGCCTCGTCGAAGATGAAAAGCGCTCGGTGCTTCTCGCAGAGGGACTGCAGGAATTCGACCCTCGTGAGGTCGCGGCTGGCATCCTTGAGTTGGGAATAGGTTACCATAAGATAGTCGTACGACTCCGAAGGAATGTCCCCGCTCTCGAAGACCTTCTGAAGCACGCTCTTTTTCGGGGCCTTGTACACCACCTGGTATTGCTTCTGGTAGAGATTCATCCGCTCGGCCTCCTGCTCCGTCCCTTCGCCGTCCTCATCGCTCTCGGGAGACCATATCTCGTCCACATCCTCCTCATCCTTCTCATCCTTCTCCTCGATGACGACATCGAAATCCACCACGGAGACCCCCGCGTTCACGACCAGCGGCCGTGCGTCCTTTATCCCCAGCGCCTTGCAGTCACGGTACATATCGCTGAAGAGCGTGTAGCGGTCCGTGAAGAAGACGGGGAGATAGCCGGACAGCAGGCCGTAGCGTATCATCGCGGCCGCCTGCCGGCCCTTGCCGATTCCGGTCTGGTCGCCGATGATGACCGACTCCCCCCTTTTCTCTATGTTGTACATGGCCAGGGCGACGCCGTCGACCTGCTCGGCGGCGAGAGCCGCATTCAGCTCGTCCGCGCTGAAATGCAGCCGCGCCGCGACATATCCGCTGACATCTCCGAGGAGAGCTTCGCCTAGTTTTTGCAAAGACCTGGCGGTCGGTTCCGCCAGTTGGGAAGGCACCACGGAGCCGAGAGACTTCACGTTGGCTGCCGCGCTTTCATATATGCTTAAAGTTTTCATCTGTTATCTGATTTTCCGGCAAAGAAACTGTGCCTGACTACCAAATTCCGGCAGGAGCGTGGGGAAAGGACCGGTTCACTTCAGCCGCGGCGCAGTACCGGGACGACAGGTAGTCCGCTGTCCGGGACGGTTTATTCGTAATAGGCGATGTCCACCCGCAGTTCTTCTCCGCAGGCCGCGTCCGATTTTATGCAGATGCGGTGTTCCCCGCCGTGGCCGGAGGTCACGAGGGCCACGATTTCTCCGGTCTCGTCCATCGTCAGCGGATGCTCCGGAGAAGCGCTGATGCAGACGAAACTGTGCGGAAGACAGCTCTTCTCTTTCAGAAGCCCGTATTTCCCGACCAGTTCGCGGAGATATTCCAGCCTGCCCGCGGCGTCGTAGGCGAAGGTGTCGCAGCGGTGGATGCTGACGTGGTTGGCCCGGAAGAGCCTGCCTAACTCCTCCCTTGCGGGCGGGTCCGTGATGTCAGTCCCGCGCTCGAGGACTGTCTCGATGAATTCGGCGTTCATCTTTATGCGCCTGCTGTACTCCGAGTTGATCTCATACCGTTTCCAGTATCTCCATTTCCGGGTGTCTCCGCCGAACAAGTCCTTAAACTCTTTCGATGGTCTGTACTTCCTGTGGAGCCGCATCTCCCGGCGGATTGTCTGATGGAACGAGGGGACGGACAGCATCTCCCTTCTGGTGGGAAGAATGTCCCTGAACTTTTCGATGTAATATTTCGTCCTTCCCTTCCCCTCGTGCCAGATGATGAAGGTATCGTTCACATCCTCCGGGAGGAAGCCGTAGAACGAGGTGTGCCAGAGGCAGCAGCCGGCGATTTCCGCCGGGGACGCCGTCACGCCCTCGTCGAGGACGATTTCCTTGGCGAGGCTGGACTCCCAATAGTCCCCCTCGAGCGATCCGGCGAACAGCCGCTTTCCGTCCTCACCCTCACCATCTTCCAGATCCGGGTCTTCCCAGTAACCGATGCAGACCTCGCCGGTCACGCCCTCCATGGGAGTCAGATGTCGGAGATAGTCGAAGTGCTGCTTGAAAGGCGCCAATGTGTTCTTTCCGCCTTCCAGATCGATGAACGGGGCGATCTCGTCAAATGTGAGTGAGTCGAGCAGTTGTTTGAGTTTCATCTTCTTATTCCGTTTTTCTGAAATGCTGATATTGGATGTCCACCTTGACCTCGTATTCGTCCATACGCATATAGTCGGGAATGCTGAAGTCCTTGTGGGTGATGATGGCGTGGGACGCGTAGCAGAAGACGATGTGGCTGAGGCGCTCGTCGTGAAAACCCGCCTCGGCCCAGCTCACGCCGTCATCAAGATTGTTCACTATGCCGAGTTCCCTGTCGCTCATCGAGGAGTTGAACCTGTGGCCCGGGTCGTAGCCGGGGCTGCAGGAGATTATCGGCAGGCCGCCGTGGCGGAGACTGTCAATGTGGGCGATTACCGGGATGATGTGCCTGAAGTCCGAGCCGTAGAAGTCATCGTCCTCCAGCTGCAGCGCTTCGGTGTCCTCCCAGTATTTCAGCGTCCCCTCCACTTCGATGTCCTCCCCGCTCCGGTCGCGCGGCATATCGACGAAATGCCGGTAGACCTGCCCCGTGCGCTCGAACATCTCACGGGTCATCTCCAGCAGCTTGGAGTTGACACGCTCTATCCTTCGGACCTCAGCCTCGGTGCAGTGGATCTCGAACAGGCGCGTCAGGGCGTAGTAGCGCAGACCTATGAGGTCGTCCACATACTCGGAGACATTCTCCGGCTTGACGGTATCCCACCAGCAAGTCTCGAGCGGGTCTCCCGTAATCGCAAGGATGCTGCTCTCGAAGCCGCGGACCTCGGCGCGGAGCTTCTCTGCGCATTCTCTTTCGGGAAGCGCGTCGTATGAGCGCATCCTTTCGATGGCCGCGTCATGCTCTTCCTGAGACAACGGCCTGATGTCGGTATTGTTTTGAGTCATGTTATTCAGCCTCTTATGATTCTTACTGTGCTGCAAAGTAACTCTTCCTGACTGCAATATTCCGGCAGTCCGGAAAACCGGACAAGTTGTTCAGAATCGCAGAAGGTCAACTTCAACGATTGTCCGGGTCCGTCATTGTGGCGAATAGCGGCTACGCCCGGTCCTTTTCCCGTAATTCCCCGCCAGCGCCTTCCGTTCCGCGAAGTTGGGGACGGCTCTTGTCAGCAAGGGCCGGCTGCGCCTTTCCCGTCGGAACGGACACGCCCGCGTCAGTTCCTCGGTCCACCCTTGCCTGTGGCTGTCCCCGCGTGTGCGTCACGAAGTCCCCGGCAGGGGACAGGAAAAACACACTCATTATGGAAATCTTATCACAAATCGCCTACTGGACCGCGTACACGGTGGTCGTGGGCGGCATCATCATTATCATCGGCGAGCAAATCGTCCGCGACACCATCGAGATGTTCAGAGAACAGCCCCGGGAGGATGAGGAGACGGAAGAAACGCAGGAGGAGACGCTATGACAACGCAGGAAAAAGTCGACCTTCTCAGGAAGGACTTCCTCCGGCGGGAGGGCAGGAACTACACCTCCGCGAGCCGCGAGGGCAGGCTCGGTTGGGAGAAGGGGCTCTCCGGCGGGGACGCGTATTCTTCGATGATGGTCGCTCCGAAGGACGACGCAGACCTTCACCGCATCGCGTATAACCACGCGAGGGAGATAGTCATCGCGATGAACACACCGTTCAAGGTAAAGATAGCCCTCACCCCGAACTCCTCCTGCACCGACGGGAGGACCGTCAGCGTGGCGACGGACGTGTTCGACGACAGGACGCTCACTCCGGGCCAGAAAGTCGACATCTTCACGGGTCTCGCCGTTCACGAGGGCAGCCACCTGCTCTACACGGACTTCAGCGTACCTGATCAGGCGGAGAACCGCACCATCGCTATGCTGCACAACATAATCGAGGACGAGAGGATAGAGACCCTCACCGGAAGGGAGAGACCGGGCCTCGCGAACTTCCTCGGCTGCGCCAAGTACTACTTCTTCGACAGGCACTCGTCCAGGATGAAGAAGCGAACCGGAAAGGGGCTTCCGAAGACCGCGAGGCTGCTTAACGCCATCATCTCCATGATCCGTTACCCGGAGTCGATGGACGAGACCGACGCGGCGGAGTTCGCGGACTCCCTTCTTGAAGTCAGGGACATCATCCTGCCATTCCCCGAGACCTGCGAGGGGGCTCTCGAAAAGGCCAGGGACATCTACGCAGTGATACGCAAGTTCTTCGAGCAGGAGAAGAAGGAGCAAAACAAGTCACAGAAGCCTGAGGGCAAGGACTCTCAGAAGAAAAACGAGTCTTCCCGACAAAATGGCGAGGAACCTCAAGGAGGCAGTCCATCTAACACTATAGACTCCGGGGAGGACCCCGAACCGAAGATGACGCACTCGCAGAAGCGGAGGCTGGCAAGGGAGATTGAGGAGAGCCTCGAGGAGACGCTGGAGTCTCTGGAACAGGATGTCGTGCGGACCCCTTCCGACGGACGGGGACGCTCGCAGATGAGTCCGGACAGGATGTCCGCTGAGATACGCTCGGCGAACTGCCGCCTCGGGAAAGCTCTCGCCGGAGAACTGGAATACGGGAAGATGGGCAATGTGAACATACGCCGCCCCAAGCCTGATAAAGACTCCTACTTCGCCTCCCTCGAGAGGGTGAGGCGCCACATCCCCGCAATGTCCGGCATCCTCCGGAGCAACGGCTCGGACAGGAGCCTCGAGCTGAGGGGACTCCGCAGCGGCAGTCTCGACACCGGCAAGCTCGCCGAGGCGGTGCAGGGCGTGGAGAGCATCTACAGGCGGGAGACCACCGTGAGGGCAGACCGGATGGCGGTCTGCGTGCTGGTGGACGAGAGCGGCTCTATGGAGGGAGAGAAGATTGAGGCGGCGCGGGACACGGCAGTGCTTCTGAACGAGGCTCTCGCCCCCGTAAGGAACGTGGACCTGTACATCTACGGCCACACCACCGAGAGCGGCTCCTTCGTGAAGCTGAACGTCTACAAGGAGGGCAACAGCTCCAAGTTCGACAGGTATGTCCTCGGCTCTCTGGAGGCCAACTACAGCAATGTGGACTCCAAGGCCATCAGGGAGGCCGCCGCGAGGGTGCGGGCGAGGACGCGGGACAGGTGCCTGTTCATAGTCATCTCCGACGGCGCTCCGTGCGAGCCGGAGTCCAACGTCAGGAACGCGGTCAGAGACCTCACCCGGGACGGGTTCACGGTCGTGAGCATCGGGATAGACTTCGAGTACGACCCATCCACGATGTACGAGAACCACGTCAACATGACCGACCTGACGAGGCTCGCGCCGGACCTCAGCAGGATGATAAAGAAGGCGATAATGAAGAACTCAAAAAGATAAGGACTTATGGAACGCTTGAACTACAGGTACACCAAGGACAACGACAGGGAGCTCGGCGGCATCGCCGAGTACCTGTCGGCGAACACCGGCTCCCGCGAGGCCGCGAGAATCTACGGAGAGATAGAGGAACTGAAGAACCAGATGCAGGACGGCCTCTGCCACTTCGTATTCAGGAAGGTGAACGGCGAGTGCCGGGACGCGTACGGCACGAGGGCCGAGGACATCATCGGCAAGTACGGCAAGGGGACCGACGGCGGCCGCAGCCGTGGCTCCTCCTTCAACGGCAGCACCTTCCCTTACTTCGATCTGGTGAGGCGGGACTGGCGCTGCTTCCGCGTCGACTCGCTGCTGGAGATGGACAGGAACTATGTGATATGATTAAGGTGCACGCGGTACACCCCAATAGCATAATAATACCGTCTTCCATCCCTTGTTCGGGTCAGGGTAGTTATAACAACATCTTCCCCTACTTCGACATAGTGAGACAGGACTGGCTCTGTTTCCGCGTCGACTCCATCTTGGAAAAGGTCAAGGACCTGAATGATGTGTTGTAAGTGCAAACAGGTGGCAAAATTGTATTAAGCAATTTTGCAAGATAAGAAGCAAATATATGGCAATTTTGTCGATTAAG
>CAVERO010000101.1:0-10127 GCA_963617915.1 Candidatus Methanomethylophilaceae archaeon | reverse complement strand
AAGTGACGGAATCTGAATGATTTGCGTTTGATGCGGTTGCGCAAACTATTTCGCTTGGCGCTATGACAGGCATCGCTTCTAAAGGCTCGGCGTTTCTAAAGGCTCGGCGCTTCGATATGCTCATCGCTTCGACAGGCTCAGCGACCGGTGCCTTGTGGCCGCTGAGCCTGCCGAAGCGTCCGGAGTACCTTGGTCGCCGAGCTTTCCGAAGCGTCCGGGGTGTGGGGTCAGCAGCCCAGCCAGACAAGAAAGTCGTCCGCCCGGGAGCGGCTGACGGTAAGGTCGGGAGCCGGGCCGAGATTGGCTGAAAGGTGCACCTTGGGCGTGATGCGGAGCCGTCCGCCAAGGAGTTTCGTGACACACTCCACGGCGTCCTTCGCGAAGATGCAGCCGCGCGAGACCCTGAAGAAACGCGCCGGGTCGAGTTCGGCCACGAGCGTGTCCATCGTGGAATCGACGATATAGACCGCCCCGCCGTGCGTCACGACGTGGTTGTTCTTGTCCTCTGAATAGAAGAAAGCTATCTCGTCGGTTTTCACCGGCACTATCCTGTCGTTGAACTGCACCAGATAGCGCTCCTTGTACGCATGTCCGGAATCCTTACGAGAGATGGCTCCGAGAAGCTTCTCGACATCCAATTCTCCGGAGGAGAACTGCCGGCATCTTTCCACGGCCCTTTTCAAGGCTGAAACATCGATCGGCTTGAGAAGGTAGTCTATGGAACCGGCCTCGAACGCCTTGACGGCGTAGCTGTCGTAGGCGGTGGTCATCACCACACGAGGCTTCACGGCCACCTGACGGAAAATCTCAAAGCACTCTCCGTCGGAAAGCTCCACATCCATGAAGATCAGGTCCGCGTCATCCGGCCTGTCCTTGAGCCAGGCGACCGATTCGCTCACCGAGGCGCATTCCCCGGCAATCTCGACATCCGGGAAATTGTTCTCCAGCATCTTCTCAAGGCTCCTGCGGGCCATCATCTCATCTTCTATTATAAGTACTTTCATAAGAGCGGCAGTTTGACTGTGTAGAAACCGTCTGTCCGGACAATCTCGACTCCTTTGCCTGAACGGTCCCGGTACTGTTGGCGTATGTAGTTGAGGCCCAGCCCTCCTGACGGGGCTTCTGTGATTCTCGGGATGAGGTTGTTAGTCACCGTCACCGTCTGCCCGTCGGACACCACGCTGATGTTCAGCGGCCTGGAAGGCGAGACGGCGTTGTGCTTCGTGGCGTTCTCGATGAGAAGCTGCACGGAACACGGAACAACGTGCCGCGAAAAATCCTCCGGCAGGATGCCGACCTCCACGTTGAAACCTTCCTGAAACCTGACTTTCAGCAGGTCCCGGTACATCTCCACGTAGGTCATCTCGTCCCGCAGGGTCACGACGCCTTCCTCCTCGTTGCGGAGCATGTAGCGGTATATTCCCGCCAGTTTGTGAATATATTCGCTCGCCTCCCTGTCCCGGCCGTCCAGCACAAGGGCGTCCAGAATATTCAGGGAATTGAAAAGGAAGTGCGGATTGACCTGCTGCTTGAGGTTGAGGTACTGGAACTTGGCGAGGTCGGCGCGGTTCTTCTCCTTCTCGGCGTTGCGGCGGGCCGTGATGGCATATTCAATCATGTAGATCACTGAATATATCATCATTTCCGCGATGAAGGCGACGAGGAGCATCTCAAGGAAACTTTTCGCCGAGAAAAACCTGTGGAAGCGCCAAGGCAGTCCTGAGCTGACCAGCGCCGCGGACAATGCGGAGATCCCGGCCAGAAACAGCGCCGCGCCCGTCACGTGGCTGGCTGTGGACTTCTTCCCTGACAGGTCTTTCGTCTGCTCCACGAAGAGGATTGTCAGGCAGACCATCACCAGCAGGATGAGGGAGTTGTCCACGAACTCCGAGACGGCCTTCCGGACGGAGCCGCCCTCGAAGAGGGTTGAGCTGAACAGGTAGATGATGATTCTGACTATCAGGATCATGGCAATCGCTATCGCCAGCCATTTCATCTCGGCGCTTCTTGTCTTGGGCACCTCGCCGCTTCTGTCGGCGAAGCGTCTCATGAACAGCACCAGACCCCACCCCATCAGTTCCGTGGTCGCGAACGTGGCGATGGCCGGAGAGAGCAGCGGATGGCCGATGAAGATTCCGACAAGCGCCGCGATCCCGTTGCCGAGGACGTAGCCGAGGATGTTGGCGATGATGATGACGATCGAGGAGAACTCCACGCTCTGCCTGTACCTCAGGCAGAGGATGACGGTCAGGACAATGGTCAATGTGGTGAGAACCAGCTCGTCGCCGAGGTCCCACAGCCTGCACAGCACCGCCGCCGCGACGTGCAGCAGCGCGAAGATGTGGATTATGGAAGATGTCCTCGGTGTCATCGGCTTCGTGTGGTTGAGGCATGCAATTTAAGAAAAATATCTTTCATTTCGTCACCAAAACCTTACTGTTCGTCAGTTTTTTCTGTCCGTTCGTCTTCCGTGTAATAATAATATGGTGACAATGGACTAACTTTACGGCGTTAATGACACTAAAATCAGTCAACCGCTGACAATGCAAACGAACAGACTCACTTTTTGGGAGATGTGGAACCTCAGCTTCGGGTTCTTCGGCGTGCAGATTGCCTACGCCCTCCAGAGCGCGAACATCAGCAGGATATTCGCCACCCTCGGAGCGGATCCGCACCAGCTGAGCTTCTTCTGGATTCTTCCTCCTCTGATGGGAATGATAGTCCAGCCGCTCATCGGCAAATGGTCCGACAGAACCTGGTGCAGGATGGGGCGCAGAAAGCCTTACCTGCTGGCCGGAGCGCTGGTCTCCGTCCTTGTGATGCTCCTCCTCCCGAACGCCGGAAGCCTGAGTTTCTCCTCAAGGCTGATTCTCGGACTCAACGGAGCGATGTGGTTCGGACTGTTCTCCCTGATATTCCTTGACACTTCGATCAATGTCGCCATGCAGCCGTTCAAGATGATGGTGGGGGACATGGTCGGCGAGGAGCAGAAGGCGCAGGCATATTCGATACAGTCGCTTCTGTGCAACGCCGGCAGTCTGGTCGGGTATCTCTTCCCGATTTTCTTCACCTGGATAGGCATCGCCAACATCGCCCCTAAGGGACAGGTGCCGCCTTCCGTTATATGGAGCTTCTGGTGCGGCGCCGGCATACTCATCGTCTGCGTGCTTTACACCTTCTTGAAAGTCAAGGAGATGAATCCCCAGGAATATGCAGAGTTCCATTCCATCGACCCTGCCCGTCGGGCGGAGGAGGCGAAAGGGAATCCGGGACTGTTCAAGCTGCTGTTCCACGCCCCGAAGACTTTCTGGACCGTAGGACTGGTGCAGTTCTTCTGCTGGGCCGCGTTCATGTACATGTGGACATATTCCGCCGGAGCGATCGCCGCGAATTGCTGGAACGCCACCGACACTGCCTCCGAAGGCTATCAGGCCGCGGGCAACTGGGTGGGAGTGGTTTTCGCCGTGCAGGCAGTCGGCTCCATACTCTGGGCCATTGTGCTGCCTCGGTTCCGCTCGTTGAAGCTCGCTTATGCGGTGAGCCTTCTGATCGGGGCCGCCGGCTTCATCTCCGTGGCGTTCATCCGCGACCAGTACCTGCTTTGCATGTCATATTTCCTGATCGGGACGGCGTGGGCCGCGATGCTCGCCCTTCCGTTCACCCTGCTGACCAATGCTCTTGACGGGGAACACATGGGCAGCTACCTCGGACTGTTCAACTGCACCATCTGTCTTCCGCAGATAGTGGCCGCCGCCCTTGGCGGAGTCCTTCTGAAGGCGTTGGGCGGAGTGCAGTCGAACATGCTGATCGCCGCCGGAGTCCTTCTGGCGCTCGGCGCTCTGGGTGTCAGGCTCATCACTGTGAAGAAATAACCTAATTAAGATATTATATTCAATGCGCAGATTAACAAATCTATCATTCCAAATGAAAAGGATTATAGCCGCTGTGGCGACCTTGCTGCTTTGCTTGGTCGGCACTACCGTATCCGCTCAGAGCGGGTATCAGGTGAAGGGAGTTGTAGTCGACGCCACAGGTCCGGTCATCGGGGCCACTGTCATGGAGCAGGGCACCTCGAACGGTATCGCGACCGGCATCGACGGAGACTACATCCTTAACGTTTCAGGCCCGGATGCCACTGTCGTCATCAGTTGCATCGGCTACACACCCCAGTCTTTCAAGGCTTCCGCCGTTCCGGCGAAGATCGTCCTTGCCGCTGACGCCGAGTTTCTCGACGATGTCGTCGTGATCGGTTACGGCACGGTCAAGAAGAGCGACATGACGGGTTCGGTCTCCTCCGTGAAGGCCGACCAGCTCAACAAAGGTATGGTGACATCTCCTTCCGACCTGCTTCAGGGCAAGTCCGCGGGCGTGGTTGTCACGATGGGAGACGGAGCCCCGGGCTCGGCCAGCACCATCAGAATCCGTGGCGGCTCCTCCTTGAAGGCCAACAACAACCCTCTTGTCGTGGTTGACGGTCTGCCGCTTTCAGAGACCAGCATCAGCGGAGTCTCCGACGCCCTTTCGTCGATCAACCCTAACGACATCGAGAGCTTCACGGTTCTCAAGGACGCCTCCGCGACCGCCATCTACGGTTCCAGGGCCTCCAACGGTGTCATAATGATCACCACCAAGAAAGGCTCCAAGGGAGCCGAGGGCATCCACGTGAGCGCCGACCTCACCGCTTCCGTCAGCCAGAACGCCAAGTATGTGGACGTGCTGACCGGTGACGAGATGCGTGACCTCATGAAATGGTACATCGGGGACGAAGGCGCTGCCTACGCCGCCCTCGGAAAGGAGAACACCGACTGGCAGAAGGAAATCTATCAGCTCGGCAACACCGTGGACGGCAATGTGGCCGTGTCCGGAAGAGTAGGCGGGAGCGACGTGTTCAGGATGCCTTACCGCGTGTCCCTGGGCTACCACAACCAGGACGGAACCCTCAAGACCTCCAACCTTAAGCGTCAGACCATCGCCCTCAACCTCAATCCGAGCCTTCTGGACGACCACCTTCTTGTCAATCTCAACGGCAAGATGATGAACATGGACAACAGGTTCGCCAATCAGGACGCCATCGGCGGCGCTGTCAGGATGGACCCTACCCAGCCGGTCTATGACGCGAACGGCCTGAACGGCTATTACTGGTGGAACTACGGCAAGGGCACCACGACCATCGACAACTGCAACACGATGGCGCAGATGAACCCTGTCGCCCTTCTGAACGACAAGATTGACAAGTCCAACGCCAAGCGTTTCATCGGCAACGCGCAGCTCAACTACAAGGTGCACGGATTCGAGGACCTGAGCCTCAACCTCAACCTCGGTCTCGACTGGTCGAAGTCCGACGGGACCGTCGATGTGGCTCCGGGCACGGAAATGTCTTTCCACAACACCCAGGAGTCCGGTTCCGGCTACCACAACAACTACACGCAGACAAAGCGCGACCAGACCCTTGAGTTCTACGCCCAGTACGACAAGACCGTCGGCAAGCACTCTTTCAACGCGATGGCCGGCTACTCCTGGCAGCACTTCTACAACTCTACCTTCAACGAGAAGTACAAGGCTGACGGGACGCTGCCTACCGCATCGGACTACTACCTGAGCAGCCCTAACGTGTGGAGGACGGAGTACTACCTCGTCTCCTTCTTCGGGCGTGTCAACTATTCGTTCAACGACCGTCTGCTTGTGACGGCCACCCTGCGTAACGACGGCACCTCCCGCTTCGCCAACAACAAGTGGGGTCTCTTCCCGTCAGTTGCCGTGAGCTACAACTTCGCCAAGGAGAAGTTCATCGCGGACAGCGATGCCGTCTCAGCCCTCAAACTCAGGCTCAGCTGGGGACAGACAGGCCAGCAGGATCTCCAGTCAGGAGACTATCCTACCCTGTCCTCCTACAAGTACAACACGAACCAGTCGATGTTCATCTTCGGCAACAAGGTGATCACCCCTATCACTCCGCTTGGCTACAACGCCGACCTGAAATGGGAGACCACCACGACCTACAACGTCGGAGTTGACTACGGCTTCCTCGGCGACAGGATCTTCGGTAGCGTTGACCTCTACAAGCGCGACACCAAGGACCTTCTGAACCGCACTCCGGTGGCCGCCGGCGCCAACCTCTCCAACTACCTGAACGCCAACATCGGCGACCTTACCAACAAGGGCTTCGAGTTCGAGTTCAACGCGGTTCCTGTACAGACGAGGGACTGGAGCTGGACTCTTGGATTCAACGCCACCTTCAACGAGACGAAGATCACGAAGCTGACCACCGACGACGAGCGCGAGGACTACTACGGAATCACGACCGGCGGAATCTCCGGAGGCACCGGCAACACCATCCAGGTGCATCAGACCGGTCACGCTCCTAACTCCTTCTTCGTCTATAAGCAGGTCTATGACACGGACGGCAAGCCTATCGAAGGCCTTTACGCCGACCTGAACAACGACGGCACGATCGACGACAACGACAAGTACTGCTTCCACAAGGCCGCTCCGGACTGGACGTTCGGCTTCAACACGCAGGTAGCCTACAAGCAGTGGACTCTCGCCCTCAGCGCGCACTCCAACGTCGGCAACTACGTCTATAACAACATCGCCTCCAACGGAGACCTTCTCACCGACCTGTGGGCCAACAACTTCGTGAACAACCGCTACTCCACAGCCAAGGAGCACAATTTCGCCTCCTTCGCCCAGTACTGGTCAGACCTCTACGTCGAGAACGCATCGTTCCTGAAGATTGACAACATCACCCTCAGCCGTTCGTTCAGCTTCGGCCAGAAGACCCCGATGTCGTTCAATGTCTTCGCGACGGTGCAGAATGTGGCCTGCTTCACCAAGTACGGCGGAATCGACCCTGAGATCTTCTCCGGCATCGACAACAACATGTACCCGAGACCTCGCACTTACATCCTTGGTGTAAAGTTCAACTTCTAATGTGCCAACAGTCATGAAAAAGATAATCAGATTTACAGCGACCGCAATTGCGGCGGCAATGTTCGCCGGTTCGGCTACCTCCTGCGTGGGTGACCTTGACGTCACGCCTATCGACCCGAATCTGGAGCTTCCGGAGCAGATTCTCGACAGCCAGGACGCTTTCACCGCCCTTCTCGCGAAGTGCTATCAGGGACTTTCCTGCTCCTCTTCCACCGGGCCTTCCGGAGACCCTGACATCGAGGGAGTGGACGGCGGCTACGGCCAGTACATGAGGGCCTTGTTCACGATGGAGGAACTCTCCACCGACGTGGCCACCTGCTGCTGGAACGACGGCAACCTCTATGACATCCACAACCTCAACTGGAACGCCTCCAATGAGTTCGTCCTTTCGATGTACTACCGCATCTACTTCCAGATCGGTCTCTGCAACGAGTTCATCCGCCGGTCAAATGCCAGCGACATCAGCGGCTATACCCTGAAGAACGCCTACATCGCCGAGGCACGCGCGCTCAGGCTCTTCAGCTATTACCACGCCATCGACATGTTCGGCAACGTGCCTTTCGCGACCGAGCATCAGTCAGTCGGCTCGACCGGAGCGGAGCAGATCTCCCGCGCCGACCTCTTCGACTGGATGGTGGGCGAGTGCGAGGAACTGCTTGACGGCAGCGACCTTGCAGAACCGGGGAAGAATGAATATGGCCGCTGCGACAAAGGTCTGGTGCAGATGATTCTCGCCAAGCTTTACCTCAACGCCGAGGTATGGAAGGGCACGGCGATGTACGCCGAGGCAGCCGCGGTCTGCGAGAAGATAATCAATGAATATCCTCTCCACACCAAGAGCGCGGGCTCGTACAGCGCATGGCAGGAACTCTTCATGGCCGACAACCATCTCTGGAGCGCCAACACGACCTACAACGGAGACGAGATCATCTTCGTGGTCGAGCAGGACGGCATCCTGGTTCAGTCCTACGGAGCCACCAACTATCTTATCTTCGCCTGCACGGGCGGCAAGATGGACGCCGCGGCCATCGGAATCTCTTCCGGTTGGGGAGGTCTTTCGCTGACGGGGGCGTTCACCTCCAAGTTCGAGGATGACGACCTTCGCGCCACATTCTACAAAGGAGAAGAGTTCGATCAGTACATCGATGCCATCAGGCGTGAGTCCGACAGCTGGTCGAACGGCTGGAAGTCGATGAAGTTCCTGAATGTGAACCACGACGGCAGCAAGGCTCAGGCCGACGGTTTCGTGGACACTGACTGGCCGGTGTTCCGCAGCGCCGACGCTTACCTGATGTACGCAGAGTGCGCCGCCAGGGGAGCGGCCGACAAGACAAAGGGGCAGACCTATCTCAACGCCATCCGCGCCAGAGCCGGCCTTGGCGATCTTGCGCTCAGTCTGGACAACATCATCGACGAGCGCGGCCGTGAGCTTTATTACGAAGGCTTCCGCCGTCAGGATCTCATCAGGTTCGGTCTTTTCACCTCCGACAAGTACCTTTGGGAGTTCAAGGGCGGAGTCCAGGCCGGAAAGGCGGTTGACGACCACTTCAACCTTTATCCTATCACCTCGGGTGAGCTGAACGCTAACGGTAATCTTAAGCAGAACCCTGGATATTAATAGATTATGAAAAAGTTACTTTACTCTATAATCGCTTTTGCGGGAATCCTCGCGGCTTCCTGCGCGACGGATGAGGACAAGCTGGTCTTCGACCCGTCATCTTCCGTGGCCCCGTCTCTGGGAACTCTGGCCGGCGGCGCCCTTGCGTCCGACGGAGCCGACCTGACTTTCGAGTTCACCGGGCCGTCCTACAACATCGACGGCGCTAAGCTCTACACTCTTTACATTTCTGACTCGCAGGATTTCACAAGGCAGGAGAAGCTTGCCGCCACGGTAAGCGGCACGTCCGTCACTGTCAAGCAGTCAAGCCTCAACTCCGCCATCCTGAACCTTGGCGGCGAGGCCGATTCCGAGTTCACGGTTTACCTCAGGCTCGACTCTTGGCTTGCTAACAACAAGAACGTGGGAGTGGAGACCTCCCTGACGAAATCCAACGTGATTTCCGCCACGTTCATTCCTTACAACCAGCTGATCCTTGACAAGGATGTCTATGACCACATCTGGGTTCAGGGCGACTATTGCGGCTGGAGCCACGACAAGAGCCAGTTCCTCTACAACTACAGCAAGGACGGCAAGACCTTCAGCGGAGTCATTGATTTCGCCGGAAAGGCCTCGGGCGGAATCAAGTTCACCGGAGCCGCGTCCTGGGACAACTCCACCGGCAACTGGGGCTCCGAGGCACAGGCCGAGGCCTCCGAGGCCGGGAGCCTACAGCTCATCAACGGCGACGGCTCGCAGAACATCGTCTGCTACAGCAAGCGTTTCTACGGGTTCACCCTTGACAAGAACACCCTCCTTCTCTCCAAGGACTGGGGCGCCGATGTCATCGGAATCGTCGGCGGGTTCAACGACTGGGGCGGACAGCCTGACATCGAGATGAACTACAACAAGGACTATGTCCGTTTCTGGGCTGACGCCGAGTTCGCTTCCGACACCAAGATCAAGTTCCGCGCCGACGCTGCATGGGACTACAACTGGGGCAAGGATGCCGGAGTAGGCGGTGACGACATCACCGTGACTGCCGGCAAGTACCGCGTCTATCTCGACCTCAACAAGAAGACCGTCGAACTCAGCGCCACGATGTACGGCAAGGATGAGCCGACCGCGGGCGGAGACTCTCCGGAGCCTGAGAAACCGGGAGCATGGTCTCTCGTCGGAACCCTCTACGACAGCGGATGGAATTCCGATTTCGACCTGGCCAACACTTCCGGCGACATCTGGCAGATCCGCAGCGTCGAGATCACGGCAAGCGACGAGTTCAAGATCCGCGCTGACCACGAATGGTCCGTGTCTGTCGGCGGGCCGGAGAAGAACTCCACAAGCACCATCGACCCTGGCAATGTCTATGGCGTGTTCAAGCCTGAGCTTGGCAAGGCCTTCGCCGTCGGCGGCGAGAACATCCAGGTGGGAGAGGCCGGTGTCTATGACATCACCTACGACTATGCCGGCCAGACAATCCTCATCGAGGAGCACAAGGCGGTCTATTCGCTCATCGGGGAAATCGGCGGCAACTCGTGGACCAATGACTTCGTGATGACTCAGGACGGAGATGTCTGGACAAGCCCTGTGGTGAACATCA
>CAVERO010000100.1:7613-10226 GCA_963617915.1 Candidatus Methanomethylophilaceae archaeon | reverse complement strand
CTTCACTTTATTTTCAAGAATTTAGCACTTCTGGGTACAAAAGTTTGAAAAACTCAGATTTCAAACCGTCATCGGCACTTTCGCTGACAGTTTTTTTAGATTCCCCTGTGTCATGTCGGTTCAACCAAATGAAAGTTCTTGTACAATGAGTGATTTCAGGCTTTCTCTTCCGCATTGGAAAACGGCAGTTCCTCGGGGGAATGAATATGGTCTATAGCCTTCTCGGGAGACACAACGCTGCGCCTCAGACGCTTTTCAGCTTCCTTTCGGGCAGCCTTGGCGACTTCTGCTCCTTCGTGGGCGACTCCGGCATTCTCCGCAAGACCCTCCGGATTCCGCTGTTTACTGAGCTCGGTTGCCGTCTCTTCGGCCAACGAATTGAGCAACAGCTCCATATTTGTCATATTGTCCCGAAGATTCTCTTTTGTTAGCCCTTTGTACCTCTTGTATTCTCGCGTGGTCATCCCGCTCCATGTCTTGGACATCAGGTCTGTAAGGAAGGCGAAATCCACTTCCTGCGTGATTCCGCCGCGCTTCCATTCATCGGTGAGACCTTTGCGGATTTCGATGGTTTTGATTCGTCGCGTAATCCAAGCTTCGGAGTAGCCCAGTCGCCGATAGTCCGTCACTGCCTGGCCGATGCTGCGCTCCGGATCAATCATCTGATTCACCCGCTCGGCTGCCACTTGCGCCATCCATATCTTGAATGGTTCTGCCCTCTTTGACGGGATGGATTGGATGATACGGAAAATTCCTTCCATTGTGGCGCAATTCTCTTTTTGAGGGCCGCCGGAAGTTTGGACGGAAAGGGGGTGGACAATTTGTCCCCACCCTTTGGAAAGTTCCGGGTCACGGCGACGCATTTTTGAAATATAGTCCTTGGGATTGGTCGATTCTGTCAAAACAGACACAACGTCCTTTACCGAGAAATACCATTCCTCTTCGCTCTCAACCCAAACTGTACGAATCTTTTGATTCTCAAACAACTGTATCTTCTCTAAATCTGACATGACTGCAAAATAAAAAACAAATCTCAAAAAAGCAAACCTGCTGTGTCTATAAGTGTCAAAGATAATTATCAGCTATAAATTTACTATCCTTTCCCTATTGAAGCGGGCGACTTCATCTTCGCCGATATACTCATTCAAGACCTTCCCTCTCATCTCCTTTGGGGGGCAATGTATTTGAGAAGACGCTGCAGTAACAAGTGTTTTTGAAACTCCTAGTTTTTCCGAGAAGTCTAAAGAGGGGTCTATGGAAGGCGGGAGAGGGGTTATCACAAAGCCTAGCGTCTCCCAGTCAACCGTATAGGTGTACAGGCCATTGTCCAGCAAGTAACCGTCCCGTCGGTTCATGGGAACGCGATTGGGTTTGACGAGACGAAAATGCTCCAATGTCTCCAACTCTCGTTTGACTTTGGTCGTGTCCGGCAGCGAAATGGAGGCTCCGAAAAAATCCGGCAAGTCTCCGTCAAGCGCACGGCGTATCATATCCACATATTCCTTCTTGGCGATGTCAATCTTAACGGAATCCAACATCTGAGAAACTTTTCTGATTACGCCTGACTCTCCTTCCCGGGGACACAGGGGAAGAAAGTACCTTAAAATCCTGTGGCTGATTCGCAGTGACTCATTGCTCCTGATATTGATATCGGCCAATTTGTCAAGAGACACCCATTCTTTCCCTTTCCGGTTCAAATGGTTTTCGTTCAAGGTATCTGCAATCAATACAAGATCCCCATCGTCCTCAATACGGCATGAACGGGCCAATTCTTGTATTTTGCTCTCTTTCTTGACATACTCGGACGGGAGAGCATACTCGTCTGTTTCGGAAGAGTGCTCCAGAAGTATGGACACGCGGCCCTTCTTGAGCCGGTAATGAAAATAATCCATGCGTATCTTCTTCATATCAAGGCGTTTTTGTTTCTATTTTCTGTAGGGCTTACTCCTTGTTCTGAGCGGGCAAAGCGATTGAAATCATTATTGTTCATACAGTTTGAATAAAAGATAGTATCGGGTGATTTTTTTCTGGGACAATGATACAAACTAATCCCTAAACAATAAAAGCATCTCTGCCAAAAGGCGGCAAATAAGGAGTGACCTCATAGTATTTTTCTTGTTCCGTTCCATAATGGGAAAGGAACAGGTGGAACACCCGGAACAAAATACATCTTGTTAAATTTGTTCCGCTTGTTCCACACGTTTCCCGGAACGGAACAGAACAGAACAAGCCGATGATTGTCGGTATATATCTGGGCCGATAGATACGTCTGCTCCGCTGAAGCTGCTCTCACTCGCTTTGGTTACGTCCTCCGGGGCACTGACACGCCACTGAGAACTCCACTTCTGGCAGCTCCACTGCAAGACTCTTCCCGCCGCCCAAGGCGCTCTGGTCAGAGACTTGCGGACGTTCCGCGCCCCGGCTTCGCCGGTCCCGATGCGAAGGTGTGGCGGGTAATTTTCTGAATGTCAAAGAAAAACACCTTGTCTTGGTCTTGATTCTACGACCAGGACAAGGTTCTTATCGTTCATATTCAGAAAGTTGAACGCTTCGGGTGATAATCCTATAAAGCAGCGCGGTTTACACTATGCGGGGGGGGGGGGGGGGGGGGGG
>CAVERO010000100.1:0-7603 GCA_963617915.1 Candidatus Methanomethylophilaceae archaeon | reverse complement strand
ACTTCTAAAGGGGGTAAAAGGTGGTAAAAGGCACTTTTTAAAGTGGACTCATATATTCAAACAGAAACTACATCCCCGGAGGCGGACCCATCGGGCCGCGGCCCATGCCGGGGCCGCCGCGACGGCCGCCCTTGCCGCCGAAGTTGCCGAAACGGTACGTGAGGGAAACCACCACGTAGCGACCGAGAGTGTTGTTCAGGGTCTCGGTGTGATAGTTCGACGAATCGGAAACAGAGAGGTTCTTGGCCTGGTCAAGGATGTCGTAGGCGTTCAGGGCCAGGGTGAACTTGTCCTTGAAAAGAAGCTTGGTGATCTTGGCGTTCAGGATCAGCTGGGTTCCCTGGTCGGTCGTGTAGCCGTTGTACCAGTTGTAGTTGCCGTCCGCGACAATCCCGAGGCCGCCCGGAACGGTCCAGTTCATCGAGGCGGTCACCTGATTGCTCCACGTCATGTCCGTGGACTGGTTGGCGATCGTGTACCAGGATTTGGACATCCGGGTGCGTCCGCCGGCGGTGAGTTCCACGATGTCGTTGCGGTAGGTCAGACGGAACCTCTCCGTCAACCCTACTGTCTGGAGCTTGTTCAGGGTGAAGTCCAGAGAGTGGAAATCCTCAAGGAACTTGTCGGCAAGGAAATCCTCCGCATTGTAGCTGTCATCCTTGTAGTACTTGCCCATGTCAAAATTCGATGAGCCGACATAGGATGAAGACCGGGAATAGCTTGCCCTCGTCATGTTGAACACGCTGAAGTTGGACTTGGCTATAGGGGTGTTCAGCATGATGCGGAAACTGCCGTTGTAGGAGTCGCTGCCGTTGACGGGGATGGAGTACTGCACACCGTTCGTGCCGTACCACTGGGCGTTGACGATCGGATTTTTGACGATGCCGCCGTCGATGCCGGCGTTGACCGAAAGGAACGTCTTTCTGTTGGTGTGGCGGAACTCGCTTCTGAAATCGTGGTTGAAGTATGGCTCAAGGTACATATTACCGAACGACACGCTCAAAGGGTTGGAGTTGTCCGGCACCTTCATCAACTGGCTGACGGAAGGCTGCTGCGAGCGTCCGAAATAGAAGCCGCGGACGTTGGTGTTGTCGTCGATGTCGTACCAGAGCATCGCCTGCGGAGCCCAGTTCAGGACGTGGCTGTCGTAGGTGTCGTAGCCGCTGGTCTCGTTGTGGGTGTCGGTCGGATTGGCGCTCATTCCGGCCTGTGCGCGGAGTTTGTCCTTCTGATAGACGAAGTTGGCGCCGATGGTCTGGTTGACGTAGCGGTTGACGATCTCACTGGAATAAATCTCATTAATCTTCTCATCAACAGGATTATAGATCAGATTGTCACGTCCGAAACCAGTAACGACACCACTGTCGAATGTATTCTTAGTGGAAGATGTCCTATTCCAAGATGCTTCGTAGTTCGCCTCGACGAAAAAGCCTTTGCCAAGAGGCTCCGTATAGGTCAGACGACCACTCAAAGACTTCGTGTCCTGATTCTGGTTGTAACGCTGGTTGATAACAGAGTCGGAAGCAACGACCCCAAACTCATCGTATGTAGTTGTTCCTGACTGGTTGAACCCGTTGGTCTCGTTGCCGCTGAAGTTGTAGCGGGCGTTGAACGAGAGGGTTCTGCCGGCCTTGCCGAGTTTCTGGCGGAAGAGGAAGAATCCGTTTGTCCTCCAGTTGTTGTTGGAGCCGGTGTTGCTGGTAAAGCCTTTGTTTGTTGTGTCAAGTGCGGCGTTCTTTTCCGTCAATGTAGAGAAGTCAGAGAATTCATTAAAATCTCCATTACCGAAGCTGACCTGAGGCTGGAACAGGATCGAAGTGTTCTCCGAAAACTTATGTTCCAAACGGACTCCGAAACGATGCCCGTCGGAGTTGGTCGTGCTGGAACCCTTGTTGTTGTAGATGAGATTGTAGTCGTCCAGATAGGTGGTCTTGCGGCTCTCCTCCTCCACATAGGTCTCGTTGTTGTTGTAGAGGTAGTTGCCCCCGAGATCCATCTTGCCGTCGAACAGGGTTGTGTTGCCGTTCAGACCTCCCATCCAGGAGGTGGTGATTCCGTTGCCGGGACCCCAGCCGCGGCTGCCGCGGCCCATTCCGCCACCGCCTCCGCGCATCCCCTGCATCATGCTTCCGGCAAGGTCGTTGAACCCTCGGTTGTTGGTGTTGTTGCCGTTGATGATGACGCTGAGCTGGTTCTTGTCAGTGAAACGGCCGAGGAAGCCGGCTCCCTGGTAGCGCCAGTCACCGTCGCCGGAAGAGAACTCGGAACCGGAGACCTTCTTGCGCACATCGTGGCCGGCTCCCGCCATGACGTTTCCGAAAAGGCCGTTCATCATGCCCTTCTGGATGGAAAGGTCGATGATCGTCTCATCGTTGCCGTCGTCGATGCCCGTGAACTCCGCCTGCTCGGACTTTTTCTCCACGACTTTCACCTTCTCGATAATCTTCGCCGGAATATTCTTCGAGGCAAGCTGCGGGTCATCCAGGAAGAAAGTCTTCCCGTCAATTGTTATCTTGCTGATTGTCTGCCCATTCGCGGTCACAGTCCCATCCTCGGAGACCTCCACGCCCGGAAGTTTCTTCAAAAGATCCTCCAGAACATCGTTGTCGGTCGTCTTGAACGACGAGGCGTTATACTCAATCGTGTCCTTCTTGATCACGATCGGGTTGCCGGTGGCCGAGACACTTGCAGCGTCAAGGACTTGCTTGTCCGGATCCATCTTCAGCGCGCCGAGATCCAGCTTCTCTTTGACCTCGATGTTCCTGGTCAACGGCTTGTAGCCAAGGAGTTCCGCCTTCAAGGCATATTTCCCGGCGGCTACTTTCTCAAAGACGGTCTTGCCCTTGTCGTCACTCAAGGCATACTTGTAGGGCTTTGTGTTGCCGGGCTTCGTGAGCGAAACGGTAGCGAATCCGACCGCCTCTCCTGTGGAGGAGTCAGTGAGCGACAAAGTGACCGTGCTGCCTCCCTGGGCAAACGCCATAGAAAAAGCCGACAGGACGCCGGCGACAATAGTGATGAATCTCTTTAAGTCCATAAGGAATACTCAACTAATCAACCTAACGCTTCTTTTGACACGCAAACGCGGCGTCGGTTTAATGCGGGCGATGAAAAAACCTCAACAAATGAACTTGCCGACGGCATTTCCTGCAATATTCCCCTCATCCTTTCACCCGGCCGGGATTGTCCTTGACGAATTTCTCCCAGCCCGACGAACCTTTCACCTTCGCCAACGGACTTGAAGCCGAGTAGTGGTGGCAGAGTGCGATGGCGAGCGCGTCAGTCGCGTCCAGATGCTCCGGCAGGAAATCCACCTTCAAGGTCTTGCGCAGCATCATGCTCACCTGCTCCTTGGATGCGTCGCCGTTGCCCGTGATCGCCTGCTTGGCCTCGCGGGGAGCATATTCATGAATATCGGTGATGCCATATTCAAGAGCCGCGAGCATCGCAGCCCCTTGCGCGCGTCCGAGCTTGAGGATGACCTGGGCGTTCTTGCCGTAGAACGGCGACTCCAGAGCCATCACGGTGCCGTGGTAGGTTCTGCAGACTTCGGTGACCGTGTCGTAGATCTGGCGGAGTTTTGAATATGCGTCCGCCTCCTTCCGAAGGTCCAGCACGCCCATGTCCACGAACGAAGGCTTGCCGCCGACCACATCAATGACCCCGAAGCCAAGGAGATTGGTTCCGGGGTCTATTCCTATGATGGTCGTCTTGGACATGGAAGCTCGTCTCGCGGCGTGTCCGCCGCAGGGGTGAAACGCTTAGAAGCTGTTTTGATTTGTTTGTTTGAAGATTTGAGTGTGAAAAACTTCAGGTTCGACCGCTTCTTCCAAGGAGGATAGCGGTGCTATCTGACTGAAGAAGCGGGAAGAAAATGAAGTTTTTTTCACCTCAAAGAACATTTCAAACAAATCAAAACAGCTTCTTAGTCTATGCAGTCGAATCCGGTGTAAGGCCTGAGCACCTCCGGGATGACGATCTTGTCGTCCTTCTGGTTGTCCTCAAGCAGGGCAGCCACGACGCGGGGGAGAGCCAGCGAGCTTCCGTTCAGGGTGTGGCAGAGCTGCATCCTGCCTTCCGCGTCACGGTAGCGCAGATGCAGACGGTTCGCCTGATAGGTCTCGAAGTTGGAGACGGATGAAATCTCAAGCCAACGGCCCTGGGCGGCTGACCAGAGTTCGAAATCGTAGGTGATCGCCGACGTGAAGCTCAGGTCGCCTCCGCACAGACGGAGAATCCTGTACTTCAGACCGAGTTTGTTGACGATGCCCTCCACGTGGGCAACCATCTCATCCAGGGCGGCGTAGGAGTTCTCAGGCTTCTCGATGCGCACGATCTCGACCTTGTCGAACTGATGCAGACGGTTCAGACCCCTCACGTCCTTGCCGTAGGAACCTGCCTCGCGGCGGAAGCACGGAGTGTAGGCGGTCATCTTCTGCGGAAAGTCTTCGTTGCCGAGAATGACGTCTCTGAATATGTTCGTGACAGGAACTTCGGCGGTAGGGATGAGATAGAAGTCGTCCAGACCCACATAGTACATCTGCGCCTCCTTGTCAGGCAGCTGGCCCGTACCGAAACCGGAAGCGGCGTTGACCATAATAGGCGGCTCTACCTCCTTATAACCTGCTGCGGTGTTGATGTCCAGGAAGAAGTTGATGAGAGCCCTCTGGAGTCTCGCGCCCTTGCCTTTATAGACAGGGAAACCGGCTCCGGTGAGCTTCACTCCCAGGTCGAAGTCTATGATGTCATATTTCTTGGCGAGTTCCCAGTGAGGAAGGGCGTGCTCGGGAAGGTTGACTTCCGGGCCTCCCATCTTCACGACCTGATTGTCCTCCGCACCTTTCCCGGGGATCACGAGGTCGCAAGGGATGTTCGGCAGGAGAACCAACTGGGCGTTAAGTTCCTTGTTGTTCCCGTCGGCCTGTGCGAGGAGGTCGGAAGATTTCGCCTTCAGCTCGGCGACTTCCTTCTTGACCTCTTCGGCCTCCGCCTTTCTGCCTTCCTTCATCAGTCCGCCGATCTTGTTGGCGAGCTGCTTCTGCCGGGCGACAAGAGCGTCGCTCTCTGTCTGAAGGTTCCTTCTGTTCGTGTCAAGTTCGAGGACTTTTTCCACGATGGCCCTCGCATCGAAATTCTTTACTGCAAGCTTCTCGATCACGTGCTGCGGATCGTCACGAAGTGCCTTGAGTGTCAGCATAGTATGATGAATAGTTTAATTACCGAACAAAAAAGAGGACAGGCGCGATAACTCGAAGCCAGCCCTCTTTCATTATCAATCCTCCGAGTCTTAGTTCTCAAAAGGGATAACCGAGACGTAGGATTTGTCCTCTCTCTTCCTTGTGAACTTCACGGTTCCGTCAACCAGAGCGTAGAGAGTGTGATCCTTGCCCATCCCGACGTTCTTGTCAGGATTGTGGACAGTGCCCCTCTGCCTTACGATGATGTTGCCGGCCTTTACGACCTCACCGCCGAATTTCTTGAGTCCAAGCCTTTTGGAATGAGACTCACGGCCGTTCTTTGAACTTGATTGTCCTTTCTTGTGTGCCATAATCTGTTACTCTTTAGAAATTAAGCGATTTCATCGATACGGATCTTGGAAAGCCTCTGGCGATGGCCATTGAGCTTCTGAAATCCCTTGCGACGGATTTTCTTGAACACGAGCACCTTGTCAGCCTTCACCCCGTCATCGAGAACGGTGGCCTTCACGACTGCGCCCTTTACATAAGGATTACCGAGCCTGATCTGCCCTTCGGAGTCAACCAGCAGCACCTTGTCGAACTCGACCGATGAATCCTTGGCCGCCGCGAGACGGTTAACGAAGATTTCCTTTCCGGCCTCAACCTTGAACTGCTGTCCTGCAATGTCAACAATTGCGTACATAAAAAACAAAACTTTTTAAGTTTCAGCCGCAAGCGTCCGCACTCTCGGCACGGAACTTCCGGAGCTCCACGGCCATAAAACAGACTGCAAATTTATGCAAAATCCTTTAATACGCAAAATATTTTGCAACAACCTCTAAAGTGTCAACCTTTCAGCCAATATCCAGATATCGGCACACTCCTTCTTCACAAACAAATTTAGAAGCTGTTTTGATTTGTTTGTTTGAAGATTTGAGTGTGAAAAACTTCAGGTTCGACCGCTTCTTCCAAGGAGGATAGCGGTGCTATCTGACTGAAGAAGCGGGAAGAAAATGAAGTTTTTTTCACCTCAAAGAACATTTCAAACAAATCAAAACAGCTTCTTATCCGCAAGAGTCTTTCACAAAACCTTACCGGACTATTTTTTTCATCACCACATAAGGGATTAATTGCACGAAATACTTGCAGTTACGAAAAAAAACACTATATTGCCCGAAATAACAACTAATGCCCAAACGATATGAAAGCATTCCGCAAATTTTTCCTGTTTTTCGCATTGGTTGCGGCGATAGCCGCCGCCGGCTGCGCAAAGAAATCCGACATCGATGACCTGCAGAAGCAGGTCGACGCCCTGAAGTCCGACCAGATCCAGACTATCTCCGGTCAGATTTCCGCAATCCAGACCTCACTCACGAGCCTGAAGAACACAGATTCCGAGCTGCAGGGCTACATCAGCGCCCTCATGACCGAGGCCGACAAGCTGGAGAGCGCCGACAAGACACTCGAAGAGTCCATCGCCAAGCTCAGGGAAGACCTCAAGAACGACATCAGCTCCTCAAAGGCCGACGCCTTGAAGCAGCTGGAAAACCTGAAGGCCACCGTCAACGGCGAGCTCACCACCCTCAAGGCAGCGGTCGAGGAGCTTAAAAAGAAGGACACGGAGCTTCAGGACCGCATCGACAAGCTTCAGACTTACATCGACAGCGGACTCAAGGACGCGAAAGACTGGGCGAGCGCCACTTTCGCGACCCTTGACCAGTATAAAGCCACAGCCGAAGTCGTCGCCGGCATCCAGACGCAGATAAAGAGCATGAACGACGAGGTGGCCGGAATCAAGACAGCGATGGCAGACTTCAAGACCGAGATGAACAAGGCTCTCGACGGGCTCGAAGCCGATCTGAAGGCCGAGATCAAGGAAGCTGCCGACGCAGCGGCGAAGGCCCTCGAGGCCGCGACGGACGAGATCACGAAGGCCTACACCGCAGCCATCGCGGGAGCCATAAGCGCCTGTGAGAGCAGCATCAAGTCCTGGGTGAACGAGCAGCTCACCGGTTATTATACCATCGCCCAAATCGACAACAGGCTCGATGTCCTGCTGACCACCCTCGAGGCGAAGATTGATGCAACTACCGAAGGCTTGGCCGAAGTTTTACAAGATATCCTGCTCCTGAAGAAGGCCCTCGCCGACCAGAAGACTGAAATCACGGCTGCCTACACTCAGGCCATAAGCGAAGCCATCACAGCGAACAACGGGACACTGGACGCGAAGTTCAAGGCCGAGATCAAGACGATAAACGATATAGTCCATGCCGTCAAACTCCACGCGGATAATGCGGAGAAACTCGCTTTAATTCTTCAGCAGGAGGTGCAGGAGATCCAGGACGGTCTCAAAGCCCTCAGCTCCATAGCCTACATACCTAAATACGCCGACGGAATCGAGCGCGTGGAGTACGAAGTGAGCGGCT
>CAVERO010000099.1:0-10322 GCA_963617915.1 Candidatus Methanomethylophilaceae archaeon | reverse complement strand
CCGACGGCAAGGAAAGCCCAGAGCGGCGACATGGCCGCCACTCCGGAAATCGATGTTTTTTTTGTACCTTTCATTATCTCAAGATATTACCAACCCGGATTCTGGTCCCACAAACCGTTGGTTAGTGAAATCATCCGCTCCTGAACCGGCAGAAGATAGTCTCTGTCAAGTCTGAAACCATAACCTCCATTGTACGCCGCCGTGGAAGGATTGAGAGGGACAATGTCGCCCTTCGCATTGACAAATATGCTGGTGCCTATGACCAATTGGTCCTTGAAATGCTTTTCAAGGTCTGTTCCTACATATCTTGCTCCCGTAGGCCACCAGCCCCGGAGCAGTTCCTCCGCAGCGGCCCAGCGTAAAATGTCCGTCAGACGCTTGCCCTCCAAGGCCTGTTCAACCCTTCTTTCTCGGCGTACTGCCTGTATGTATCTGTCCAGATTCCGGAATGGATAGCTTGAGTCGGTGTTATACTCCCTGTTGAAATCCATTGAAGGCATCCCGACACGGTCACGGAGCGGCTGAACCGCTGCGATGATCTTTGAGGCGTTCCCTGCTCCGTCCATTTCCGCAAGAGCCTCTGCATAGTTCAGCAGGACATCGGAATACCTATACTGAATGGCAGGAGTCGAACCCTTGTTCTCCGCCTCCACGTTGCCGGTGTAGTCAATCTGATTATGTTTGAGTATGCTATAGCCTGTGGTGTTGGTGCCGTAGGCTGACCCGTTGCCGTTTAGAGGAGAGTAGCGCAGGATGGTTCCATCCGGATGGATTTTCTGTCCCGGAGCTGCAATCGTCTGCGCAAGCCTTGGATCCCTGACAGAGGGTAGCAGTTCTTCTCCGTAACGCTTCTTGGCATTCTCCCGCTCCTCGCCCACAAAAGGTCTTCCGTCAATTGTCAGATAATCATCCACAAGGGATGCGGTCGCTCCGACACCGGCTCCTCCCGTGTTCAGGTAGCGGTCCACGCTGTTGCCGACCAGATCTCCGTCATACCTTTTGAACCAGAGAATCTCCTTGTTGGAGGAAAGATCCTCGACCACGAAAACCGACCGGTATGCATCGGACGTACCTCCGCTGGTAGAGATTGACCAGACATTCCTGTCCATCACGTCCTTGGCCGCATCCGCGGCCGTCTGAAGGTAACCTTTTATTTTCGCATCTGTCACAGTAGCGTCGAAGAATTTGTCGTTTTTCGCCTTATGGTACTTTTCCCACGTGCCTTCGTATAGAGCGACTTCACTGAGGAATGCGCGGGCGACATCCTTGTGGATTCTCATGGACGCACAGCTGGACTGCTCACCAAGATTATCAATGGCGGTTTTCAGATCCTCAATGATGAAGTCTGCCACATCCGTACGCTTGTCCCTTGCAAGTTTCATCTGTTCCGAATCAGGGTCAAGCGGGGTCCTCACGATAGACACCGGCCCATAGTTCTTGAGAAGCTGGAAGTAGTACCAAGCCCTGAAATAATAGCCCTCACCCACAAGCTGACGGAAAGCGGACTGGGACTGGTCCGGATAATTGCCAAGATTATTCAGGAAAAAATTGACATTCCTGATATTGGTATAATAGGACAGAGCCGAAGCGTCGGCCACCGACAATCCTCCGTTAATCCTGGTGACAGGAGAACTGGCAGCCATATTATCGCTGTTGATGTCTGTACCGCATATTCCGCTTCCGCCTCCGGCCGTCATATTCTGCACTTGTACGGCGGACTCATAGAACTGATTGACATAGTTCTGCATCTCACCTGTGGTAGTGAAAGGGTCAGCCGTGGAGAGCACTCCTTCCGGAGTCAGGTCAAGACTGAAACAGGAGGACAGGCCAAATGTGATGAGCAGACCTGCGATTATATTTCTTGTTTTCATAATGTCAGTGATTTAGAGGTTAATGACCGCCCCGAAGGACACCACCTTGTTCATCGGATAGTTTTTGCCGCCTTCAGAGGTGTAAGAATTGTATGTGAATATGCCTTCCGGATCGAACATCCCGGCAAGTTTGGTAAATGTCAGGAGATTCTCACCGGTAAAGTACACCTGTACCTTATGGACCCCGATCCTCTCCAGCCACTTTGAAGGAAGGTCATAAGACAGTGTCAGGGTCTTGAGTCTCAAGTATGAGGCGTTCTGAAGATAACGGTCGGTCACCTGCTTGTTCTTGTTGTTGTAAACCCCGATTCCGCCAGCGTTGTGGATGTAAGGTTTCGGATAGTAAGCGCCTGGATTGCTCTCACTCCAATAGTCCAGATGCTCTTCAAAGACAGTAACCTGCGCGAAAGGTCCCCATCCCCAAAAATAGTAGGAGCCGCCAGGCCACCAGTCACGTTTGCCCACACCTTGAAACAATCCGCTCAGGCTCAGCCCCTTCCATCCAATCAGAAAGTTAAACGTATAGTTGTATCGTGGGGTGGTGTTACCTATTATCGCCATGTCACCCATATCACCAAGCACATTTCTGCCCCTGTCAATTCTCTTGTTGCCGTCCAGATCGTTCAGGACTACATCACCTGGAGTCCACAGAGACGAACTGATGTAAGAAAGGTCATAGCTGGAGTTGTAGGCATCGGCTTCAGCCTGATTCTTAAGAAGTCCTGAAGACCTGTAGCCCCAGATCTCGCCGACACTCTTGCCGACATACCAGTTACCGGCCGGATTTGTCTTGGTAGGGTTTTCGTATGCGGTCACGACCGCAGTGGCGTCAGCTACCGATGCTCCGACCGCATAACGCACATCACGGCCGATCGCGCCACGGTAGTCAACCGCAAATTCCCACCCTCGGTTGCGCATACGGGCATTGTTCGTCTGAGGAGCAGTCGCACCGAAGAAATCCGGATAATCCTCACCCGGGCCGAGCATATCTCTGGTATCGCGCCGGAAGATGTCAAAGGAGCCTGTCAGCGAATTGCCCCAAAAACCGAAATCAAGACCTGCATTGACATTGGTGACCTTCTCCCAAGTTGTGTTGGGATCGATCACTCCCGGAGCCATCGTATAACTGTGACGCCCATCGGAGAAAATGTAGCCTCCAAGATTCTTTGAAAGCTCCATGGTGGATGCGAAAGTATAGACCCCGGCTCCTGCCTGATTGCCGAGCAGGCCGTAAGAGCCACGCAGTTTAAGGTTCGACAGGACGGATGACGCACCGCTCATGAAATTCTCCTTATGAATATTCCAACCCACGGAAACCGAAGGGAAGAAACCCCAGCGATGGTCAGCGGCAAATCGTGACGATCCATCATACCTTCCGTTGACCTCCAGAAGATAGCGGCCTTTGTAGTCATAGTTGACACGGCCGAAGAAGCCCATAGTTGCCCAGGCATAGCGATTGTCGGCAACGACCGGATCACCGGTGCCCATTGCGACGTTCGGATTTGTGGTCGAATAGAGCCCGGTCACGGAATTCTTCCCGTAAGCATGGTCAAACCGCTCTTCCTGCCACCCGAGAAGGAACGAGAGATTGTGGTCAGAACCCAAGGTCAGACTGTAATTGGTATAAAGATTGAGTGTCTGATAGTTTATGTCGGTGTTGGAACGGGTGTATCGGCCGTCTTTGGCCACACCGAGTTCATCTCTGACTCCGTAACTGGTTGACAGGCCATCCGCGCCATAAATCAGCGGAGCGGTGTTCAGCGCCTCATATCTCTGAGCCCTCAATTTATAGGTATAGTCAAAGTTGATGAACCAGTTCCCGAGCGGGTTGGCCTGAAGGCCAGTCGTGATCTCAAAACTGTTGGCCTTGCTCTTGGTGAATGTCCCGCTCCTTAAATAAGGGACCATCGAAAGCTCCGTGAAGTTGCCGTTCGGATCAATGTAGTGGACTGTAGGACGGAAACGCGCCAGAGAGTGGAAAAATCCATAGCTCAAGCCTCCGTCCCCGAAAGGAGAGTCTGTGGTGGAGTTGATGAATTTGGTACTGAACGAAGCCTTAAGCCATTTGTTGACTTGGGCGCTTGTTCTTGCCGACAAATTGAAGCGCTTGTGTCCCATGTCCGCAAACCTTAAGATGCCGTCCTCATTGTACATACCTCCGCTGATGTAGTAGGAAGCTTTTTCGGTGCCGCCTCCCAGGCTGATATTATGCCGCTGTTTGAAAGCCCAGTCCTTGTAATGAAGACTGAAATAGTCGGTGTTGCCGATGCCCGACTCTGAGTTCTCGAACGCCGGGTTCATCGAAGCGGTGGCGGACAGTTCCTGCCATGGATCCACCGAAGACGAGTCTTCACAGAATTGCTTGAGCAAGGCAAGTTTCTGGTCACTGTACTTTCTGTTGGCCATGCCGGTGTTGGTAACACCCTGGTTCCAGTACTGCGCAAAAGTGTACGAATCCACCATCTTCGGAAGAATGGTCGGGGCAGACCAACCCACATTGCCTTGATAACTGACCCTCGCCTTTCCCTTATCTCCTTTCTTTGTAGTAACGAGGATAACGCCATAGGCGGCACGCGCGCCATAGATGGCGCAGGCTGCGGCATCCTTCAGAACAGAAATGCTCTCCACATCGTTGGGATTGACATCACCGAGACTCATTTCCACACCGTCAACAAGAACGTACGGAGTGCCGGTCCCGCTCAGATTACCTTGGCCGCGGAGAGTGATTGTGGTTGTGGAGCCTGGAGTGCCGGCGGCAGAGTTGGAGACCGTCAGCCCCGGGACAAGACCTTGCAGAGCTTGCGCGACATCCGCTACAGGTCGGTTGGTGAACTCCTCACCCTTGACGGAACTGACAGCTCCCGTGAGATTGACCTTCTTCTGAACGCCGTAGCCGACAACCACGACCTCGTCAAGAAGTTCCTTGTCTTCTTCAAGGACCACAACAATGCTGTTTTCGGTTCCGGATTTGATTTCCTTGGTGACATAGCCGATGCAGGAAACCGAGAGAGTCGCTCCCGGCTTGACATTGAGAACGAATTCTCCATCAAGTCCGGTGACAGCGCCATTCGCCGGAGAACCGCCGCCGACCTCGACCACACTGGCTCCGATGACCGGAAAACCGGCTTTGTCCACCACGGCCCCCTTCAACTCGCGATTCTGTGCCAGGGTTGTCAGGCTCAGCAGAAAACCCATGACTGATAAGAACAGATGTTTAGAACTCATAGATTTAGATTGTATTAGTGTGTTGTCACAAAAATAACTTGAAATAATTACACGCTGATGCGGAACATGTTTGAAAATCATTATATTTATGTTCGATTATCAACAAATATGGCGGTTAAAAACATACTCGACAGAGGAATAGTGGGGACACTGCTCGTTGTCATGCTATTTTTCCCGGGAATCCTCGCGACCGGAAAAGGTTCACCCACCTTCACCACGACACAACAGATTCCGGGCTTTCCTTTAAGGGTGAACTGCCTGTTTGCCGAGAGGGACGGATTCCTTTGGGTCGGCACAAAAAAGGGATTGTACCGGTTCGACGGCTACGAATGCCGGAAATTCAGCGCCATAATAACAGGCCACAACGCTTTGGACAAAGAAATAATCGATGTGCGCGCGGACTCGTCCGGACACATATGGGCGCTCACGGGTGATGAACTGATCGTGTACGACAGGAAAACTGACGCGGTAAGGGAGTTCGGAATATCAGGCACTGTCTCCTGCCCGTGTCCAAACGGCTTCGTGATAGGGGCGGGACAGTCTTTGTACCGCTTTGACTTCAAGACGATGAAACCGGAGCTTATCGTCTGTTTCGGCGATGGTTTCAGAATAGCGTATATTGAAGGGCTGCTGGACGGCAGCGTCTTATGCGGAAGCCGCTTCAACGGGTTCAGGCTTGTGGAGCCCGACAGCGGATGCTTCAAGACTCCGTTCCCGACAGAGAATCTCCACATGACATCGATGCTTGTCGATTCCCGGGGCCGCATCTGGGTTGGCCTGTACAATGCCGGAATCAGATGCTTCAGCCTGAATGGAGACATTCTGGCGTCCTACTCCACCGGGGATTCAAACCTGAGCAACGACATAATCCTGTCCATGCTTGAGAAGGACGGCAATCTGTGGATGGGGACTGACGGCGGCGGCATCTGCATACTCACTCCGTCCACAGGGAATATCGACTGCCTTAAAAACCGGATCGGGGATGACAATTCGATCCCTTACAATTCTATCCTCAAAGTCATATCCGACCCATTCGGAAACATTTGGGGCATAAGGGTGCGCGGTGGAGCCTTCATTGTGAGGGATGTACCGATACGCACCTTCAAAGCCGTGCCATACGAGAAGTATGGCCTGAGTGACAACGGAGTGCTCTGCGTCTATCAGAGCAGCGGGCAGAGCGACCTTTGGATAGGGACTGATGGGGGCGGGGTGAATCTTTTTCTCGCAGACAGTCAGGAATTCAAATGGTTTCCGTCAACATCAGGGATGAAGATAGCCGACATCGCCGGGTTCTCCGGGGACAAACTTATGATTTCGGCTTTTTCGGACGGGATATTCCTGCTGGACAGGACCGACGGACACATTACCAGATTCAAGGTTCATAATAATGAACTGCACAATTACATCGTGTACTCAGGAAACGCTCTGAATCTCCATGACGAAATCTCGGGGACGGTTCTTATGCTGAGCCGGGCTGTATTCAGGTATGACCCGGTGTCTGGGTCTGTGCGCGAGCTTTCAATCCCGACAACCTTCGACAGCCCGTTGTCCGCCGTCAGGTCTTCGACAGAGCGTTCCTTCCTTTACGACGGCAAACGGATATACGGTGTGTATTACGACTCGGATTCTGTGGCTGTCATCCACGAAGTTCCGCCCGGTCTCAGAATATCAAACGTGACTTATTCCGACAGCGGAATTCTATGGATAGCCACCAACGGCGGGGTGTTTTCCCTGAATCCCTCCAACGGAATTTCCTCTCATCTCGGAACAGACCTGTTCTCGTCATCGGCGACGGTCGCTTCCGAACGCTCACACGTGTGGGTCGGCACAGACAACGCCTTGTATCTGTGGAACAGTGACCACAAAAGCTTCAGGAGTTACAGCTTTCCCCAAAGTGCCTACTCGAATGAATTCAGGCCAAAGGCCACCCTTGTGTCGCTTGACGGGACCGTTTATTTGGGCGGAATGGACGGGCTGATGGTCATAAACAGCACAGAGCCTGCCACAGAAGGCACTCTTCCGGAAATAGAGCTCTCGGATGTTTCCGTAAATTCCCGCATATACCCGGGACTGTGCATGGGCGACAATCTGAAAGTGAAATGGACGACAGCCTCAATAAGTGTCGATGTCCACGCCAAAGGGGATGACCTGTTCGAACGGAGGTTGTTTCTTTTCCGGGTCAACGGGCTCGACACCGTGCGGCAATATTCCCCATACTTCACATTAAGAAACTTTCGTCCCGGGAAATATACCATTGATGTGGCTCTCGCTTCATCCGATGAAAGCCAGACAAAGTGGTACAGGGCTCTTTCAGTCACGGTTCCGGCGCCCTGGTACAAATCACTGGCATTCAGAATCCTCCTCGTTCTCGCCTTCACCGCGGCCCTTGTCTTTTGGATTGTGAGATGGAACCGCAATGCGATGAAAGACATGAGAAGGGAGTTGGATATGCTCCGACGTAAATCAGAAGATGACGCGTTCCTGTTGAGACTGAGCCACTGCGTGCAGCTGAACCTGAACGAACCTGACATGGACATCAATCTGATATGCCGTGAACTGGGAATCAGTCACTCGGCCTTGTTCAAGAGAGTGAAACAGATCACAGGAGCGAGCATCAAGGAATATATTGACAAGGTGCGGATAGAACAGGCGCAGGAACTAGTGAGATTCACCGACCTCAGCTTCACGGAGATCTCCTCCAGAATCGGATTCGCTTCGTCCCGGTACTTCAGCACATTCTTCAAAAGAAAGACGGGAATGACACCGTCCGAATGCAGAATGTCGGCACCACGACGGAACGGTAAATAGTCCGCCGCTATCCGGTTTTGGATAGTATGTGTGCTGGCTTGGGGCGATAAGTGGCTTTCCACCCCCGAATCCAATCAGATATCTCTTCGAGTGTCCAACCTACCTTTGCGCACAGGAAAGGTCTGCCCGGATCTGGATGAGATGGTTGAACATTGAATCCACTTCAAAAACTGAATGGCTATTTCGCTTTCTTAAGGATTATCTCATCGGTGACTCCATTGTTGGAGACTACCTTGAATGTGTCCTCGTCGGTCTTGAGACGGACGGCCGGGAATGTCCAGACGACACCGCTGGACTCTCCGGACGATGTCAGACGGGCGACCTGACGGCCGTTCTGGTAGAGGGTCAGGTACTTGGCGTTGCTATAAACCTTGATGCGCAGATCCTCCCCGGCAGGGAAATAATTGAGCCGGCGTGAAGTGATGTAAACGGTGGTCTCGTCCTTGTTCCAAAGAGACTTGTAAAGATAGAACACATCCTTTCTCGTCTGACGGTCACGTGTGACAAGCCCCTTGTCATTCATGTACTTACGGTCGTTGTTCCTGACAAATTTGACACCATCTTCCGAGTCCATGTAGCCTTCCTGACGGTTTGCCACAGGGAAATCGAAGAGAACCCAGACTGAAGTGAAGTTCAGCCACGGCATCGCCTTGATCTGGCGGGCGTAAGACTCGTGGAAAAGGTTGCCATATTCCTCGGGATGCCGTGAGTCATCCTCCTTGTCGCGGACCGCCTCGGCAGGATTCCACACGTGACAGTAAGGGTTGACGCCGACGCCATATTCAGAGACATTGAAAGGAGTGTCGGGCTTCATTGTGTGAAGTTTCTTCATGGCTGTGGAAAGACCGCTGAAATCGTTCGGTGTCCAGTACCAGCCGTAATAGATGTTCTGCGAGCAGAAGTCGCCCTTAAGGGCAGGATAACCATCCCGGGCAAGTCTTGAGCAGTCGGTGAAACCCACGAAACGGTACGGGTCCAGCTTCTTGGTGAAGTCGTAAAGCCTTTCGGTCTCCCTGCCCACTCGTTCCGCGTCGAACTGCCCTTGAAGATCGTTGTTGTTGCCCCATGTGTCAAGTTCGTTCCACATCCCCCAGAATGCGATGGACGGGTGATTGTAGAGGTTGCTGACCATCTCTTTCATCTGATGGTGTATGTTGTTGAAATAGCTCTGGGTGGCGTCCGTTCCGCAGACGTTGACCCAAGGGACTTCGGTCTGCACGATGATGCCCAGAGAGTCACACAGCTGGAACGCAAAGTCGTTGTGCGGATAATGCGCAAGGCGCAGGAAATTGGCTCCAAGCTCCTTGACGATGCGGTAGTCGCGGCGATAGTCGGCCTGTGCCAACGCTGAAGCCTTGCCGTCCGAGTCCTGATGCATCGCCACGCCGCGCAGAGGATAAGGCCGGCCGTTGAGAATGAAACCGCGCTCGGGATCCATCTCGATCGAGCGGTAGCCGATCTTGGTCTCAGCTATGTCCATCATTCTTTTTCCCTTGAAAAGCTCCACCCTCAGGGTGTAGAGGTAAGGATCCTTCATTCCGTCCCAGAGGTGAAGGCCGGAAAGAATGAACTCGTGGTCGAAGTCATATTCAGAGAAAGCCCTTACAGGCACCTCACGGTCAGCCTGATAGCCGAGAACGCCGTTCGCCTCAAGCAGCTGGACGCGCACCAGAATGCTTGCGTCCTTGTTGCCGGAGTTGACGAGTTTCGCCCTGACATTCGTGACCACCTTCTTCCGGGAAACCTCAGGAATCTCGCAGCGGAGCCTGTACATGCCGTAATCCTCAGGAGACAGATAGACATCGTCCATGACCAGAAGCCAGACAGGATTATGCAGACCGCCGTTCTTATTGAAATCTGACGTCACAGGCGCCATAGCGACATCCTCGGTGTTGTCACAGACAACCTCTAGCTTGTTGACACCTTTCCTCACGGCCTCGGTTATGTTCACGGTGAATGGCGTGTAGCCACCCTTGTGGGCGGCGACCTGCTCACCGTTGACCGAGACGACCGCGGCTTGGGCGGCACCCTCGAAAAGAAGATAGTAGTTCTTCTTCATGTCGTTGATTCTCAAATCGCACCGATATGTAGCCTTGCCACGGTAGTATTGCGGGGAATGCCCGTCCTCGGCGTTATAGGAGTGCGGCACGGCCACTGCCTCCCAAGAAGAGCCGTCCTTGCTGAACTCCCATTCCTTCAGCTGTTCCTGACGGAAACCACGGATTTGAGCCTCCACCGGGAGGACTGAAAAAAGAACCGCCGCGAGCACGGCGCAAAGAAAATGTCTTTTCATCAAGATGAATGATTTACGCATAATTAGACAAAGTTAGCAATAATCATCGGAATTTCTTAACTTAGCACCCATAATCATTAATCATTTCGTCCTATGGATAGAAACGGCTTAAGAAACTATGACAA
>CAVERO010000098.1:0-10641 GCA_963617915.1 Candidatus Methanomethylophilaceae archaeon | reverse complement strand
ATGGCGAAAGGTAAGATGCCGGAGGACACTCCGCTGATCAAACAGTTTTTCTCTGTGAAGGCGCAGCATCCGGAAGCGGTGCTGCTTTACAGGGTCGGGGACTTCTACGAGTCCTACTCCGATGACGCGGTGCTGGTCAGCAAGGTCCTGGGCATCGTCCAGACCAGGAAATCCAACGGGGACAAAGGCTACATCGAGATGGCCGGATTCCCTCACCACGCCTTGGACGTCTATCTTCCGAAGCTTGTCCGGGCGGGCTACAAGGTGGCTGTCTGCGACCAGCTGGAGGATCCCAAATTCGCCAAGAAGCTTGTAAAACGGGGTGTCACGGAACTGGTCACTCCGGGCGTCGCCTTCAACGACCAGCTTCTGAACCAGAAGGAGAACAACTTCCTCGCCGGCCTGACCTTTGACAAGGACGGGTGCGGCGCGGCTTTTCTGGACGTGTCCACAGGCTCGTTCCAAGTCGCCCAAGGTTCTCTGGACTACATCGGGACTCTGCTGGCCTCTCTGGCCCCCAAGGAAATCGTTGTCCAGAAAGGCTACGAGAAGGGTGTCAGGGCGAAGTACGGGGAGAATCTCTACATCTCCACGATCGAGGAGTGGGCCTTCGTTTACGACGCCGCCGTCGAAAGGCTCAAGAAGCAGTTCAATGTCGAGTCCCTCAAGGGATTCGCCGTGGACGCATTCCCTTTGGGAATCTGCTCGGCCGGCGCGCTGATGGTCTATCTGGAGCAGACGCAGCACACGGGGCTGAAGAACATCTGCTCGATCTCCAGAATCGACGGGGAGAAGTTCGTGTGGATGGACAAGTTCACGATGAGGAACCTGGAGATATTCAATTCCTCAGCCGGCGGCGAAGGGGTCTCGCTGGTCAGCGTCATCGACAAATGCTCGTCACCTATGGGAGCGAGGCTTCTGCGCGGCTGGCTGGCGATGCCGGTAATGGACATCAAGGAACTGGACAGCCGCTATGATGTCGTGCAGCACTTCCTTCAGGACGGGGAAGACCTTGACAAGGTTCAGGAATATGTCGGCGACATCGGAGACCTCGAAAGAATCGTCTCCCGGGCCGCAACCGGCAGGATAGCCCCCCGCGAAGTGATGCAGCTGGGGCGGGGACTCGCCCGGATGGAGCCGATTGCCGAACTCTGCAAAGGTCACGGAGTCAAGGCCTTGGACTCTCTCATCGGCAAGCTGAAGAACTGCTCGGAACTGCTTGGCCGGATCTCCTCGACAATGGCAGCCGAACCGGCCGCAGCTGTGGGAAAAGGCGAAGTCATCGCCCCGGGGGTCAATCCAGACCTGGACGAGCTCCGAAGCATCTCTTCGGGCGGAAAGGACTACCTCCTGAAACTTCAGCGCTCCGAAGCGGAGAGGACAGGAATATCCTCGCTCAAGATAAGTTACAACAATGTCTTCGGGTACTACATCGAAGTCCGCAACACCTTCAGGGACCTCGTTCCGCCGGAATGGATCCGCAAGCAGACCCTTGTCAACGCCGAGCGCTATGTCACCCAGGAACTCAAGGAATATGAAGAGAAGATTCTGGGCGCGGAGGAACGGATCTACGCCCTTGAGACCAAGATTTACGGAGATCTGGTGGCAGAAATCCAGAGCTGCATTCCGGACATCCAGACCAACAGCAGGATCATCGCAAGGCTGGATGTGCTGACAGGATTCGCCAGGCTGGCCCGCGACAACCACTACAACCGTCCTGTGATGACCAAGGATCTGACCCTTGACATCAAGGCCGGCCGCCACCCTGTCATCGAGACGCTGATGCCGACGGGTGAGGAATATGTTCCAAACGACATATTCCTTGACAACAGGCAGCAGCAGATCATCATCCTGACCGGCCCGAACATGGCCGGCAAGTCGGCTTTGCTCCGGCAGACGGCCCTCATCGTGCTGCTGGCGCAGATCGGCTCGTTCGTCCCTGCGGACAGCGCGCGGATCGGGTACTTCGACAAGATATTCACGAGGGTCGGAGCCACGGACAACATCTCCCGGGGCGAGTCCACCTTCATGGTCGAGATGCTGGAGACCTCGATGATCCTGCACAACCTTTCGGAACGTTCCCTCGTGCTTCTGGACGAGATCGGCCGGGGCACCTCAACCTACGACGGAATGTCGATCGCCCGGGCGATAGTTGAATATATCCATGAATATGGTCACGGGGCTAAGACGCTCTTCGCCACCCACTACCACGAGCTCAACGACCTTGAGGAAGCATATTCAAGAGTCCGGAACTTCCACATCGCCGTGAAGGAGGTCGGGACTCAGGTGATTTTCCTGCGCAAGCTCAAGGAAGGCGGGACGGCGCACAGTTTCGGAATCCACGTCGCAAGGATGGCCGGGATGCCGAAAGAGGTGATCCAGAGTGCCGAGAACACTCTCAAGGCTTTGGAGATGAACGATTCCCAGCATCTTGTCAGCGCAAGGAAAGGTGAGGTAAGGAAGCCTGTGCAGACCAAGGCCGGCACCCTTGAGAGCGACGGCAGCCTTCAGCTCTCGTTCTTCCAGCTGGACGACCCGACGCTCGAATCCCTGCGCGACAAGCTTTCCGGCGTGGATCTCAACAACATCACCCCCCTCCAAGCCTTCGACCTCCTCCGCTCTATGAAGGACGAACTGGGAATATAGGCTGGATAATAAGAAGCTGTTTTGAATTAATTCCTCTCTTTTATTACACGGCCTTGCGGGATTCGAGCCTGTGGACGGTGTTGATGAGGACTATGCCCAGTATGCCGGCGCAGAGGGATCCCATCAGGACGGCTACCTTGCCCATGTCGCGGAGACGGGCTGTGACCTCAGGAATCTGGTCGCCGAATGACAGGGTGTCCACAAAAATCGACATCGTGAATCCGATGCCACCAAGGCAGGCCACGGCCACCAGCATGGCCCAGGAAGCCTTCGCCGGCATCTCGCCCACACGAAGCTTTACGGCGATGAGGCTGGCGAGAGAGATTCCGACAGGCTTTCCGAGGACAAGGCCAAGGAACACTCCCATGCTCACGCTGCCGAGGGCCGGGTCGAACTGGAACACGTTGAAGTACGACACGTCCGTGATCTCAACTCCGGCGTTGGCGAGGGCGAAGATCGGCATGATCAGGAAGTTGACCCACGGCCCGAGTGCGTGCTCAAGACGTTGGCTCATCCCGATGGAATCCCTTGAGATGGCTGACAGACGCCTCAGGCAGTGTCTCTGCGGGCCGTTAGGGAAGTCGGGAGACGTGGAGGCTATGTCGTCATATTCTTTTATCCTGCGGATGTACTGGCGACGCTTGCGGTGGAAGTAGGCCTCGCTGAATCTTGGAGCCATCGGCACCAGGAACGCCATCACCACGCCGGACATCGTGGAATGGATGCCGGCATAGTAGAACAGCGACCAGATCGCTATGGCCGGGACCAGATAGAACCAGCCTCGTTTCTCCCCTAACCTGTTCATCAGCAGCACGGCCGCTATAAGCACAACGGCGATTCCGAGAAGTCCGAAATCAATCGTGCCTCCGTAGAACAGAGCCACGACCAGAATCGCGATGAGGTCATCCGCAATGGCCAGAGCCGTCAGGAATACCTTCAGCGACACGGGCACACGGTCGCCCAGAATGGACAGGATGCCGATGACGAAGGCGATGTCCGTGGCGGTGGGAATCCCCCAGCCCGACGCGGCGGCAGAACCGCTGTTGACAAGGGTGAATATCAATGCCGGAACAGCCACTCCTCCGAACGCCGCAATCACAGGCATCATTGCCTTCTTCCTGCTGGACAGTTCCCCGTTCTTCATCTCCCGCCTGATTTCCAGACCGACCGTGAAGAAGAACAGGGTCATGAGGATGTCGTTGATGAAGCTCTCGACGGTCATTCCGCGGGGGAACAGAATGCTTTCCCCGCCCGGACTATGGAATCTCAAAGAGATGTCCGTCTCCAGCAGATTGTGATAAAACTCTTTGGTGAACGGAAGGTTTGCAAGCAGCATCGCCACAGCGACGCAGCCGAGCAACAGGACTCCCTGCGCCCAAGGCTGCTTGGAAAACATCTTCCTGCGATGTTCAAAATTTCTGATGCCCTTTGTCCAGGTGTAGATGGGAATTAGGCTCATATTGTTGAGTATTAAATGACAGTTCAGCAATACGGCTTCTCAAGGAGCGCCTGAAAAAAGTCCGATTACTCTCCGTAAAGATATTTCCGCTGCGCCGCAGTCAGCGTGTCGATCGTGATTCCCCAGTCCTTCAGCTTTCTGAAGGCGACCTCGCGGTCGATGGACTCGGGCACGCAGTGAAGCATCTCCCCGGAATCCCTTGCAAGAACCATTCTGTTGTCCGCCAAATACTTGGCGCTCAACGCCTGAATTGCGAACGACATGTCCATGATCTCCGCCGGATGTCCGTCGCCGGCGGCCAGATTGACAAGCCGGCCCTCGGCGATGATGTAAACCTTACGGCCGTTAGGGAGGTCATATTCCTGAATGTTCTGTCTCGCAGGCTTCTCGCGCACGGCGAGTTCCTTGAGCTGCGCGACATTCACCTCGCAGTCGAAATGCCCGGCGTTGCAGCAGATCGCGCCGTCCTTCATCGCAAGGAAATGCTCCCTGGTGATGACATCGTCGCATCCTGTGACGGTCACGAATATCTCGCCCTTCGCCGCGGCCTCTGCCATGCTCATCACCTGAAATCCGTCCATCACGGCCTCCATCGCCTTGATAGGATCTACTTCTGTCACAATGACTTTCGCTCCCAGACCCTTAGCCCTCATCGCCACGCCCTTGCCGCACCAGCCGTAACCTGCCACAACGACATATTTCCCGGCCACGATCAGGTTGGTGGTCCTGTTGATGCCGTCCCAGACGGACTGGCCCGTGCCGTAACGGTTGTCGAAGAAATGCTTGCACGCAGCATTGTTCACAAGCATCATCGGGAACCTCAGCCTCCTTTCGCGGTTCATCGTCTCCAGACGGAGGATTCCGGTCGTGGTCTCCTCGCAGCCTCCGATGACATCCGGGATGAGTTCCGGATAGTGTTCGTGAATCATCGTGACAAGGTCGCCACCATCGTCTATGATGATGTTCGGGCCGCACTCGATGACCCTCCTGATGCCGCTTTCATATTCCTCGGGAGTCGCTCCGTGCACCGCGAAGACGTTCAGACCCTCGTGCACAAGAGCCGCCGCCACATCGTCCTGAGTTGAAAGAGGGTTGCTTCCGGTGACGTACATCTGCGCCCCGCCTTCGGCGAGAACCTCGCAAAGATGCGCCGTCTTGGCCTCCAGATGCACTGAAAGGGCGACTTTCAGCCCTTTGAACGGCTTTGTCTCCTTAAACTCCTTCTCCAAACCTTCAAGCAGCGGCATGTGATGCCTTACCCATTCTATCTTCAGCTCTCCGCTTTCCCAGAGCTGAGGGTCGCGTATTTCACTCATTTCTTCACAGTGTTGATGCCGCAAATATAGCCATTTTATCCGTGCCTTCCGCCACATCATCCATTCTTTCGCCAAATAGCGGCCCAAAGATTTGCGCATCGCGGCAAGATAGATTACTTTTGCGGAGATTTGCGGCGGAACGGAACAGACCGGAGCGTTTCTTATGGTCTGAAGTTTGCGGCAGACACCCCAGGCCAAGCCACCCGAATATGCCGGAGGGCTTTTGTGCAGAATTTTTTTTTAAGCAACTTTTGAATATTATGGGACTTTTAGACGGAAAGGTAGCCCTCATAACGGGCGCCGCAAGAGGAATCGGCAAGGCCATAGCGATGAAATTCGCTTCCGAGGGAGCGGACGTGGCCTTCACCGACCTTGTCATCAATGAAGCGGGAGAACAGACGGTCAAGGACATCGAGGCTTTCGGCCACAAAGTAAAGGCCTACGCCTCCAACGCCGCCAACTTCGAGGAGACTCACAACGTTGTGAATCAGATTCTTGCCGATTTCGGCAAAATTGACATCCTTGTGAACAACGCCGGCATCACCAAGGACGGGCTCATGCTCAGGATGAGCGAGGCCCAGTGGGACGCCGTGCTGAATGTCAACCTTAAGTCAGCGTTCAATTTCATCCACGCCCTGACCCCGATAATGGCCCGTCAGAGAGGCGGCAGCATCATCAACATGTCCTCTGTCGTGGGGGTTTCCGGCAACGCCGGCCAGTGCAACTACTCGGCCTCCAAGGCCGGTCTCATCGGTCTGGCCAAGTCCATCGCCAAGGAGATGGGTCCGCGCGGCATCAGGGCAAACTGCATCGCCCCTGGATTCATCATCTCTGACATGACCAACGCCCTCTCCGAGGAAGTGCGCGACGCATGGGTGAAGCAGATTCCGCTCCGCCGCGGAGGCACCCCTGAAGATGTCGCCAACGTGGCCCTCTTCCTGGCCAGCGACCTCTCGGGCTATGTCTCCGGTCAGGTCATCCACTGCTGCGGCGCCATGAACTGCTAACGAATCCTGCTCCGTCCGCCTCAAAGCCTTGTTCTCATACATCGTGGCGGACAACAACATGATTATCAACATCCAACACCTTCCCCTTTAGTCAAAAAGAGCTAAAGAGAAAGGTGTTTTTAATTGAGTGCCAGTCCGTTACTATTTCTTGTCGCCGAGGTCAAGAATGCGGACGTTGCGGATCTTCAGGCCCTCGCCGTGGCCGCAGAAAGAGATATATCCTTTCTTGTTGAACATTCCCGGGTGGTTCTTGTGGTCAACGGTGTAAGGATTCTTCTTGCCGCCGTCCGGAGCCACATTGTGTCCCTTGCAGGCCTTGCGGATGTTGCCGTCCACGATGACCTCTCCGTTGACTGTCACCTTGATGTTGTCACCCTCGACACGGATTTCCTCCGTGCTCCACTCTCCGAGCGGCTTGTGCACAATCCTCTTGGCCGGAATCACGCCATACACCGAGCCATGGACCTGATACTCCCGGAGATTGGCGTACATCGGAGCGTCGTGGTCAAGAATCTGCACCTCGCACATTCCGTCATAGGCGGCGTCAACGCCCATCGGCGTACGCACACCGACGCCATTGTTCACACCCTCACGCAGGAAGCAGAATTCGAAACGATAGACGAAGTTGCGGTACTCCTTCTTGGTGTAGAGATTGCCCGTGCTGCCGTAGTTGGCTGACACATAGATTGTTCCATTGACGGGAGTGTAACCTTCAAGGTCTCCCTGCCACTTGTCAAGGTTCGTTCCGTCGAAGAGCATCTCGAAGCCCTGCTTCTGCTCCTCGTCGGTCAACTGTGAGACAGGAGAAGGCTCGGCCTCGCCGAGAATCTTGCCTATCTCATCGACAGCATACCCGTCATCGGCGCCGCCGGCGGCCTTGAAGATCACGACGGCCTTGTCGAGGTTGGACTTGAGGTCGGCATAGTTGATCTCCTCCTTGGTCTTGGAGGCGATTGTCCTGACACATTCGGCCGCAGTGTGCCTTACACTCCGGTCGCTGTCATCCAGATACTTGCCGGCAAGCAGGAACGCCTTCATCGTAGGCACGGCAGCAAGAGACCCAAGGATAGACCTCTTCACCGCCGGAGTCTGCGCGAGCTCCAGAGCCTTGCCGAAATCGATGCGCTTCTTGTCGATGTCGGTCTCGTACTGTGAGACAAGTGAGGAATATCTCTTGACCGCCTTGTCCGCAAGACTTGCGTCCGAGCCGGCGATCTTGACGAGAACCGGAGCCGCCTTGAAGTTGTCGATTCCGAGCAGAGAGGCGAATGCGGACTTGTCACCGGCCTTGTAGGCGGCGGCAAGGTCATTCACGGCCTCGTCCGTGCCGGTTGCGGCAAGAACAGGATAGTAGGCGGCGGCGTTCTTGGATTTCTTCATGAGCGCGCTGACCTTGGCATACTGTTCAGCCGGCGCGAGAGTGTGCACAGCGGCTATCAAAGCCTTCTGAGACGCGGCGAGGTCAGAGGCGGAAGCGTTGTCAAGCAAAGCCCCAACCTTGTCAATGTCCTTAACTCCGACGATGTCCGCAAGCGCAAGCTTGGCAAGGGACGAAGCCTCGGAGTCCTTTGAGTCTATCAATGAATATACCTTCGGAGCGGCGGCGGAAATCTTCCTGGCCATCACAAGGCTGAGGATGCTGCCAAGGGTCTTGTTGTCCTTCGCGCCGTCAAGGGCGGCGAGAAGGTCATCCTGATAGTTGCCCTTGAAAGACTTCAGAGCGGCAAGAGCGGCTGCGTCGTTCTGTCCTCCGAGCTGTCCCACGAGAGCCTTCGCGGCCTTGTCTCCACCGATCTTCCCGGCGGCTGCGATGGCGGCTGCGGCAATGTCTCCACCCTCGGAGAATGAACCCAGCACGATGTCAGACACTGAGGACACCTTGTTGTTGCCGAACCAGTTGAGGACATCAACCTTGACCGGAGAGGACAGTTTCGCAAAGTTCTTTGTGAAAAGCGGAACGAGGTTGCCCGCGCCAAGGATCGAAGTGGCGTTGTCAATCACGGAATTCCTGTACTTGATGTCCTCGCTCTTCAGTGCGGCCGACACGACCTTCAAAGCCTTCGCAGGGTCGTTCTTCATCTGTGCCAGCGCACCGGCAGACTTGTAGGCGGACACCTCGGAGCCCATCAGTTCCTTGGCCGCCTTGGCCACCGCCTTGCTCTTGGAACCGTCGGCAAGCCTCACGGCCAGAGCGGCATATTCAGAAGCCGAGTTCTCTTTAAGAATATTCAGGGAAGACTCGGAGCCGATGGCGGCGAGAGCGGAGAGGAAGGCGTTGTCACCCTTGTCGGAACTCAGGGCTGCGGGGATGACCCATTCCTGAATGTACGGCTCAGCTGCGGTTATGCCCTTACGGGCTGCGGCGGCGGCCAGCAGCTTCCTGTCAGCCGTGCCTTCCTTTACAAGGTCAAGAATCAAATCCTCTGTTCCAGGAATATCCACGAGAGCGCCAACGGCCGCGGAGGCGAGAGCGGGTTCACTGACATATTCCTTAAATAGCTGTGCGTCCGATGGTTTCGCGATCTGACGGAGCAGATTCAGCAGGAAAGCCTTGTTGTTGCTGTCTGCTGTGGCCTTGATGGCCTGGGCGAATCCCTCGCGGACTTTGTCCACGCACTGAGGGTTGGCCGAAGCATAGCTTGCGAGACCTGTGAGAGCATATTCATAAAGATTGTTCTTCACGCCCTCGCCTGCAGGCTTGAGCATCCCTGCGGTCTCCACCACCGATGCCGGAGCGGCGGCGGCGAGGTCTGCAATCTGTGTGTTGAAATCAGCCGCATTGTTTGCCGGCATGGCCGCAAGCACGTCAGCGACAACGGTTTCAACTGTTCTCTGCCTTGCGTCCTGCGCACTGAGGTTCAGAGCAGCCGCAAGAAATAGTATGGATGTAATTAACTTCTTCATATTCAGTAACATATTAGAGAATCATTGAACCCCAAGGGGCACGCATCGGCTGGTTGATGAGCTGATTGGCCGCGTCATCGCCTATGAAGACCTGCTTGTCCGGGTCAAAATTCAGAGTTCTGCCAAGCCTGAGGGCGCACGCTCCAATGTTGACGATTGTGCAGCTGTGATGGCCGTTGTCCTCGGCCAAAGCGAATTTCTGGCGGGTCTTGACGCACTCCAGGAAATCCGTGTGGCGAGGTTCAGGGTCAGGAAGCGAGTTGATGACATCCATCACGTTAGGGATTGTACACTCGAATCCTTTGTAAACCTTGCCGTTAGGGCCTTCAATGTAAGGCACCTTACCCTTGCTCTCGAAGCCTTCGCCCTCAAGGATGATCTTGCAGCCGTCGGCATAGGTGTAGGTGATGCTCCGCCATATTCCCACAGCGTCAGGGTGCTGCTGCGGAGCGTCCACCTCCACTTTCACAGGGAAGGTGTCATCCTTGCCGAGAATATACTGGACAGGGTCGATGTAGTGCTGTCCCATGTCTCCCAGACCGCCGGATTCGTAGTCCCAGTAGCCGCGGAAGGTCTGGTGCACACGATGAGGATTGTACGGCTTGTAAGGGGCCGGGCCAAGCCACATGTCGTAATCCAGTTCGGCAGGAACAGGCTGAGGCACAAGGTTTTCCTTACCAGTCCAGTAGAATTTCCAGGTAAAGCCGGTGGCGCCGGAGATTCTGACGGTCAGAGGCCAGCCCAGAAGTCCGCTCTGCACGAGTTTCTTAAGCGGCTCGACCGTGGTTCCTAGGCCGTAGAAAGTGTCCTTGAAGCGGAACCAGGTGTCCAGACGGAAAATCCTTCCGTACTTGTTCACCGCCTCCACGACCTTCTGACCCTCCCCGATTGTCCTCGTCATCGGCTTCTCGCAGAAGATGTCCTTCCCAGCCTTGCAGGACTCCACTGCCATGATTCCGTGCCAATGGGACGGGGTGGCGATGTGGACGATGTCCACATTCGGATCGTGCACCAACTCCCTCCAGTCCGTGTAGGCCTGAAGCTTTGTCCCGAACTTCTCTACACCTTTCTTCAAGGCGTTGTCAAGGTGATTCCTGTCCACATCGCAGACAGCTACAAGGCGGCAGCGCTCGTCGCTGACAAAATGAAGACTGCTCATTCCGATGCCGCCGGTACCGATGATTCCACGTGTCAGCTGATCGCTCGGCGCGACATATTTCTTGTCACCGCCCATGGCGCCCAACACATTACGTGGCAGGATCGTGAACAAAGCCACTCCCGCCGCCGATTTCTTCAAAAAACTCCTTCT